>CAXTRJ010000112.1:5435-8700 GCA_964246585.1 uncultured Sphingomonas sp. | reverse complement strand
CCCTCGATCCGTTCCAGCCACACCGCGCCCGCTTCGGTCTTGGCGAGGTCGGCCCCGGCGGTGCGGACGGCGGCGGTGCGGAATGCGTCGGCGGCGCGCGCGATCCCGTCGACGACGACGCCCTGGCCGTTACCCAGCGGACGCGCGGTCAGCCCGCCGGTGGTCGCCACGACCTCGCGCAGGCTGACGGTGCGCCTGGCGTAGCCGGCGGTGCCGGCGTTGGCGATGTTCTCCGACGTCGTCGTCAGCGCGGTCTGATAGGCGCGGACGCCCGAGGCGCCGATCGACAGGAGGTCGCTCATTTCGGCGGTTCTGACGCCGCCGGGTTAAGGTCTGGTTGAGATTTGGCGAGGAAGTCGGTCATCGCCCGGCCGATGCCGAGCGGGGCGTGCTCGCTCATCGCCTTCGCCACTTGCCCGTCCTGCATGTCGCGAAAGGTGTCGAGCGCCTTCGAATCGAACAGCCCCTGCCCAAGCGACGCGGCGCGCATCGATTTCAGCATCATGCCGATGAACACCGATTCGAACTGCTGCCCGGCCTTGTCGAGGTTCTCCTTCGACTTGAGGCGGCTGGTGTCGGAAGCGATGCCGGTGGCGGAGGCGAGCGGCGTCACAGGACGATCAACTCGGCCTTGAGCGCGCCGGCTTCCTTCAGCGCTTCCAGGATCGCGACGAGGTCGGCGGGCGACGCGCCGATGGCGTTGACCGCCTTGACCACGTCGGCGAGCTTGGGACCGGGGTTGATGAGGAACATCGGGCGGCGCTCCTCTTCGATCGCGACGCCGCTTTGCTGCTCGACCGCGGTGACGCCGTCGCTGAGCCCCTCGGGCTGAACGATGCGCTGGTCCTCGTCGATGCGAACGGTCAGCTTGCCGTGCGTCACCGCCGCCGCGCCGACGCGGACCGCCGAGTTGATCACGACGGTGCCGGTGCGGGCGTTGACGATGACCTTGGCCGATGGTTCGGCGGATACGACGTCGAGGTTCTCGATCGTCGACATCAGCGTCGCGCGAACGTCGCCGCCGGGCGGCGCGCGCACCGCCACCGACACCGCGTCGATCGCCTGGGCGGTGCCGACGCCGAGCAGCCGGTTGATCGCCCCGGCGACGTTCTGCGCGGTGGTGAAATCGGCGCGGGCCAGGTTGAAGGTGAGATTGGGCGTCGCCTCGAACCCGGTCGCGACCGCGCGCTCGACGGTGGCGCCCTCGGGGATGCGGCCGGTCGAGGGGATATTGACGACGATGCGGCTGCCGTCCGCGCCTTCCGCGCCTAGGCCGCCGACGGCGAGGTTGCCCTGCGCCATGGCGTAGACCTGGCCATCGGCGCCGAGCAGCGGGGTGAGGATCAGGCTGCCGCCGCGAAGCGACTTGGCCTTGCCCATCGAGGCGACGGTGATGTCCAATCGCTGTCCGGGCTTGGCGAAGGCGGGGAGGTCGGCGGTGATCAGCACGACCGCCGAGTTCTTCATCGCCGGATTGGCTCCCGGGGGAAGCTGCAACCCGAAGCGCGAGGCGACCGCCTTCAGCGACTGGACGGTGTATTCGAGATTGTCGTCGCCCGTGCCGGGGAGGCCCACGACGATGCCGTAGCCGGTCAGCTGGTTGGACCGGATGCCCTGGAACGCGCCGAGATCCTTGACCCGGTCGGCGTGGGCGGGGGTTGTCGCGAGGAAGGCGGCGAGGGCGAGGAGGAACGTGCGAAAGGTCATCAAAACGGGCTCACCACCTGAAAGAACCGGCTCAACCAGCCCTGGCGGCTCGCCCGCGCGACATCGCCCTTGCCAGTGTAGCTGATCTGCGCGTCGGCCACGCGAGTCGAGGGCACGCGGTTGTTGGCGTCGACGTCGGCCATGCGGATCAGCCCCTTGATCCGGACGAACTCGTCGCCGCGGTTGAGCGTCACGCGCTTCTGACCCTGCACCAGCATGGTGCCGTTGGCGTAGACCTCGGCGACGGTGACCGAAACCTCGCCCGACAGCGAGTTGGCCTGGTCGGCGGTCCCGACGCCGCCGAAATTGCGCCGGCCGCTGACGCTGGCGTCCGACGGGTTGAACAGGTTCAGCGACCCGGTCGACGGCGGGGTGATGCCGAACCCGCCACCCGCATCGAGCTTCGATCCCGACGACTTCGACGCCGCCGTACGCTCGACCAGGACGATCGTCAGCGGATCGCCGACGCGGCGCGCGCGCCAGCCCTCGTACAGCGCGGCGTAACCGCCGGCGGCGTGGAAGATCGCGCCGTCGGCCGGCGCGGCGACGGGCGGCGGCGGCGCCGCCGGCGGGCGGTGGACGGTGAAGTCCTCCGCCGGCTTCTTCTTGCCGAACAGCCGCGCGTCGGCGGGACCGGGGAGCGCCAGGCCGATGACGATCGCCAGCGGCAGGGCGGTGCGGAGGAGGTTGCGCGCTGGCATCAGATGTTCTGGTTGACGTATTTGAGCATGTCGTCGGTCGCCGAGATCATCTTCGAATTGACCTCGTAGGCGCGCTGCGTCTCGATCATGTCGACCAGTTCCTCGACGACGTTGACGTTGGACGCCTCCAGCATCCCCTGGCGGACCCGGCCGCGACCATTCTCGCCGGCGACGCCCAGATTGGCCGCGCCGCTGGCCGCCGTCTCGATCAGGTAATTGTCGCCGGTCGCCTGGAGCCCCGCGCCATTGGCGAAGCTCGCGACCTGGATCTGGCCGATCTGCGTCGCTTCGGCCTGGCCCGGGACCGACGCCGACACGGTGCCGTCGGTGCCGATGGTGATCGCGGTCGCGCCCTCGGGCACGGTGATGCCGGGCATCACCTGATAGCCCTCGCTGGTCACCATCAAGCCTTCGGCCGAGCGCGAGAAATTGCCGGCGCGGGTGTAGCCGAGCTGCCCGCCCGGCAGCTGCACCTGAAAGTAACCGTCGCCGTCGAGCGCGAGGTCGAGGCTGTTGCCCGTCGTCTGCATCGACCCCTGCGTGTCGATCCGCGCCGTCCCCTGGACGCGAACGCCGGTGCCGAGGTTGAGCCCGGTGGCGTAGCGCGTCTCGGAGGTCGACTGCGCGCCCGGCGCGGTGACGACCTGATAGGCCAGCGTCTCGAACGCGGCGCGGTCCTTCTTGAACCCGGTCGTGTTGACGTTGGCGAGGTTGTTCGAGATGACGCGCATCCGCGTATCCTGGGCGTCGAGCCCGGTACGCGCGATGTGCATGGCGGAAGAGGACATGGGCTTGGTTCCTTTCTAGCTCGGCAGGCGCAGGAGCGACGCGCCGCCTTCGTCCATGGTGCGGGCTTC
>CAXTRJ010000112.1:0-5425 GCA_964246585.1 uncultured Sphingomonas sp. | reverse complement strand
ATCGTTAGCCGGATTATAGCAAGGGTCGTGCCAGCGGCAGATGCGGGGGCGGTGAGCGTCGTCGCAGGATGGTGGCGGCAAGCACCGGCAGGGAAAAGGTGGCAAGCGGCAACGGATTGCCGGCGGGCAGTGAACGGCTCTACGATCCTCCCCCGCCAGGGGGAGGTGGCAGGCGCCAGCCTGACGGAGGGGGAGGACGGCGATGCGCCTCGAAGGCTCGGAAGACAGCCGGCGCAATGCCAAGCGCCTGCGCCGCGAGATGACGCCACCCGAAATCGCCCTCTGGCTGGCGCTTCGACAGAATGACGCTGGGCTGCGCTTCCGCAAGCAGCATGCGGCGGGCAACCACTTCGTGCTGGACTTCTACTGCGCTCCAGCGAAGCTCGTGATCGAGGTGGACGGAGAAGCGCATGAGCCCGGAGACCGGCCGGTTCGTGATGCGGTGCGGGACGCGTGATTGCGGGAGCGCGACCTTTGCGTACTGCGCTACGCGGCCCGGGATGTGCTGTCGAACCTAGACGGCGTGATGCGAGAGATCATTGCGATCGCGATAGATCGGCGAGATCGCCCGGAGAGGTGACCGCCCTCCTCCCCCTCCGCCACGCTTCGCGTGCCACCTCCCCCTGGCGGGGGAGGATTGCCGGAGCCTACCTCCTTGGCGACCGCCTTTGCCGATCCAAGATGACGATTTCACGATCGACCATCAACAGCGGTGTTGAAGCTACCGAGTCGCCAGGAGCAGACGTGCCGGCGACCTCCGCGCGTCAGCCCGGCAGGCGCATCAGCGAAGCGCGCGAGTTCGACTGCTTCGGTTCAATCAAGCGCAAGCTGGTGTGGGATGGTGATTTCGGCGCGCCGGACAAGTCGACTATTCTGACACGCCAAGGACGATGATGCGTAACATGAAACGATGGATCGCCGTCCTCATGCTCCTAACCTTCCCGGGATGCGGGATGTCGCCGGCACAAGAGAGAACGCAAGTGGCTACAAATGGCGAAACCGTTGCGAGCTCGGCCATCCTGAAAAGGATAGGGCTAAGCCTACCCTCCTCGGCTCGCGTCGAATATGCCGAGCAGATGCCTGGCCGGGACGACGCGGCCCGTCTGATAATGGTCTTGGACGAGGCCGATTGGAAAATCGTCCAATCGCGACTTGTCGACAAGGGATCGGATCAGCCGATCTTTTCCGAGGATGACAACTTCCATCTTGGTTCGGACGAAGATGGTTGGAAACCCGGCGAAGCCGCGGCCTTGAAAACGGCCCAGTTGCCTTGGGCCGATGGCGTGGAGTCGCTGAACCTCGGCATTGCTCGCGCGGAAGCGGGTCAGGTTCGGCTGTTCGTGTTCTGGCACCAACTGTAAGCCCGCGACCACTCACGACCCACCGAGCTTCTCCGGTCACCCAGTCAGTGACAACGGCCGAGGCCGTCAGCTCGGCAGGCGCATCAGCGAGGCGCTCGATTCGTCCATGGTGCGGGCTTCCTTGAGCAGGTTGGCCTGCACCTCGTAAGCGCGGCCGTTCTCGATCATGTCGACCAGCGCCTGGGTCATGTTGACGTTTGAGCTCTCCAGCGCGCCCGCCGTGACGGTCGCGTCCATGTCGGCCGGCAACGCCCCGCCGCCGCGAACGCGGAGCAGATTGTCGAGGCCCTTGACCGTGTCGCTGCCCCGGGTCGAGGCGAGTTTCAGCCGGTCGACCTGCTGCGGCGCCTTGGGATCGCCGCCTGGCGCGACGATCGAGATCGTTCCGTCGGCGGCGATCGACACGCTTTGCGCGGGCGGCATCGTGATCGGGCCGCCCTGACCCATGACGATGAAGCCGTCGCCGGTCTCGAGCACGCCCGACGGCGACACCTGGAGGTCGCCGCGCCTGGTGTACGCCTCCGATCCGTCCGCGGCCTGCACCGCCAGCCACGCGTCGCCCCCGGTGACGGCGATGTCGAGCGGACGCCCGGTCTGCTGGATCGCGCCGGCCGTACGGTCGGCGTCGGTCACCTCCTCCGAGGTCGGCGACCGCACCTCCAACGAGGCGCCCCCGCCTTTCAGCTCCAGCCGGTCGAACACGACGCGGTCGGCGCGGAAGCCCGTCGTCGACGCGTTCGCCATGTTGTTGGCGATCGCCGCCTGCGCCGCCATGTGCGCGCGCAGGCCCGTCGCCGCGGTGTAGACCAGCTTGTCCATTCAGATGTCCTGCCCGGCCCCCGCGATCAGTTGCGGATGTTGAAGATGGTCTGCGACAGCTGGCCCGAGGTGTCGAGCGCCTTTGCGTTCGCCTGGAAATTGCGCTGCGCCGCGATCAGCCCGACCAGCTCCTCGGTGATGTCAACGTTCGATCGCTCGATCGTCCCCGACATCAGGTTGCCCAGCCCCTTCTCGCCCGCCGCGCCGAGCGACGGCGAGCCCGACAGGCCGGTCGACGACCAATAGCTGTTGCCCAGCTGGCGCAACCCCGACGGATTGGAAAAGTTGGCCAGCGCGACCTTGCCCAGGATTTGCGTGTCGCCGTTGGAGAAGCTCGCCTTGACCAGGCCCTTCTCGTCGACCGTCACGCCTTCCAGCTGGCCGATCGCCTTGCCGTCCTGGCTGCGCGCGGCGACGTTGAACGGCGACGCGAACTGGGTCGTCGCGGCGCCGAAGTCGAGCGCGATCTGCTGCGCCTCCGCCGCGCCATTGGGGGTGAACTCGTCATAGCCGACCGCCGCGGCCGGCGCGGTCATCCGGCCGCCATTGTCGAACGTCAGCGTCGCCCTCTCCGCGCCGCCCGTCGTCAGCTGGGTGCCGCCGACGAAGCTGTACACCGACCAGTTGCTAGTCGGGCTCGCGGCCGACGCGATGGTGTCGCGCTTGAAATAGCTTGTCATCACCTGCGGGTTGCCGCCGGCGTCGTAGACGGTGGTCTGGGTCGACTGGTTGTAGCTGGTCGGGTCGAACCGGTCGAAGGTCGCGGTCGCGGGCACCGGCGAGCTGGACGACAGGTTGAGCGAGATCGCCACCTTGCTGGTCGCGGTCGCGATGCCGCTCGTCGCGGGCAGTTGCAGGCTGTCGGTGCCGTCGAGTCCGGTGGCGACCACGGTGCCCGACCCGTCGACCGGATAGACCTGCATATGCGCGCCCTGCGCATCGACGACGTAGCGGTTGGCGTCGACCAGGAAGCCGCCGTTGCGGGTATAGTTGACCTTGTTCCCCTCCAGGTCGGGCTTGACCGCGAAGAACCCGTCACCGGTGATCGCGAGGTCGAGGCTGGACGCCGACTGGACCAAATTGCCCTGGCCGAACTGCTGCCGGTTGGCCTGCACCACCGTGCCCGACCCGACCATTTTGGTCGGGTTGAGCGAGACCGACGACGCGATCACGTCGGCGAACTCGGTGCGGCTCTTCTTGAAGCCGTTGGTCGAGACGTTGGCGAGGTTGTGGCTGATCGTCGAGAGTTCGGTCTGCGAGGCCTTGAGGCCGCTGAGCGAGGTGTAAAAGGACATGGGGATTACTCCTGAAAAATGACTCAGCCGACCTGGCGGACGGCGGTGACGGGAACCTGGCCGAGGCCGGGCAAGGTGAGGACGGCGACGCCGGTGGTGGTCGAGACCGACTGGACCGGCGCCCACACCAGCGCGCGGCTGGTGACGGGCGCGACGCCCGAGCGGGCGAAGGCGGTGATGGTGAACGGTCCGCCGCCGGCGTCCTCGCCGCCCGCGGTCTTGCCGTCCCAGTCGAACGTCGCGGTGCCCTTGGCCGTCGCGCCGAGCGACAGCGTGTCGAGCACCGTGCCGTCGGCGGCGGCGATCTGCAAGGTGACGTCCGTCGCGTCGGCGTCGAGCTCGACCGCGCCGGCGATGCCGCCGGAGGCTCGGCCATAGGCGGTGGCGCCCTCGACCAGCACGGTGCGTCCGGCATAGCCGAGCGCCTCGGCGGCGGTCGTCGAGCCGAGCTTGTCGGCGATGCCCTTCAGCGTCCCGTTCATCTCCGAAATGCCGGCGAGCGACGAGAACTGCGCCATCTGCGCGACCATCTGCGTGTTGTCGACGGGGTCGAACGGATCCTGGTTCTTCAGCTGCGCGGTCATCAGCTTCAGGAAATCATCCTGGCCCAGCGTCTGCTTGGCGGCGGACTGGACCGTCGCCGCGCTGGTCGCGCGACCGATGCCGAGGGTGGCTAGCGTGGTGTCGAACGCGGCCACCGTCAGCGTCCCAGCTTCAGCGTGTCGATGATGAGCGACTTGGCGGTCTGCATCACCTCGACATTGTTCTGATAGGTCCGCGCGGTCTCCATCATGTCGACCAGCTCGCGCGTTTCATCGACGGCGGCGTCGAACACGTTGCCGTCCTTGTCCGCCAGCGGGTTGGACGGGTCGTGACGCCGGGTCGGCGCCTCGCCCGCCGTCACGATACGCTCGACATCGACGGTGGCGAGCCCGGTCGCGCGGTCGAAGCTGGTGCGGAACACCGGCTTCATCGTCTTGTAGGCGGCGTCGGCCGACCCCGCGACGCCGCCGGCGTTGGCCAGGTTCGACGCGGTGGTGTTCATGCGGACCAGCTGCGCCGACATCGCGCGCCCGGCCACCTGGAATATCGTCATCGGCTGGTCGGCCATCATTCGCCCCACATTCTTATTCGCCTCTCAGGGCGCGGGTTAGCTGGCCGATGCGGCCGTTCAGGAAGGAGAGCGTCGTCTGGTACTGGACGGCGTTCTCGGCGAAGGCGGTCTGCTCGGCGGAGAGCTCGACGGTGTTGCCGTCCATCGACGGCTGCGTCGGGACGCGGAAACGGACGGCCTCGGCGAAGCCGTCGCCGCCGTCACTCTCCACCGCGGCGAGCGCCTCGCGGAAATCGACGTCGCGCGCCTTGAAGCCGGGCGTCGACGCGTTGGCGATGTTCGACGCGAGCAGCCCCATGCGCTGCGACCGCACCGCCAGTGCCGCCCCATGAACCCCGAATAGGCTGTCGCCTGCCACCGTGTCTCGCTCCCGCTGAGTATGCGCGGGGAGATAAGCAAAGGGTGTGCCAAGTGCGGCACGGGACAAGCCTCCGATTATTCGCGGCGGGAGCGGCAATCGGTTGCCGGTGGCCGGCAAGCACTGTCGCCGACCGGCAAGGACGCTCGCCCGTCCAGCATTCACCCCGGCGAAGGCCGGGGCCCAGTTACGTCGGTCTCGCGATCAAGATCGGGCGGCCCGTGACTGGACCCCGGCCTTCGCCGGGGTGGATTGGCATGCTGGGATGCTATCAAAGTCCTACGAGTCATTTGGCCCGCCCCTTGCACTAACCTACGCATGACCCCCGACCAGCTCGGCCCCTTCCTAGACCCTATCGCCCTCGCCATCGTCGGCGGCGGCACCGTGCTGACCACCCTGCTGCGCACCCCGTTACGCGAAATAGCCCGCGCGCTGGCCGCGCTCGTCACGCTGACGCGCCGCCGCTTCACCGCCGAGC
>CAXTRJ010000111.1:0-8938 GCA_964246585.1 uncultured Sphingomonas sp. | reverse complement strand
GCCGGCATCAGCTCGCCATGTTGGCCGAGGCGCGCGCCGGCCGCCACGCGCTGCTCGTCGCCGCGACCGGCGCGGGCAAGACGCTGGCCGGCTTCCTGCCGACGCTGGTCGAACTCATCGAGTCGCCCGCCGACGGGCTCCACACGCTCTACGTCTCGCCGTTGAAGGCGCTGGCGGTCGACGTCCAGCGCAACCTGCTCACTCCGATCGAGGAGATGGCGCTCGACCTGCGCGTCGAGACCCGCACCGGCGACACGCCGTCCGACCGCAAGGCGCGCCAGCGGATCAAGCCGCCGCAAATCCTGCTGACCACGCCTGAGTCGCTGTCGCTGCTGCTGAGCTACCCCGACAGCGCCACGACGTTCGCCGGGCTCAGGACGATCATCGTCGACGAGGTCCACGCCTTCGCCACCGGCAAGCGCGGCGACCTGCTCTCGCTCTGCATGGCGCGGCTCCAGCGGATCGCCCCGGCGATGCGCCGCGTCGCGCTCTCGGCGACCGTCGCCGATCCCGACGGCTACCGCGCCTGGCTCGCCCCCGACGGCGACATCGACGCGGTCACGGCGGTGCGGGGCGAACCCGGCGCCGACCCGAACATCGCCATTCTTCTGCCGCGGGACCGCATCCCCTGGTCGGGCCATTCGGGACGCTACGCCGCCGAACAGGTCATGGCCGAGATCGAATTGCACCGAACGTCGATCGTCTTCTGCAACACCAGGAGCCTCGCCGAGCTCATCTTCCAGGACTTATGGAAGGTGAACACGATGGGCCTCCCCATCGGCGTCCACCACGGCTCCCTCGCCCGCGAGGCGCGGCGCAAGGTCGAACAGGCGATGGCCGACGGCAAGCTCCGCGCCCTCGTCGCCACCGCGTCGCTCGACTTGGGCGTCGACTGGGGCGATGTCGACTGCGTCATCCAGATGGGGGCGCCCAAGGGCTCGTCGCGCCTCCTCCAGCGGATCGGCCGCGCCAACCACCGCCTCGACGAGGCGTCGGAGGCGATCCTCGTCCCCGGCAACCGCTTCGAATATCTGGAAGCCCGCGCCGCGCTCGACGCGGTCGAGGCGGGCGAGCTCGACCCCGACCTGTTCCGCCCCGGCGCGCTCGATGTGCTGGCGCAACACGTCATGGCCTGCGCCTGCGCCGCGCCGTTCACGGAAGGCGCCTTGCTCGACGAGGTCCGCTCCGCGCTACCCTATTCGGCGCTGCCGACCGAGACCTTCAAGCGCGTCCTCGGCTTCATCAGCGACGGCGGCTATTCGCTCAAGGCGTACGACCGTTTCAAGCGGCTGACCCAGGATCCAGGCGGCACCTGGCGCGTCAGCCACCCGCGCTTCGTCACGCAACACCGCCTCAACGCCGGCATCATCGTCGAAGCGACGATGCTCGACGTCCGCTTCAGGAACGGCCGCAAGCTCGGCCGCGTCGAGGAGGCGTTCGCCTCGCAACTCAGCCACGGCGACACCTTCTTCTTCGCCGGCTTGAGCCTGGAGGTCGAGAAGATCGACCTCGAAGACCTGATCGTCCGCGCCACGTCGAAGCCGGCGCGCATCCCGACCTATGGCGGGTCACGGATGCCGCTGTCGACCAACCTCGCCGACCGCGTCCGCGGTTTCCTGGCCGACGCGTCGCAGTGGCCGCGCTTCCCCGACGATGTCCGCGAATGGCTGGAGATCCAGGCCCGCCGCTCGGTCCTGCCCCGCCCCGGCCAGTTGCTCGTAGAGACCTTCCCGCGCGAGGGCCGCCACTACATGGTCGCCTACAGCTTCGAAGGGTGGAACGCGCACCAGTCGCTCGGGATGCTGATCACCCGCCGGATGGAGACGCAGGGGTTGAAGCCGCTCGGCTTCGTGTCGAACGACTATGCGCTGGCGACCTATTCGCTGGAGCCGGTGACCGACCCCGCGTCGCTATTCTCCGCCGACATCCTCAAGGACGAGTTCGTCGACTGGGTGCAGGGTTCGGCGCTCCTGAAGCGCGCCTTCCGCGAGGTCGCCGTGATCGGCGGCCTGGTCGAGCGCCAGCACCCCGGCAAGCGCAAGACGGGCAAGCAGGTGACCTTCTCGACCGACCTGATCTACGACGTGCTGCGCCGTTACGAGCCCACTCATCTTCTTCTCCAAGCCGCCTGGGACGACGCCCGCGCCCGGATGACCGATGTCGGCCGCCTCGCCCATCTGCTCGACCGCGCGGCCGACACGATGCTCCATGTCGACCTGCCCCGCGTTTCCCCGCTCGCCGTCCCGGTGCTGGTCCTGATCGGCCGCGAGCGCGTCGCGACCGGCGCCGCCGACGACGCGCTGCTGGTCGAGGCGGAGGCGCTCGCGGCGGAGGCGATGCGGGTCGATTAGCTTGCCAAGGGTCCGAATCGGGCGCACCCTCCCGGTCATGCGTATCTGGTCAGCCCTGCCGCTGCTCTCGCTCGCCGCCGCCGCGATCGCGCAGGACGTGCCCGAACCCGCCCCCGTCGGCGAGCAACTGGGCTTCGCCACCGAGGAGCGCCGCATGACGGTTCCCGTATCGGTCGCCGGCGCCGGCCCGTTCCGCTTCATCATCGACACCGGCGCGCAGCGCACCGTCATCTCGCGAGAGCTCGCCGCGACGCTGGGCCTCGCGCGCGGCCGCACCGTCCGGCTGACCGCGATGACCGAGACGAGCAACGTCGGCACGGTGATGATCCCGTCGCTCAGCGTCAGCACGCTGGGCGGCGAGCGGATCGAGGCGCCCGCGCTCGAGGCGGTCCACATGGGCGCGCCCGGCATCCTCGGCATCGACACGCTCCAGGGCCATGCCTTGGCGATCGACTTCGACGCGCAGGTCATGGCGGTGACCCCGTCCAGCAAGCGCAACCGCCGGTCGCGCCCGAAAGGCCGCGACGAGATCGTCGTCCAGGCCAAGAACATGTTCGGCCAGCTCGTCGTCACCGACGCGAGCTTTCGCGGCCATCGCATCCGCGTGATCCTCGACACCGGCTCGGCGGTCAGCATGGGCAACGAGGCGCTGCGCCGCCGCGTGGAGGGCTCGCGCCAGGCCATGCGCGACATCGAGCTGACCAGCGTCACCGGCGGCAAGCTCATCGCCGGCTACACCCGGATCGAGCGCGTCACGCTGGGCGACGTGACCTTCGCCCACCTCCCGGTCGCGTTCGCCGACGCCGAACCGTTCCGCAAGTTCGGCCTGGAGGATCGCCCGGCGATCCTGCTCGGCATGGACGCGCTCCGCCTGTTCCGCCACGTCAACATCGACTTCACCAATCGCGAGGTCAGGCTGCTCATGCCGCGCGACGCCCGCGCGACCTGACGTGGCCGTTGCAACCGGGCCGGGGCCGGGGCAGACGGTGACGCGGGATCGGGGGAGACGGTGATGCGGTGGTTGGCTTTGGCGGCGGCGCTGACCGCGCCGGTACCCGCGGCGGCGCAGGACCGCCCCGACCAGCGGGCGTTCTTCTCGCTCTACAAGGAGCTGGTCGAGACCAATACGACGCTGTCGGAGGGCAGCTGCACCCAGGCGTCGGCGCAAATCGCCGCTCGGCTCAAGGCGGCGGGCTTCCCGAATCGCGACATCACGCTGTTCTCGGTGCCCGACCATCCCAAGGACGGCGGCGTCGTCGCGGTGCTGCCCGGCGGCGACGCGGGCGCCAAGCCGATGCTGCTGCTCGGTCACCTCGACGTGGTCGAGGCCAAGCGCGCCGACTGGGCGCGCGACCCGTTCAAGCTGGTCGAGGAAGGCGGCTATTACTACGCCCGCGGCGCGGTCGACGACAAGGCGATGTCGGCGATCTGGGCCGACGCGATGATCCGCTTCCGGCGGACCGGCTACAAGCCCCGGCGGACGATCAAGCTGGCGCTGACCTGCGGCGAGGAGACGACCAAGGCGTGGAACGGCGCCGACTATCTCGCGCGCGAACGCCCCGACCTGATCGCCGCCGAGTTCGTGCTTAACGAGGGCGGCGGCGGGCGCACCGACGACGCCGGCCGGCGTCAGGTGCTGGCGATGCAGGTCGGCGAGAAGGCGGCGCAGAACTTCACCTTACTGGCGACCAACCCCGGCGGCCACAGCTCGCAACCGATCCCGGCCAACGCGATCTACGAGCTCGCCGACGCGATCCGGGCGGTTCAGGGCCACCGTTTTCCCGTCACCTTTACCGACACCACGCGCGCCTTCTTCGCCGCCACCGCGCGCACCATGCCGGGCGAGGTGGGCGCGGCGATCACCCGGCTGCTCGCCGATCCGACCGACCAGGCGGCGGATATGATCGTCAGCCGCGACAAGGCGCTGCACTCGACGCTTCGGACCACCTGCGTGGTGACGCTGGTCGACGCCGGCCATGCCGAGAACGCGTTGCCGCAACGCGCGACCGCCAACGTAAACTGCCGCATCTTTCCCGGCGAGACGGTCGACGGCACCCTCGCGACCTTGAAGCAACTCGCCGGCCCGAAGGTGACGGTGACCGCCAACCAACCGGTCCGCCCGATCGCGGTACCCCCCAAGCTGGATCCGGCGATCCTCGGACCGGCGACAACGCTCGCCGCGCGGCACTTTCCCGGCGTTCCGCTGGTCCCGCTGATGTCGACCGGCGCCACCGACGCGGTGTTCTTCAGCGCGCTGGGCATGCCGGTGTACGGCGTCCCCGGCATCTTTCTCGATGCCGACCTCGGCGGCATTCACGGGCTGAACGAGCGGATCAGGGTCGAGTCGCTCTACGATGGCCGCGATTACCTTCACGACCTGGTCAGGGCCTACGCCGGCTAAACGCTTGCCCCGGCGGACTCGCGCGGGCATGGCCCCGCGCATGGTTCCCTTTTCGTTCGGTGGTCATGAGTGGCGCGCGCTCCCCGGTGGGGCGCTATATTGGCCGACGCGCCGCGCGCTGCTGGTCGCCGATCTCCATTTCGAAAAGGCGAGCTGGTTCGCGCGAGCCGGCCAGATGCTCCCCCCGTACGACTCGATCGCGACGCTGGCCGACCTGACCGCGCTGGCGACCGCGACCGCCGCCGCAGAAGTCTGGTGCCTTGGCGACAGCTTCCACGATCGCGACGGGTGCGACCGGCTGCCGCAACGGGCGCGCGATATGCTGCGCGCGCTGACCGGGTCGACGCGCTGGACCTGGATCACGGGCAATCACGATCCGGCGATCGACCGTTGCGGCGGCGAGGTGGTCGATCAGGCGGTGGTCGACGGCGTCATGTTGCGCCATGAAGCCGACCCGGCCGAGCCGCTGCCCGAACTGTCGGGACATTTCCATCCCAAGCTGCGCGTCAGGGTGCGCGGGCGTCAAGTCGCCCGGCGCTGCTTCGTCGCGACGCCGACCAAGCTGGTGCTGCCGGCCTTCGGCTCGCTGACCGGCGGGCTTGATGTCGACCACCCGGAGATCGTCCGCGCGGTCGGCCGCTCGGCGCGCGCGCTGGTCCCGGTCGAGGACCGGATGCTCAGCTTCCCGATCGCCGCCTGATCTTAGCGCGAGATCGTCGGGAAGCCGGCGCGGAACGCCGCGACCTTGGGCTTGTCCCACGTCACGATATACGGATGCCGCGGGTTGCGGTCGAAGAAGTCCTGATGGTGCGCTTCGGCCGGGAAGAACTGGCCCGCTTCGATCCGCGTCACGATCAGCTTGCCGAACACGCGCGCTTGGCCGAGCTGGGCGATATAGCCCGCCGCCACGTCGCGCTGCCGCGCGCTCTGCGGAAACACGGCGGAGCGGTAGCTCGGTCCTTGGTCAGGGCCTTGCCGGTTCAACTGCGTCGGATCGTGCGCGACCGAGAAGTAGACGCGAAGCAGCGTGGCGTAGCTTACCTGGCGGGGGTCGTAGGTGACTCGGATGGCTTCGGCGTGGCGCGTCCGCTCGGTGCTGACCTGGTCATAGGTCGCGGTCTCGCGGGTGCCGCCGGCATAGCCCGCGGTGACGTCGCGCACACCCTTTACCCGGGCGAACACCGCCTCCATCCCCCAGAAACAGCCACCCGCGAGCACCGCGGTCTGCATTCCCGGAGCGGCGGGAACGTCGCTCGTGGCGGCGGGGATGATCACCGCGCGCTCGGCCAAGGCCCTGGGCGCGAACAACGCCGCCGCGCCAAGCGCGACCAGCCCCACGGTGCCGATCAGGTAAGACTTCATCAGCGCTGCGCGGCGGTGACGGCCGTCGTGTCGAGCATCGGCGCCGGTATGACGCCCTCCGGCTGAAGCGTGAACAGCCCGACCGCGCCGAGCAGGAAGCCGCCGGCGAACTGCCAGACGAAACTCGATTTCAGGATGTTACGCATGGGACGAGTCCTTGAACCTTTAAGCCGCGCCAGCCCACGAGGGACCAGGCGGCATCGTTGCTCCATCAAGTCGGCGTGACCCGACCGAATTCAAGGGAGCTATACCGGGGTAAAGATTAACGCCTGCTGGGCGGGCCGTTCATCGCAGCGCGGCGCACGCCTCGCCGATCCGCTCGCACGCGGTCCTGAGCACGTCGTCGCTGGTGGCGTAGCTGATCCGCATCGCCGGCGACACGCCGAACGCCGATCCCTGCACCGCCGCCACGCGCGCCTCGTCGAGCAGATACCCGACCAGCGCCTCATCGTCGGTGATGGCCACGCCCTTTGGCGTCGTTCGCTCGATCAACTCCGACAGGTCGGGATAAACGTAGAATGCGCCGTCGGGCGTCGGGCAGGTGATGCCATCGACCCCGTTAAGCCCAGCCACGACGAGGTCGCGGCGCACCTGGAACGCCGCCGCCCGTTCGGCGAGGAACGACTGGTCGCCGACCAGCGCGGCGACGGCGGCGGCCTGCGCGATCGAGCAGGGGTTGGAGGTCGATTGCGACTGGAGCTTGGCGATCGCCTTGATCAGCGGCGCCGGGCCGCCGGCGAAACCGATCCGCCAGCCGGTCATGGCGTACGCCTTGGAGCAGCCGTTGACCGTCAGCGTCCGGTCGTACAGCTCGGGGCAGACCTCGGCGATCGTCGCGAAAGCGAAGCCGTCGTAGAGGATGTGCTCGTACATATCGTCGGCGAACACCCAGACATGGGGGTGGCGCAGGACGACCTCGCCCAGCGCGCGGAGTTCGTCGGCGGTGTAGGCGGCCCCCGTCGGGTTCGACGGCGAGTTGAGGATCACCCACCGGGTCCGATCGGTGATCGCCGCCTCCAGCGCCTCGGGCGACAGCTTGTAGCCCTGCTCGGCGCCGGCGGGCACGATCACCGGGGTGGCCCCGGCGAACTGGACGACATCGGGATAGCTGACCCAATAGGGCGCGGGGATCACCACCTCGTCGCCCGGGTCGAGCGTCGCGACCATGGCGTTGAACAGGGTGTGCTTGCCGCCGACGTTGACCGTGATCTGGTCGGGGGCATAGTCGAGGCCGTTGTCGCGGCGGAACTTGAGCGCCACCGCCGCCTTCAGCTCGGGGGTGCCGTCGACATCGGTGTATTTGGTCCGGCCGTCGCGGATCGCGCGGATGCCGGCTTCCTTGATGTGGTCGGGCGTATCGAAGTCGGGCTCGCCCGCGCCCAGCCCGATCACGTCGACCCCGGCGCGCTTCAAGGCCCCGACGCGGGCCGTGACCCCCAGGGTAGGCGAGGGCTTGATGCGGCCGAGCGCGGCGGACAGGTGCATGGCATGACCTTTGGTGAGGGGCGGCGGGGTCATAGACGCGGCGGCGCCGACCGCGCAACGACCGCGGGGACGAGGCCGCGCAGCGCGTTGCCGACGAAGAAGCCGTCGGCGAGGTCGGCGGCGGTCAGGTCGCCCTCGACCGCGCGGCCGGTGTCGAGGAGTTCGGCGCGGAGCACGCCCGGCAACAGGCCGCGAGCGAGCGGCGGGGTGACGAGGCGGTCGCCGCGCGGCACGAAGACATTGGTGAAGCTGCCCTCGGTCAGGAAGCCGTCGGGGTCGGTGAACACGACTTCGAAGGTGCCAGAGGCGCCGCGCGCGAGGTCGTAAAAGGCGCGGTCGCTCGTCTTGTGACGGAGGCGGGAGTCGCTCGGGTCGACCGGCAGGGGAGCGACGGCCACCGTCACGGGTGTCGTGGAAGTTGGCGGCATCGGCGCGGTCTCGACCGCGACCGCGCCGGATGGCGACAGAAGCAGGCGGATACGTCTGGCCAAGCGCAAGCGGAAGGTCGCGGCTTGCAGCTCGTTGCGCGCGGCGTGGCGGTCGAAGCGGAAGCCGAAGGCGTCGGCGCTGCCTTTCATGCGGGCGAGGTGGCGTTCGAGGAGGGGGATGCCCTCCTCGGGATCGAACGCCATCGTCTCGACCAGGTCGAACGCGCGCTGGCCGGCGGTGACGAAGGCGGCCTTGGCCAGGCACTCGTCCCACTCGTCGTCGACGCGCGAATCGGCGACGACGCCCGAGCCCAGCCCCATCGTCGCGTGGTCCGCCCCGGCGGCGATCGACAGGGTGCGGATGGCGACCGCGAACGATGCGTCGCCACCCGCGTCGATGCGTCCGATCGCGCCGGTGTAGAGGCCGCGCGGCGCGCCCTCGACCTCGGCGATGACCTCGGTCGCGCGGATCTTGGGCGCGCCGGTGATCGAGCCGCAGGGGAATAGCGCCGCCATCACGTCGACCGCGTCGAGCCCACCGGCGAGCGTCGCGGTCACGTCCGACACCATCTGGTGGACGGTCGGGTATCGCTCCACGTGGAACAAGGCCGGCACCGCGACGCTGGCGGCGACGGCGACGCGCGACAGGTCGTTGCGGATCAGGTCGACGATCATCAGGTTCTCGGCGCGCTGCTTGGCGTCGCCGGCGAGGTCGGCGGCGAGGCGGCGATCCTCCTCGGCCGAGTCGCCCCGGCGCGCGGTGCCCTTCATCGGCCGGGCGAGCAGGCGGTCGCCCTCCAGCTGGAAGAACAGCTCGGGCGAGAGGCAGAGGAAACGGGCGGCGCCGGTGTCGACCAACGCGCCGTGGCCGGCGGCGGCGGCGCGGCGCAGCCGGGCGTAGAGCGCGTGCG
>CAXTRJ010000110.1:0-8987 GCA_964246585.1 uncultured Sphingomonas sp. | reverse complement strand
GCCCTGAACATGGCGGCGGCCACGGTCGCGCTGGCCGGCGGCCTGGCGGCGACGCCCGCCGCGGCCCAATTCTACATGCAGTCGCGCGACATCGCCGGGACGCCGGTCAAGGGCGACGAGCCTGGCGTCGGCGAGCCGTTGCCGGGCGCGACCCCGGCCGAGCTGCGCGCCGGGCTGGTGTGGAACATGCGCGCGGCGCTGAACGTCGCGGCGCTGCAATGCCAGTTCGAGCCGACGCTGCTGGCGGTTGACCACTACAATGCGATCCTGGCCGATCACAAGGACGAGCTGAAAAGCTCGTTCGCCACGCTAGAGAAGTATTTCGCCCGGACCGGGAAGACCAAGGCCGCCGGCCAGACCGCGCTGGACCGGTACGGCACCCGTACCTATTCAAGCTTCGCGACGGTGTCGGGCCAGTACGGGTTCTGCCAGACCGCCCACGCGATCGGCCGCGACATGATCTTCGCGGCCCGGGGCGGGTTCGGCGACGTGGCGGAGAGCCGGATGCGCGAGCTGCGCAACAGCCTGGTCGCGTCGGGCGAGCAGCGCTTCCCGCGCTACATCACCCGCGACCAGGTGCCGCTGCCCCGGCTCGACGCCGTGTGCTGGAACAAGAAGGGCCAGTGGGTCGACAAGAAGTGCGGCGCGCAGAACTGGCCGCCGCTCGGGATTGGTGTGGCGGCGCGGTGATGGGAACACGCTGACTTTCCGTCGGCGTTTTTGGAGAGACGAAGGTGCCCGCTATCGCCCAATAGCGGACATACCCTCTATGTGCTTAACTCCGAGGATGGATCAGCGAAGAAGCCTCATCGCCGCCCTCGCGATCCCGTTAGCCCTTGCATTGCCCAGCGCCTGCACTTCACCAGTTTCTGATCCCGTGAAACTACAAGCCATCAAGAACGAAGCTCGATCTTTAATGGCTCGTCATCCCATCAAACCGCCGAACGGTTGGACACGAGTTCCGATGAGCCTGTGGCCGCCGACGATAGCGGACGTTAAGCCGCAGTTAGTGACCGTCCACGAGTGGGGGGTCGATATCACGGTTAAATTACACGTAGACGGTGGCTGGGGTTACCAGGTTCCTCGAAACGAACGAGACCTGCCAATGCCAGCAGACTGCTATTCAGAACCGTACCAATGCGTGTTTTGGCATGGCCCCTGCTGATCTGGTGCGCCACTATCAGATGGAGTTGCTCCGTGATTTACGGCTGCTTTCCATCAATAAAAGACCTCGGCTGCGCCGGTTCAGCGCAACCCGAGCAGCTTGTGCGTCTGGAGCGACAGCCGCCAGGCCGGTCGCGCCATCACCAGCGCCATCGCCGCGTCGCGGTTCGCGTCCGCCGCCAGGTCGTCAAGTGGCTGGATCAGACGGTGGCGGAAGTTCCAGCGTTCGAGCTCGTCGAGGTCACTGCCCGCCTGGGGCCAGACCAGCTTCAGCTCGTCGCCGGAGCGCTGGACGACGGTGCTGCCCGCCTTGGGGCTGATGCAGACCCAGTCGATGGCGGGGTGGACCGGGAGCGTGCCGTTGCTCTCGATCGCGATCGTGAAGCCGGCGGCGTGGAGCGCGTCGACCGCGGCGTCGTCGACCTGGAGCATCGGCTCACCACCGGTCAGGACGACGAAGCGGTCGCGTTTTCCTTCGCCCCAATGGCCGGCGACCGCCGTCGCCAGCGCCGCCGCGTCGGCGAAGCGGCCGCCCCCCGCCCCGTCGATCCCGACGAAATCGGTGTCGCAGAAGCGGCACACGGCACGGGCGCGGTCGGCCTCGCGGCCGGTCCACAGGTTGCAGCCGGCGAAGCGGACGAACACCGCGCGGCGACCCGCGTTGACCCCCTCGCCCTGGAGCGTCAGGAACATCTCCTTGACGGCGTAGCTCACCGCCCAGTCACTCGGGCGTAGCGGCATAGCGCGTCGGATCGGGGACGCCGGCCTCCTCGAAGCCCTTCGCGCGCAGGCGGCAGCTGTCGCATAGGCCGCAATGGCGCTCGTCCGGCGTCGGATCGTAGCACGACCAGCTGAGCCCCATGTCGAGGCCAAGACGCGCGCCCTCGCGGACGATGTCGGCCTTGGTCAAATGCTGGAGCGGCGCGCGGACGCGGAACGGTTCGCCCTCGACCCCAGCCTTGGTGGCGAGCTTGGCGAGCGCCTCGAAGGCGGAGACGAACTCGGGCCGGCAATCGGGATAGCCCGAGTAATCGAGCGCGTTAACGCCGATGTAGAGGTCGCGCGCGCCCGCCGCCTCCGCCCAGCCGAGCGCGAGGCTGAGAAAGATGGTGTTGCGCGCGGGAACGTAGGTGACGGGGATGCCGTCACCTACCCCGCCCTTCGGGACGGCGATGTCGGCGGTGAGCGCCGAGCCGCCGAACGCTGAGAGGTCGAGCGACAGGACGATGTGCCGCTCCGCGCCGATCGCGGCGGCGACCCGGGCGGCGGCGGCCAGCTCGACGCGGTGGCGCTGGTTGTAGTCGACCGACAGCGCGAGGACGCGGTGGCCGTCCTCGCGCGCGCGCGCGGCGGAGACCATCGAGTCGAGCCCGCCGGAAACGAGGACGACCGCTGCTGTTGGCGTGGCGGACATAGGATGGTCGCCGCTAGGCGGTCATGCCGCCCCGCGCAACCTCCGCCAAAAGAAAGGGCCGCCCGAAGGCGGCCCGAGGTGGCTTTTCAGCCGATAGGGAGAGACGTGCCACATGAATAAGCACCGGGTCTTGGTAGCATCGAATAGTTAACAAGTAATTAATGCACGTTAACTGCGACCTCGGTAATCGTGACGGGGAACTTGCGGGCGCAGAACGCGCAGTCGACTTGGATCAGGCCGTCCTCATCGGCCATATCGCGTTGTTCCTCCACGGGAAACTTGGCGAGGACGGAGGCGATGTGGTCGGGGGTGCAGCGGCAACCGCGGGCGAGCGGGATCGAGGCGAGGACGCGGACATTCTCCTCCTCGTTGAACAACCGCCACACCAAAGTCTCGAGCGGCACACCCGAGTCGGCGAGCTCATCGCCGCCCATCGTCGCGCCGAGCGCGGCGACATGTTCCCATTCGGGGTGGTCGAGCCGGGTATGGAGGCGCTCGCGGCCGACCTCGCCCTCGGGCAGGTGCTGGAGGAACAACCCGCCGGCGACGGTGCCGCCGCCCGGCTGCTTGACGACGCCGAGGCGGACCATGCTGGGGATTTGTTCGGACTGGACGAAATAATTCTCCACCGCCTCGGCCAGCGTCTCGCCGTCGAGCGGGACGATGCCCTGGTAGCGCTCGCGCGTCGTCTCCAGGTCGAAGGTGATGGCGAGATAGCCCTGGCCGAACAGCGCGAACAGCGACGGACGCTCGGGCGCCTCGGCGAGCCGGTCGGCGTCGTACTGGATATAACCGCGCACCTCGCCACCGCGATAATCGCAGACGAGGAGCTGGACGACGCCCTCCTTGGCCTGGGTCTGCATCGTCAGCTGGCCCGACGCGTCCTTCAGCGTCGAGCCGACCAGCGCGGCGAGGGTCAGCGCCTCGGCGAGGAGGCGCTCGATCGCGGGCGGATAGGCATGGGCCCGGAGCACCGCGTCGAGCGCGGGGCCGAGGCGGACGATGCGACCCCGCGCGCTACGCGTCGGGATGGCGAAGGCGAGCGCGCGGTCGAGGTCCAGGGCTTTCGGTTCGTCCATATTCTACCTCGTCACCCCAGCGAAGGCTGGGGTCTCTCGTGCGGCGCGGGCGCATTCGTGAGTGGGGATGCCGGCCTACGCTGGCATGACGGAAATGGGAGCTTGAACGCCCCCGATCAACCGATCTGGCCGAAGCACCAGCGCAGGATTGACTTCTGGGCATGGAGGCGGTTCTCCGCCTCCGGCCAGATCAGCGATTGCGGGCCGTCGATGACCTCGGCCGTCACCTCCTCGCCGCGGTGAGCGGGGAGGCAGTGGAGGAAGACGGCGTCGGGCTTGGCCTCGCGCATCAACGCGGCCGTCACCTGATAGGGCGCGAGCGCGGCGAGCTTGGTCTCGGCGTGGGGCTGGCCCATCGAGATCCAGCTGTCGGTGACGACGACGTCGGCGCCGGCGACCGCTTCGCGTGGGGAGGCGACGACGCGGGCTCGGCCGGACGCGGCGACGATCGCCTCCTCCTCGGGCGCGAACCCCCGCGGGCAGGCGGCGACGACGTCGAAGCGCATGAGGGTCGCGGCCTCGACGATCGAGGCGAGCACGTTATTGCCGTCGCCGAGCCAGGCGACCTTCAGGCCGGGAAGCGGCTTGCCGGCCTCCAGCAGGGTCAGCAGATCGGCCATGATCTGGCACGGGTGCGACGCGTCGGTCAGGCCGTTGATGACGGGGACAGTGGCGTACGCGGCCATCTCTTCGAGCTTGGCGTGGTCGTCGGTGCGCAGCATGATCGCGTCGCAATAGCCCGAGAGGACGCGGGCGGTGTCGCCGACGGTCTCGCCGCGGCCCAGCTGCGTGGTGCCGGCGTCGAGGATGACCGAGCTGCCGCCGAGCTGGCGGATGGCGGCGTCGAACGAGACACGGGTGCGGGTCGAGTTCTTCTCGAACACCATCGCCAGGGTGTGGCCGGCGAGGGGCGCGTCGGCGTCGGGCTTGCCCTTGGGCCAGCCTTGGCGGGCCGCCTTGCGGTCGAGCGCGTCGACGAGGATCGCGGCGACGCCATCGGGGCCGGCGTCGCGCAAATTCAGGAAGTGGCGCATCTTAATTCCTTCCCGAGCTCGTCTCGGGGAGGGGGACCATGCGACGCATGGTGGAGGGGCAAGGAGGCAAGCGGTTCGTCTGGACACGCCCCTCCACCACCGCGCTTCGCGCGGCGGTCCCCCTCCCCGAGCATAGCTCGGGGAGGATCAGGCCACGGTCAATCATCCGCCGCCGGCACGTACACGCGCGCGGCCGCCGACAGCTTGTCGACGCACTCGGCGATATGCGTCTCGTCGATCACCAGCGGGGGGACGAGGCGAACGACGTTCTCGCCCGCCGCGACCGTCAGCAATTGGTGGTGGTCGCGTAGGTGGGCGACGAAGCGGCGGCTGTCGCTCTTGAGCTTGAGGCCGAGCATCAGGCCATGGCCGCGAACACCCTCGAACAGATGGTCGTGGTTGGGGATCATCTGCTCGAGCCCGCCGCGCAGGCGGTCGCCCATCGTCGCGACGCGGTCGAGGAAGCCGTCCTCCAGGATGACGTCGAGCACCGCCTCGCCCGCCGCCATCGCCAGCGGGTTGCCGCCATAGGTCGAACCGTGAGTGCCGGCGACCATGCCGCGCGCGGCTTCCTCGGTGGCGAGGCAGGCGCCGAGCGGGAAACCGCCGCCGATGCCCTTGGCCACCGCCATGATGTCGGGGACGACGCCGTGGAGTTCGTGGGCGAAGAACTTGCCGGTGCGGCCATAGCCCGCCTGGACCTCGTCGAGGACGAGCAGCAGGCCATGGTCGTCGCAGGCCTGGCGCAGACCCTTGAGGAACGCGTCGGAGGCGGGACGGACGCCGCCCTCGCCCTGGATCGGTTCGACCAGGAAACCAGCGGTGTGGTCGTCGACCAGCGCCAGCGCGGCGCTCAGATCGTCGAACGGCGCATAGGCGAAGCCGGGCAGCAGCGGCTCGAACCCGTCGCGGAGCTTGTGCTGGTCGGTCGCCGAAATAGTGCCGATGGTGCGGCCGTGGAACGCGTTGGAAAAGGTGATCAGCGTGTGGCGCTGGGGGTTGCCGCCGGCGTGATGATAACGGCGCGCGGTCTTGATCGCGCACTCGACGGCCTCGGCGCCCGAATTGGTGAAGAACACGGTGTCGGCGAAGGTCGCGTCGACCAGCCGCTGGGCGAGGTGCTCGCCCTGAGGGGAGCCGTACAGGTTGGACACGTGCATCAGCGTCGCGGCCTGGTCGGCGATGGCCTTCACCAGATGCGGGTGGCCGTGGCCGAGCGCGTTGACCGCGATGCCGGCGGCGAAGTCGAGATATTGCTGGCCGTCCTCGCCGTAGAGGTACACCCCCTCGCCGCGCACCGGACGCACGCCGCACCGCGGATAGACGGGCATCAGCGGGGTGATAGGCACGGGCATACCTCCAACGAATAAGGGCGACCCGCGCTGGGCCGCCCTTTCGACGCGTAATACTGGCTGCCGGGTCGGCGTCAACGGGGCGGTTCGACGCCGCTCGCGATCGCGAAGGCAAGCAAGGCGATGACCAAGAGCCAGATCGCGCCGCCGATCACGCCGCCGAGCAGCGAGGCGCCGCCCGCCGCCGCGATCTCCGCCTCCCCGCCGCCGGCCGCTCGCGCTTTCGCGATCCGCGACACCGCATGTTGAAGGTAGATGGTCTTGGCCAGCATCGCCATCGCGACGCCGACCCCGATCGACGCGCCGTTCGACTGGAAGAAATAACCGATGGCGATCGGCAGCACGAGCAACACCGCGCCGATGGCCCACAGCTTGCGGTAGAAGAACCACGCGAAACCGAACAGCAAGGCGGGCCAGGACCAGCCTTGGGCGAAGCCGGACCCCTTCTCGATCGCCTGCTTGCGCGCCTTTTCGTACACACGGTGGAAACGGTCGGCGTTGGGCCCGATGAACGTCGCCATGTCCCGCCAGTCGACATTCGCCCACAGCGCCGCGCCCTCGGCGCGCTTGCCGGTCAGCGCCGGATTGACCTCGTCCTTCATGCGTCGATCGCCTCCTCGTCCATCCGCCCCGCATTCTCCTGAATGAAGGCGAAGCGGTGCGCGGGGTTGTTGCCCATCAGGCGGTCGACCAGATCCTTGACCCCCGCCCGCTCCTCATACTCCTGCGGCAGAGTGATGCGGAGCATGCCGCGCGTCTTGGGGTCCATCGTCGTTTCGCGCAGCTGACCGGGGTTCATCTCGCCCAGCCCCTTGAACCTCGCGACCTCGACCTTCTTGCCCTTGAACGCGGTGCGTTCCAGTTCGGCGCGGTGGGCGTCATCTCGGGCGTAGAGCGACTTGGCGCCGGCGGTCAGGCGGTAGAGCGGCGGCTGCGCGAGGTGGAGGTGGCCGCGGCGGACGAGCTCGGGCATCTCCTGGAAGAAGAACGTCATCAGCAACGTCGCGATGTGCGCGCCGTCGACATCGGCGTCGGTCATAATGACGATGCGCTCGTAGCGGAGGTTGTCGGGCAGGCAGTCCTTGCGCGTGCCGCACCCTAGCGCCTGGATGAGGTCGGCGATCTCCAGATTCGCCAGTATCTTGGCCGAGGTCGCCGACGCCACGTTGAGGATCTTGCCGCGGATCGGCAGGATCGCCTGCGTCTTGCGGTCGCGGGCCTGTTTGGCCGATCCGCCGGCCGAGTCGCCCTCGACGATGAACAGCTCGGTGCCCTTGGGATCGTCGGCGGAGCAGTCGGTCAGCTTGCCCGGTAGCCGCAACTTGCGCGCGGAGGTCGCGGTCTTGCGCTTGACCTCGCGCTCCTGCTTGCGGCGCAGGCGGTCGTCCATCCGGTCGAGGACATAGGCCAGCAGCGCCTTGCCGCGCTCCATATTGTGGCTGAGCCAGTGGTCGAGATGGTCGCGCATCGCCCGCTCGACCAGGCCGGCGGCCTCGGGGCTGGTCAGGCGGTCCTTGGTCTGGCTCTGGAATTGAGGATCGCGGATGAAGACGGAGAGCATCAGCTCGGAGCCGACCATCACGTCGTCGGCGGTGATGTCCTTGGCCTTTTTCTGCCCGACGAGGTCGGCGAAGCCGCGCAGCCCCCGCACCAGCGCCTGGCGCAGACCCTGTTCGTGGGTGCCGCCGTCGGGAGTCGGGATGGTGTTGCAGTACCAGCTATAGCTGCCGTCGCTCCATAGCGGCCAAGCCACCGCCCATTCGACGCGACCGCCGCCGGCCGGGAAATCCTGCGACCCGGCGAAGAAGTCGGCGGTGGCGCAGTCGCGGCCGGCGATCTGTTCGCGCAGATGGTCGGCGAGGCCGCCGGGGAATTGGAACACCGCCTCGGCCGGGGTGTCATCGCTGATGAGGTCGGGGTCGCATTTCCAGCGGATCTCGACACCGGCGAACAGGTAAGCCTTGGAGCGAACGAGCTTGTGGAGGCGCGCGGGCTTGAAGGCCAGTTCGGGGCCGAAGATCTGGTCGTCGGGGGTGAAGGCGACCGAGGTGCCGCGACGGTTGGGCGTGGGGCCGAGCTGTTCGAGGGGGCCGAGCGTCACGCCGCGCGAGAAACGCTGGCGATAGAGCTGGCGATTGCGCGCGACCTCGACGACGGTGTCGGAGGACAGCGCGTTGACGACGCTGACGCCGACGCCGTGGAGACCGCCGCTGGTCGCGTACGCCTTACCGGCGAACTTGCCGCCGGAGTGCAGCGTCGAGAGGATCACCTCCAACGCCGATTTGTCGGGGAACTTCGGGTGCGGGTCGACCGGGATGCCGCGACCGTTGTCGACCACGGTCAGGCGGTTGCCCGGCTCCAGCGTGACCTCGATCCGGGTCGCGTGGCCGGCGACCGCCTCGTCCATCGCGTTGTCGAGCACCTCGGCGGCGAGGTGGTGCAGCGCGCGCTCGTCGGTGCCGCCGACATACATGCCCGGGCGGCGACGGACGGGCTCCAGCCCCTCGAGCACCTCGATTGAGGAGGCGTCGTAGTCGGACGAAGGCTTTGGGGTGGACGCGAACAGGTCTTCGGGCATGGCTCAGCTATGACGGAACAAAGCCGGGGTGCCAAGCGCCCCGCCCCGTCCCGAAGCCACCCCGCAATCAGCGAACGCGCGGCCCGCCAAAGGGCATGGGAGGAGGAGGCCTCCTATCGCGCCTCGGCAGCTGCGCCTGGTACGCATGACCGCAATGCGCGACGCAGTACGGGAAACCCGGGTTCACCTTGTCGCCGCAGAAATGGAAGTCGGGCTCGCCGGGATGACCCAGCGGCCATTTGCACACCTTTTCGCTCAGATCGAGCAGGCTCGTCTTGCCGGCGATCTCGGGCGCGGGCTTGGCCGGAACAAGGCGGCGCGGCGGGGCGGGCGTGATCGGCGCCTGCTGCTCGCCCGGCGCCTGAC
>CAXTRJ010000109.1:0-9126 GCA_964246585.1 uncultured Sphingomonas sp. | reverse complement strand
CGCCCCAACGGTTCACGTCAAACCCGCACCACCAATTACCGGGACCAAACAGCTAGCATCTCTCCCGCCATGGTGGGCAACCACATCCGCTTTCTCGAATTGCGCCTGGGAACGCCGCTACTGAACCGGAACACTCGCCGGCAGAGCGTCACTGAGTTCGGCCGCAGCTATTATGATCGTTGCCGATCCATCCTGATCGAGATGGAAGCAGCCGATGCGAGCGCCGCGATCGCGCTGACGGAACCGCGAGGGCTTTTGCGGGTCACCGCTCCCCTATCGATCGGAACGACGATTCTTCCGCGGATCGCCGCCGCGTACCTGGATCGGCATCCCGAGGTGCATCTGGATCTCGTGTTGGGCGAACGCCGCCTCGACCTTCTGACCGACAGATTGGATGTGGCTATCAGGATCGGGGCATTGCCGGACTCCGGGCTGATCGCGCGGGCGCTGCCGCCGGTGCCACTCGTCCTATGCGCCTCACCCGCTTATCTCGCGGCACGCGGAGTTCCCCGCCGCGCGAGCGATCTGGCGGCCCACGAATGCCTCGACTTCTTTTTCGATGGTCCGCGCGTCTGGCGTCTCACCGGGCCGTATGGGGAGACCGCCGTTCCCGTCGGAGGAAGACTTCGCATCAACAGCGGTCAAGCTCTGCAGAGCGCCGCGCTGGCGGGCATAGGTGTTATCATGCCGCCGTTGCCCATAGTTGCCGAGGATCTGGCGGTCGGCCGTCTCATCCAGCTTCTGCCGGATCACACCGCTCCCGCCCTGCCGCTGCACGTGCTGACGCTGCCCGACGCGAGCACGGTGCCGAAGGTTCGGCGGTTCATCGACATGCTGGTCTCCGCACTGGATCGCGACGTGTCCGCCCGCTGACGGCGAGCGCCCGAGACGGCGGCGGATGCGGCGACGCTCGATCGCCGCCTGGTCCTCCAGCGTACGCGCGGCGCGCTCGACAGCCTTGCCGATACGGTCGTCGCTTGGACCTACTGGGGACCGGTGAGAAATTGGTCGAAAACGTACGCTAAGCCAGGATGGTGGAACGGCAGGGCCTGGTGGTCAACAGACAAGCGGGTTTCGGGGAGGCAGGTGGCGGTAGCTGCCGCTGGCAGGTGTGGCCGGCTTGCTCGGAAAGGACCGTTGATCGGAAGGGGCCTCGCACGTGACTGGGGTTGCCGCATGTCATGGGATGGTCGGGCGGCTTGGATCGTGGTCATGCGGGAAGCGCCCGCATGGCGAGCGTACGCGCCGGCCCAAGCACCGCACGCCCGAGCTATGCGGTGCAGTAGCTTGGAAGTTTCAGGGCTGCGCGCCGCGTGCGGCCCATGCCGCCATTTCGCCGTCGGCGATCGTCAACGTCACTCGCCATTGGTCGGTACGGCGCAGCATGTAGAAGTGCTCCCACTCCGCGATTATCTCGGCACCCTCGCCTAGCATGCGGTACGCCATGCGAGCCTCAGCGACGTTCGGGAAGAGTTCAGTCGTGGCGAGCAGTTCACCCACCGGCTGAACGACACCTTGCTTGCGATAGAAATCCATCAGCGTCACGCAATGGTCGCGTAACGTCTGCCTATCCATGGCGAAGTTTCCGGTCGGCGAGGGAAACAGTCCAACCGGCTCCCATAATTCGCATAATGCATCGGCATCCCTACGCACGAATGCACCAACATATCTCTCGAAGAACACCGCGATCTCAGCGTGATAAGCCATTGGGTTTCCATCTATCTACCCGACATTCCGTATATGAACCGTATGGTGCTCGGTGCATGCCGGCCGCCTTTTGAAACGACCGCTTCGGAGGCGAGCCGATGTACGCCACGCAGCCCAAGAGACCTTCCAGTCTTCGGCATGTGTTCATCCGTCATGCGTCGCATCATTCGCGTTCGTGTGAGCTCGAGATCGCGACGTGCTTCGCTGCAAGCCAGTTTGCGACCGCGGCGTTCATCTCGTCGGGCCGCTCCAGCATCAGCATGTGGCCGCTGGCGATCGTTACCTCGGTGAGGTTCGTGCAATCCTCGCGCATCGGATCGGCCAGCCGGCTGTGGACCGTGTCGCACACGGTATCCCGCTCGGCATGAAGGAACAGCACCGGCAGATCGATCCGACCGAAGTTCGGCGCCTCCGCGGCATAGGCGATGTTCAGGGCGTCGTTCAGGTACCATGCGTCGGCCCCACCGAAGCCGGTCTTCTCGAACGCGGTGACCAGCGCATCGAAGATGTCCTGCGGCATCAGCGCTTCGTCGCGCGGCACCGCGGGCGGGCCCGCCGGGCCGAACCAGCCGCCTCTGGCGCGCATGTCGGCCGACATCGATGGCTTGCCGACCGCCTGGGGCTCGCCCGTGCGATAGGAAGCGCTGAAGGTCGTTCGCACATCGGCCTCGAACACGCGTACTGTGCGGCCGAAATGCTCGCGGTGAAGCAGCCAATAGTCCCACTGGCCGACGGGGTACTTCTCTTCGGGGTAGAGTTCGCGGTCGACCAGCGGAACCAGGTTCGGCAGCGCGAATCCGCGGGCGATGTGGGGCACGCACAGGTTAGCCACCGCTCGGCACCGCTCGGGATGGTGGGTCGCCATGCCCCAGACTACCGGACTGCCCCAGTCGTGGCCGACCCACACCGCGGGCTCGCCGCCGAGCGCGTCGTGCAGCTCGACCATGTCGGCGACGAGCTCGCGCACGGCATAGGCTCCGCTGTCGGTCGGCAACGACGAGCCGCCGTAACCGCGCATGTCGGGCGCGACGCAGCGCCAACCGGCGGCCGCGAAATGATCAATCTGCGCGTACCACAGCAAGCCGATCTCCGGCCAGCCGTGGATGAAGATCATCAGCGCGCCATCGGCAGGCCCCTCCTCGATCCAAGCTGTCCGGTGCCTTGCCGTTTCGACCTGCTTGGTGGCGAAGCTGGTGCGGGTCATGGGGTGATCCTATCGGTTGCGAGGATGCGGCGGCTCGCGACGCGGGTCAGCCGGGCAGGTCCGCCTTGCTCGTGGCGATCAGGCGCCAGTCGGCGAGCGCGGCGGAACGATGCGGGTCCGCCTTGGCCTGGTAGGCGTCGCTCTCGACCAGCGTCCGGAACGCGTCGAAGCTCGGATATTCCACGATGGCGACATCGTCCCACCGCTCGTCGGCGGGCGTGACGATGCCCGCGAGGACATCGCCGATCCAGAAGGGCTTGATCCCGGTCCCCTCCGCCAGCTCGCCGAAGGCGGGAACGTAGCGCTGGAAATAAGCCTCGCGTCCGGAGCATGGCGGGAAGTCGGTGTCGTCGCCGTAATCGGCGCGGTCGTTGTAGCGCAGCAGGTTGAGCATGAAGATCGGCTGGCCGGTGGAGCCTGTCGCGGCGCCGGCTTCGAGCGCGTTGGGTGTCATCTCGGTGGTGGGCATGGATGTTCTCCGCCGTTCGGGGGTCAGGGCTGTTTCGGCTCGAAGAAGCCGGTCATCCGCGTCAACCGTCCGTCCGCGCCGAAGCGGGCGTAGCTGGTGCCGGTCGTGAAGACCGATCCCTCGCCGTCGAACATCGTCCATTCCGACAGACCCTGATCGTGGTGGACGAGGAACTTGTCGTTCCGGAACCGCGCGCCCGGCATCTTCTTCTGGGAGCCCTCGATATGAGCGATCAGGGCGTCGATGCCTTCGCACCTGTCGGTCGGGTCGGCGTAGACGCAGTTCTTATCGACGCTCTCGACGAGCAGGGCGCGGCGCTCGTCATCGGCGATATCGGACCATGCGGCCTGATAGGTGGTCCAGGTGTCGAGGTTGGTTTCGTCGGTCATCACCGTCTCCTTCCGGCTGGAGATCGCATTTCAAGCGAGCGAGTTGTAGCGGCGGCTCCGGCAGGTCTATATTGCCTTCATGGCAACGCCTCTTTCGCTTCAGAGCCTGCTCAACATCCTGCATCTCGTTCGCGTGATGGATGCCGGCTCCTTTTCGGAGGCCGCCCGGCGTTCGGGCACGACGACGTCGGCGCTGTCCAAGGCGGTGACGCGGCTCGAGCAGGCGCACGGTGTCAAACTCATGCACCGGACCACCCACGCCATTTCGCTCACACCGGATGGGGAGAAGCTGATCGAGGGCGCCCGCCACCTGCTGCGCGAGGCCGAGCAGCTGCAGGGAATGCTTGACCGGACGGGCGGGGGCACCGCGGGACGCGTCCGGCTGAGCGCGCCGGGGCCGTTCATCCGCGCGTGCCTGTCGCCGCAGCTGCCGGCGCTTTTGCGCGCGCATCCCAGGATCGAGCTGGACCTCAAGGTGGACGACGCCCAGCTGGACCTCGCGGCCGAGGGCGTCGACATCGCGATCCGCATGGGTGCGTCCGACGGACAGCCGGGCTTGGTCACGCGGAAGCTCATGAGCTTTCCCTGGATCCTCTGCGCCGCTCCCCGCTACCTCGAAGCCATGGGCGACCTGCTCTCGCCTTTTGATCTCCACGAGCATCATCAGATCGGCTTCCGTGACGCGGGCTCCGGCCAGCTCATGCCGTGGCATTTCACTGACCCGAATAGCGGTGGCAGCGTGCGTCACGTGCCCCGCAACCGGCTCGTGGTCGAGGACATGACCACGATCTGGGCGATGGTAGCCAGTGGTCTGGGTACTGCCTGGTTGCCCGCCTGGTGCGGTCTCGACGATCTCAGGGCAGGCCGCGTAGTGGAACTGCTTCGCAACTGGCGAGGGCCTGAAACAGCGGTGCATACGGCGATGCTTGATCGTCGCTTGATCCCCCAGCGCACACGCGGCGTGCTCGACAGCCTTGCCGACAAGGCCGTCACCTGGATCTACTAACGGCCGCGACCTTTGGGTTGCATCCCGTGCCTGGACTTACGACGACGGTTACGAACCCGACGCACCGACGACGTAGCGCAGATCGTAGAAGACCGGATCGTAAGACTCCGCCAGATCGGCGGCTTCCTTCATGTGCGGTTGCGCGTCCGGGTTCTTCTGAAACGCGTCGTAGTCCGCGCGGGTGCGCCACTGGGCGTAGTTGACGACGCGCGTCTTGTCGGCGGACACGTGCAGATTGGCCGATATGAAGCCCTGCATCTTGCCTATCGGCTCCGACGCCTCGTGCAGGACGTCGACCAGCCTGTCGGCATTCTCGGGCTTCACCTCGAAGGTGTTGATGAGGATGAGGTAATCGTCGCGTGGATCGAGATTGGTCATGAAAGTCTCCGTGTGTGAGAGTGATTCAGTCCGGCACCTCGGCGTTGCTTTTCGGTTCAGCGGGTGCCACGCCGTCCGAGTCCTGACGAAAGTCTTGCGTTTCCATGTAAATGCGCATTCGCGCGCGCATGATCGAACCGAGCGGCCGATGCGCGTCGAGCGCGTTGAAGGCCAGCCGCTCGTCCATGAAGCGCCGCCGCGCTTCGTTGTACACCGTCTGCGGCGACAGGATCAGCCGCGCCACGGTGCGGTGCGGGATCAGCGCCTCGGGCCAGGGCACGCCCGCGTCCTCGACCGGCATCGCCCGGAAGTCGGTGCAGAGCTGGACCCGAATGTCGAACTGGGCACCGTGTTCGGCGAACAGCGTCTCCATCGAATGGCGGAACCATCGTCGTCGTTCGTGTCTAAGCGCGGATCGCCGATCGCCGCCAGCGTGTCGGCGGTCGGCGCGGCGGAGACCTGAGCGATGTAGTCGCCGGAGCCGACCGGGGCCTGGCTGAAATAGCTGTCGCTCGCCGGATGGGCGGCGGCTTGCCGAAGAAGCGCAGGTGCGCGCTGCCCATTCCCACCGTCTCCAGCGCCGCTTCCACGCCCCGCGCCGCGCGCGAGACGGTGATGATGGCGGGCTGGGGCACGTAGGTCGACTTGGCCCCGGTGTAGCGGAAGGTCCGCAGGAACTGCTGCGCCGTGCCGTCGGTGAAGGCAGGATCGTGGACGCCCAGCACCCAGTCTTGCGTGGGACGTCTCCCGGCTGCCCGCGACGCGCGGGCTCAGGAGCGCGGTCGCCTTCGAGTGCTTCGCGCGCTTCGCATCGCCGCTCTTGCGCAGCACGTTCTCCTGGATCTGGCGGAAGATCGCCGACAGCTCGTTCAGCATTTCGGCCTCGTCCGGCTGGACGTCGGGACGGTAGCGGATAAGCGTCGTGCGGCTTCTCCAGGCTCGCTGGCGAAACCGGGCGGAATGCCGGTCACGCCGCTTGGAAATGGGCGGCGAGCAGCAGCAGCCAGGCGACCATCAGCAGCCCCGGCACCGCGAGCACCTTTTGCGGCAGCCGACCCGCCGCCAAGGTGTAGACGGCGAAGCCTAGCGCGAGCGCGAGGCCGACGACCAGCGCCACGGTGCCCAGCGTCGCCGAGACAAGCGCGATCCAGACGGCCGCGAACAGGTGCCCCGCCATCCTGACCGGCGTGAACAGCGCCGTGCCGACCTCGGCCTGGCCGCGCGCCGTCCAGATCAGCCCGGTGCTCGCGACCACGTCGCACACGACCCAGGCCAGGCCCGCCCCTTGCCAGACCGTCCCGATCGGCAGCGCCGCGATGATGGGCAGCAGCAGGAGATGGAAGCCCGTGCCGACATACTCGCCCGCCACCCTGGTTCCGTCCCGGTTGGCCAGCGCCATCGTCAGCACGAACAGCACCGTCAAGGCGAGCGCGAGCCCCGTCAGCAGCGGCGTTCCAGTGCCGGAGATCACGAGCGGCGCGCAACGAGCCGCTCCCAGTTGCCATGCGCGATCGCGTTCCGGTCCGCGTCGCTCAGCTCTGCCGTCTCCAGGAAGTCGCGCGCCCAGCCGTCGCTTTGATACACATAGGGATAGTCGGTCGAGAACAGGATGCGGTCGATCCCGACGACCTCGATCGCCCAGCGCAGATAGCGCGGCGAGAAGATGCCGCTCGGCGTGACATGCACGTTGGTCCGGAAGTAATCGGACACCGGGCGCTGGAGCTTCTCCGCGACCTTCGACAGGACATCGACCCGTTCGAGGTAGAACAGCACGGCCTCGCCCCAGTGGCCGGTTATGACCTGAAGATCGGGAAAGCGGTCGAAAACGCCCGACAGGATCATCCGGAGGAGCTGGACGCCCGTCTCGTAATGCCAGCCGATCCCGCCCATCGCGAGGTTGAGGTCAACCTTGTCGCCCAGCCCCGAATAGTAGCTGTCGCGCACCGGCGTGTCGGGGACCTGCGGATGGAGGTAGAGCGGGACGCGGAGCGACGCGGCGGCTTCATAGATGGCGGTGAACTCGGGGGCGTCCGCGTTGCGATCCCGCGTCCGGCCGAATACCATCGCGCCCTGCAGCCCCAGCCGGGTCACCCCGCGTTCCAACTCGCGCGCGGCCGCGGCCGGGTCTGGTGTCGGCAGCGTGGCGAAACCCTGGAAGCGGTCGGGCCGTCCCGCCACTGTGGCGGCGACCAGGTCGTTTACGCGAAACGCCACGTCGCGCGCATCGCCCGGTTCCAGGTTCTGAACGCCGGGCGTGGTGAGCGACAGCACCTGCACGTCGACCCCGCTCTCGTCCATCAGCCGGACGCGCTCGTCGCCCAGATCACGGAGCCGGGCGGCCATGTCGCTGTCCGGCGGCATGAATGCCGCGCTCGCGTCCCGCCAGCGCGGTTCGACCGCGCCGCCCAGCCGCATGACCTCGTCGGTGACGAAATGCTCCTCCAGGGCGACGATCTTCATGCGCGGTCCTCTTCGTGCCGCGCGATCACCGCGCGGTGGCAGGTTCGGTCGTTGTAGGAGAAATACAGATGCACCCGGTCGCCCCGGTCGATCAGCGACGCGGCGAACGCCATGTTGCGGCCGTCCTCATCACCGGGCGGCGCGATCAGCGGCTCCTCGCAGCGGTCGAGGACGCGGTTGTTCGGATGGTCGAACACCACCCAGCCAATTCCCCAGGTTCCATCATGGGTGGCACCGTTGTAGAACATGATCGGGCGGTCGGGGTCGCCGAGCAGCATCGGCCCTGGCGACAGATGCCAGGAATCGAAGCGGTCGTCGCGCGCGCCGAAGCCGTGCCTGGTCTCGCGCCACGGACCCGCCGGGCCGTCGCCCTCGGCATAGCCGATCATCGATGCCTCGCCCCGGGCGTATTCATAGCCCATCGTCCAGTGGCCGTCGCGCACCGCGATCTCCGCCTCCTTGATGTCGCGCTCGCCGCCGAACGACTTCGCCGCCACGCCACGCTTTTCGAGCGAGCGGACGTCGGCTCCCGATGCCCAGAGCAGGTGGCCGTCCCCGTCGGCATCGACGCCGGTGTAGAAGACGACCAGTTCGCCTTCGTGAAGGATGACGGTGGGATCCTCGCACCCCTTGGCGTCGAGCGGATCGGGGCCGGGCGAGAGCACGGGCGCGTCGTCGACGTCGAACGACAGGCCGTCTTCGCTTCGACCATGCCAGATGCTTCCCGTGCTGGCGTCCTCGGCGTCGCGACCGGGGACCGCGCGTACCAGCACGCCGAACGACCCGTCATGGTTCCGCCAGACATAGGGGCTCATCAGCTCGCAGCGCGTGAAGCCTTCGGGGCCGCGGAAGCGCAAGGGCTCGACCCGCTCCACCGTGAACCAGTCCGCCACGCTCATGCGCCCTGCCCCATGAGCAGCGAGAGCCCACCGTCGATCACCACCGTGGTGCCCGTGATGTAGGCCGCGTCGGGCGAAGCGAGGAACGCGGCCAGCCTTCCCACCTCCTCCGGCCGGCCCGCGCGGCCCGCGGGGACCGCGCGCTCCATGTCCGCGCGTTTCTCCGGGTCCGCCGCGTCCGCGTTCATCGGCGTCAGGATCATGCCCGGCGCGATCGCGTTCACCGTGATGCCCATCGCCGCGCACTCCAGCGCCATCGTCGTCGTGAGATTGGCCTGCCCGCCCTTCGCCGCGGTGTAGTCGGCCGCTCCGCTCCGCATCGCGAAGGCGTGGATGGAGGTGATGTTGACGATCGCGCCCCCTTCGCGTTTGGCGCGGAGGTCGCGCACGAAACGGCGCGAGGTGAGGAAGCTGCCCGTCAGGTCGGTGCGCAGCAGCCGCTCCCACTGGGCCAGGTCCATGTCGGCGACCGCCACCCCCGACTGGTTGAGCCCGGCCGAGTTGACCAGGATGTCGGGCGCGCCGAGCGTGCCGCGCACCGCGTCGAATGCGCTCTCGACCTGCGCCTCGTCGCCCACGTCGACCGCGACGCGGGTCGCGCGCCGCCCGTGGGC
>CAXTRJ010000108.1:0-9129 GCA_964246585.1 uncultured Sphingomonas sp. | reverse complement strand
GTCCAGCTCGGTGCATTTCCCAGCGAGGGATCGGCCAACGCGGCGTGGACCGGGTTTTCCAAGCGCTTCGCCTACATCGCGGCGTTGGGCAAGTCGGTGCAACCGGTCGAGCGGGACGGCAGGACGCTGTACCGGCTGCGCGTCAACGCCGGCAGCGCGGGGCAGGCGGCGGACATTTGCGGGCGGTTGAAGGTCGCGGGCGAAAGCTGCTTCGTCGCGAGTTGAGCCACGGACGGTAGCGACCGGAGGATCGGCTCGCTACACGCGGCACATGAAGCCCGTCATCTTCGGCCTGTCCGGCCCCGTCCTCACCGCCGACGAAGGCGCCTTTTTCGCGGAGGCCGAACCGGCCGGGTTCATCCTGTTCCGGCGTAATGTCGAGAACAGGGAGCAGCTGAGGGCGCTGACCGATTCGTTGCGCGCGATGACCGGGCGCGACGACCTCGCCATCCTTATCGACCAGGAGGGCGGACCTGTCGCGCGGATGCGGCCGCCCGAATGGCCGGCGTTCCCGGCGGGACCGGCGTTCGACAGGCTGTTCGACACCGCGCCGATGTCGGCGATCATGGCGGCGCGGGCAAACGCGCAGGCGATCGGGCTGATGCTGGCGGAGGTTGGGATCACCGTCGACTGCCTTCCGCTGCTCGACGTGGTGCAGCCCGAGACCACCGAGGCGATCACCACGCGCGCGCTGGGCGCGGAGCCGATGCGGGTCGCGGCGCTCGGGCGGGCGGTGCTGGAGGGCTTAGCGGCGGGCGGCGTCGTCGGAGTCGTCAAGCATATGCCGGGGCATGGACGCGCGCGGGTCGACACGCACCATCACCTGCCGACGGTAACGGCGAGCGAGGCCGAGCTCGGTATCGACCTCGAGCCGTTTCGGTCGTTGAACCATGCGGTTATGGGCATGACCTCGCATATCGTATTCGATACGTGGGATCCGGATTTGCCCGCCACCCTGTCGCCGACCATCATCGGCAACGTCATCCGCGGGAGGATCGGCTTCGACGGGCTGCTGATGACCGACGACATCGACATGAAGGCGTTGTCGGGCAGCGCCGTCGACAAGGCGACGGGGGCGATCGCGGCGGGATGCGACATCGTGCTCGATTGCTGGGGCCGGATGGATGAAATGACGGCGATCGCCGACGGGCTGGACGATATCGCGCCCGCTTCGCGCGCGCGGCTCGACCGAGCGATGGCGACGCTGTCGCCGCCCGAGGGCGACATGGCCGACCTGATCGCGCGCCGGGATGCGTATTTGGCGCTGGCGTAATACCTGTTCGGGCGACGATGCACGCGGAGGTGGCAAAGTCGCGCGGGGAGGACTAGATACGAGAACCTAGTCAGGAGACATGCCATGGGCAGCTTTAGCCCCATCCATCTGCTCGTCCTTGCCGTCGTCGCGATCCTCCTGCTCGGCGGCGGTCGCTTCTCCAACTTGATGGGCGACGTCGCCAAGGGTGTGAAGAACTTCAAGAAGGGCATGGCCGAGGACGACCACGCCAAGGAAGCCGGTCGGATCGAGGCCAAGAAGTCGGCCGACCCCGCGTTCGACCGCGACGGCGAGCGTGTCCGCGACGACCGCTGACCGCTGAATAATCTAGCGTCCGATGTTCGATATCGCGCCAACCGAACTGCTGCTGGTCGCGCTGATCGCGCTGGTGGTGATCGGGCCGAAGGACCTGCCCAAGGCGATGCGCTTCGTCGGGCACTGGGTCGGGCGCGCGCGCGGCGTCGCGCGCCAGTTCCGCTCGGGCTTCGATTCGATGGTACGCGAGGCGGAGCTGGAGGAAATGGAAAAGCGCTGGGCGGCGGAGAATGCGCGGATCATGGCCGAGCATCCGGTGGTCGCCAGCGCCGATGATGGGGCCATCGACAACAGCGCCGTCGACCACAGCGACCAGCCGGTCAGCGTCGAGAAGCCGGTGATCGTCGCCGCGCCCGAGGCCGCTCCGGCGGTGACCACGGACAAGGCGCAATCGTGAGAAATTCGGCGTGACCGACGGCGTAAGCGAAATCGACCAGAGCCGCGCGCCGTTGCTCGACCATCTGGTCGAGCTTCGCCGGCGGCTGCTCTACTGCGTTGTCGCCGTGGTCGCGGCGTTCGCGGTGGCGTTTTACTTCTCGGAGGACATCTTCGCCTTCCTCGTCCAGCCACTGCTTCGCGCGGGGCAGGACACGGTCATCTACACGCAGGTCTTCGAGGCGTTCTTCGTCCAGGTGAAGGTGTCGTTCTTCGCCGCGATGATGATCTCGTTCCCGGTGATCGCCAATCAGTTGTGGCAGTTCGTCGCGCCCGGGCTGTACCGCAAGGAAAAGCGCGCGTTGCTGCCGTTCATCCTGGCGACGCCGGTGCTGTTCACGATGGGCGCGGCGATGGCCTATTACATCGCGATCCCGATGGCGCTGCATTTCCTGCTCGGGTTCGACGGCGTCGTCGGCGGGGTGAAACGCGAGGCGTTGCCGGCGATCGGTTACTACCTGTCGTTCACCATGCAGTTCCTGTTCGGCTTCGGCATCGCCTTTTTGCTGCCGGTGCTGTTGATGCTGATGGAGCGCGCCGGGATCGTCACGCGCCAGCAGCTGATCGCGGCGCGGCGCTACGCCATCGTCGGCGCGTTCGCGATCGCGGCGGTGCTGACGCCGCCCGATGTCGGATCGCAACTGCTGCTCGCGATCCCGCTATCGATCCTGTACGAGGTCGCCATCATCGGCATCTGGTTCACCGAGCGCCGTCGCGCGCGGCAGGCCGAGGCGGAGCCGGTCGAGGAAGCCTGACGCGAAAACGGGCTTCCTGTCGCTAGGAAGCCCGTCCATGCCGATCGAAACGCCGATCAATCGGCAGCGTCGGATACCGCGTCGCCGGCCGACGACACGTCGCGGCCCGCGCCCTCGACCGTGTTGCACGCGCTGACCATGAGAGCGCCGGCGACCAGGGCCAGGCCAATGAGTTTCCGCATCTATCTTCTCCTGAAAAGGCTGAGGTGCCGTCGGAAGCAATGTTCCAGGACGCCAATCGTTCCGGCCACGTGGGCACCATGGGCACCACGTTGGCGATCGGCGATTTATGGCTGAAAAACGTAAAGGCCCGGAAGCATCACCGGGGGGGAGGGTGGACACCTCCGGGCCTATGTCGTGGACCGCGAGAGCGGGGGGGCACAAGGTCGCGATCCGAAGTCTAGAACTCGACCAGTGGTCGGTGGTTCCGGCGTCTCGGTAAAAAAAGCGTGGGCAGCCGTTAGTCGCGACCAAGCACCGCGATCGTTATCTCGTAGGCACCGGTCAGCGGGTCGTGGTGGAGCGGCGAGCGGAGTTGGCGCGACAGGCCCTCCATCACGCGGCCGTAACGGGTGGCGATCAGGTGGCGCAGCGTATCGCCGTCGACCAGCGCGCGCGACACGACGCGCAAGGTGGCGCGGTCGAGCGTATCGGTCGGTTTCGCCGCGATGCCGATCCGGGCGGCGGCGTCGCCCGTCAGCGCCAGCTCGACCATTTCGGTGACAAGGAACGCGACCGCCACCGCGACGTCCTGATTGACCAGGAACGGGTCCACATCGATCGTGATGGCGGGACTGGCCATCGCCTCCGGCGCGTTGGCGCGGATGTTGGAGGCGAGCTCGCCGATGACGGCGCGGATGTTGAGGCCGCGATTTTCCTCCATCTCGGCGTAATGGTTGCGGTGAACGACGGCCAGCGCGTCAACCCGGCGCTGGATCGCCGCATAGGCGTTGCTGGCGTCGGGCGAGGGCGCCCCGCGAGCATGAAAATTGATCAGGCTGGAAATGACCTGCAGGTTGTTCTTGACGCGGTGATGGACCTCGCGGGTCAGCTTGGTCTGACGCACCAGCCCCTCCGCCAGGCCGGCTTCGTGGAGTGCGACGGTGCGGCTGATCGCGCGAAAGGTGTCGGCCAGGTCGCGAATTTCCTGGGCCGGAACCGCGCGGCTGTCGCCGGTGTCGATGATCTCGCCCGGGGTGAAGGCGGCGACGCCGGCGCGCAGGCGTCGGAGCGGGCGGATGAGCAGCCGGTCGACGACGAACCAGCCAATCCCGGCGGCGGCGGCCCACATGAACAGGGGCAGCAGGAGCGCGATGACGAAGGACGAGGTGACCGGTGTCGCGCGGACGCTGGTCTCCAGCATGACGCCGCCCAGGTCGAAATCGACGCGAAGCCGCTGCAACCGGTCAAGCGGTTCGACCCCGTCGATCTCCTCCAAGTCGAGCCGCTGGTCGGGGCTGACCAGCGCCAGGCCGTAAACGGCGGGGCCGCTCGGCCGGGCGATCTCGGCGAGGAAACCGCGGGGGAAGAAGCCCCGCGCGGAGACGGCGCCGCGACTGCCGGTCACTTCGAGCAGGAGCCCACGGTCGGGGACGACGGCGGCGGCGATCGGGCCATCGGACCTGACCAGCGTCATGTCGGGCACCGGGGCGCCGCAGAGCAATCGTCCCGTCCGATCGACGATGGCGAAGCGGGCTCCCGACTGGCGTTGCGGCGCGAAGATGGCTTGGGCGCGAGCGCAACTCGGCGCGTCGGCGTTGTCGATCTCCAGGGCGGTCGCCGCGGCGCGAAGCGCGGCCATGTCGCCGACCAGTTCGATCGCCAGCGACCGCGAACTTTCCGCGGCGGCGACGCGTAGCCGCGCCCGCGCCTCGGCGGCGACGACGCGGGTGGTCTGCAACGTCGCGAACATCGCGATCAGCGCCAGGGGGAGCAGCGCGATGCTGAGAATGAGGAACAGCTTGGCCCCGGTCGGCCACCGGGCGAGCGACCACGAAGGCAGCCGCCCCTCCCTACCCGTCGATGACAGGGCCATCGCGGCCGTCGCTAATCCAGCTTGCCGAGGAGGTCGAGCAAGTCGGCCGGGATGTTCTCGTCCACTGTCTTTTGATAGACCGAGCGCAGCGCGGTGCCCATGTCGCGGTCGGCGCTGACAATCTTGGCCGGCTTGGGCGAGTCTGGCGCCGCCTTCCTTGCCGAGTCGTGGCGTGAACTCAAATTAACCCCCTGCACGACCCGGAAAGCCGGGCGGAACGCGACATTGCACGACGTGTATCGAGACCGCCAAGCGGCATCGACATGATGACCTGTGCACGAAACCAAAGTCGGGATCGTTTGTTCCACCGTTGTCGCGGTATTTCATCGCCGACCCCATCGAGCATGCCGCGTCCAGCAAAGCCGTTGCATTGCCGGGTGCCGCCGCTCAAAAGGGCCTCGATTTCCCAGGAGACTTCTTCGCCTATGTCGCTCGGACAGCAACTCGCGCCGCACCTTCCGTTCCTGCGGCGCTACGGCCGCGCGCTGACTGGCAGTCAGACGCATGGCGACAAATATGTCCGCGCCACGCTGGAGGCGATCGTCGCCGCGCCGGGCGAGTTCCCTCGCGATGTAGAGCCGCGGCTTGGCCTATATCGGATGTTCCAGGGTATCTGGGCGTCGGCCAATTACGATATCGCCGACGAGCGCGGCGACGAGATGGATGGCGACGACAGCCCGGAGGGCGCGGCGGAGGCCCGGTTGCAGCGGATGACGCCCCTGCCGCGCCAGGCGCTGCTGCTCACCGCCATGGAAGGATTCAGCACCGAGGACGCCGCTTATCTGATCGAGGTCGAGCCGGACGAGGTAGAGGCGCTGATCGCCGAGGCGCAGGCGGAGATCGAGAAGCAGACCAGGACGCGTGTGCTGATCATCGAGGACGAGCCGATGATCGCGATGGATATCGAGACCATCGTCCGCGACCTCGGCCACGAGGTGACGGGCGTGGCGGTGACGCGCGACGAGGCGGTGGCGCTGGCGATGGAGGATCGGCCGGGCCTGGTCCTGGCCGATATCCAGCTGGCCGACGACAGTTCGGGCATCGACGCGGTCAAGGACATCCTGGCCGAGTTCGAGGTGCCGGTGATCTTCATCACCGCCTTCCCCGAACGACTGCTGACCGGCGAGCGACCCGAGCCGACGTTCCTGATCACCAAGCCGTTCCAGCGGTCGACGGTCAAGGCGGCGATCAGCCAGGCGCTGTTCTTCGACACCAGTTCCGCCGCGGCGTGACGGCGAGGTCGGGTCCGGGTCGGTACGGACCCAAAACGATGATGGGGGGTTTGACGCATCATGGCTGACGACAACGATCAGGTGCATGTGGACAGCGAGCGCGCCCGGGCGGGCGCGACGCCGGGCATGACGCGGTATATCCTGGGCATCTCGCTGGTGCTGATCATCGCGATCTTCGCGTTCCTGGTCCTTCGCTAATCGTCTTCGCGATTCTGGCATCTTGGGACACGCGCCTTATGTGCGCAGTTGATGGCCGGCGTTACCGCCTGGCGCGACCGATCGGATTTGCATGACGAACGCCCTGCGTGACGCTTCCCACCAGGACGGGGATGATGAAGGCGAGCAGCCGGCCCCGGTCGAGCATGTCTCGCTCTCCGATCCGGAGTTCAAGACGCAACTGGCGCAGGTCATTCCGCATTTGCGCGCGTTCGGGCGTTCGTTGTCGGGCAGCCGCGACCTCGCCGACGACCTGGTGCAGGAAACGCTGCTGAAGGCATGGGCCGCGCGCAAGCGGTTTCAGGCGGGCACCAATATGCGCGCCTGGACCTTTATAATCCTGCGTAACCTGTATCTGTCGCAGATGCGCCGAGCCCGGTTCAAGGGCGAGTGGGACGATCTGGTCGCCGACCGCCTGCTCGCCGCACCGGCCAGTCAGGATCGCCATGTCGAACTCGGCGACATGCAACGCGCGCTGCTCCATCTGCCACAACCGCAACGCGAGGCGTTGATCCTGGTCGGAGCCGGCGGATTCGCCTACGAAGAAGCAGCGGAGATTTGCGGCGTTGCCGTGGGGACGATCAAGAGCCGTGTCGCACGCGGTCGCGTGGCTCTGGAGGCGATCCTCAGCGGTGGCGGCCTACCGTCGCGTCGCGAGCACCGCAACGAAGGCGGCATGACCGCACTGGATACGATCATGGGCGAAGTCGACGATCTCAGTCGCGATCGTTGACGGCTTAGCCGTTCAGTGACCCGCCTTTATCGCGGATAGAGCCGGTCGAGGCGAGCCAGCAGCCGGTCGAACTCGGCGGTCGACGCCTGGGGCGTAAACGCACGACGAAGCGAATTGCCGAGCGCGTCGGTCGCGCGCGGCCGATGGACGACGTAAGCGCCCTCTTCGGTCAGCTTTTGCGCGTACTGGGTCATGCCGTCTAGAACGGGCGAGTGCGGCAATCGTTTCGTCGCACATCGTCGTTTCCTGTCGAAAGCGGGTCGTTTGTTGTATGCAAGCCACGGGCGATGAACGACAAATTAACCAGGCTGTGCTCCGGGCGTGGGCAAATGCGCCGTTCCTGGCGACCCTGCTCGATCGCGAGGCCGAACTCGCGGCGATGCTCGCCGACGAAGTTCTGCCCTCGCTCGACCCGCTGACGGAACTTGCGGACATGCCGGTCGGGCGACGGTTGCGCGTTGCCCGCCGTCGGTTGGCGCTGACCGTGGCGATCGGCGACCTCGCCGGACTGCTCGACCTGACCGCGGTGACCGGCGCCCTGACCGCGTTTGCCGACCGCGCGTTGGACGAGGCAATCGTCGCCGCCATCGGCGAGCGGACGCCGGGCGCGCCGGCGGTCGGCTTCGCCGCGATCGCGCTGGGCAAGCAGGGTAGCGCCGAGCTGAACTATTCGTCGGATATCGACCCCATCCTGCTGTTCGACCCGACGACGCTGCCACGCCGCCCGCGCGAGGAGGCGGAGGACGCCGCCGTGCGAATCGCGCGCCGGGTCGTCGAGTTGCTCCAGGCGCGCGACGGCGACGGTTACGTCCTGCGCGTCGACCTGAGGCTCCGACCGTCGCCCGAGGTGACGCCGATCGCGATCCCGGTCGACGCGGCGATCGCCTATTACGAGTCGCGGGCGCTGACCTGGGAACGCGCGGCCTTCATCCGGGCGCGGGCGGTGGCGGGCGACCGCGCGCTGGGACAGCGGTTCCTGCAAGCGATTCAGCCGTTCGTCTGGCGGCGGACGCTCGACTTCGGCGCCGTGGGCGAGATGGGGGCGATGTCGCGGCGGGTCCGGGATCATTACGCGCAAGGCCAGGCGTTCGGGCCGGGCTTCGACCTGAAGCGGGGACGTGGTGGCATCCGCGAGGTCGAATTCTTCGCCCAGATCCACCAGTTGATTCATGGCGGGCGCGACCCCGGCTTGCGCGCGCCGGCGACACGCGACGCGTTGGCGAGGCTGGCCGAAGCCGGGCGCATCGACGGGTGCGAGGCGGCGGCGCTCGGTGACGCCTACACGCTGTTCCGGACGGTCGAGCACCGCATCCAGATGATCGACGATCGCCAGACTCACAGTCTGCCGGGAGGCGAAGCGCTCGACCGGGTGGCGCGGCTGCACGGCGTCCCGGACGGCGCGGCGCTGCTCGACCTGTTGCGGCCCCATGTGACCGCAACGGCGCGGATCTACGATGCGATCGAGCCGGAGGCAGGGGAGGCGATTTCGCGCGACGACCGACGACTGGACGAGCAACTGGTCGTGGCCGGTTTCGATGACGTGGCGGCCGCCGCCCAGCGGATCGCGGCGTGGCGGGGTGGCGCCTACCCGGCGCTGCGATCCCAGGCGGCACAGGTCGCGCTGGAAGCCGTGCTGCCTGGGTTGGTAATGGCGATCGGCACGTCGTCGGCGCCAGCCGCGGCGATGTTGCGCCTCGATGCGATGCTGGAACGGCTCCCCAGCGCGATCAACGTGTTTCGCTTGCTGGAGGCACGCCCCGGGTTGGCTTTGCTGGTCGCGTCGATCCTGGCGCACGCGCCGACGCTGGCCGACGCGCTGGCGCTACGTCCGGCGCTGCTCGACGGGTTGATCGACGCGACCGCGCTGGCACCGGTGGGAAGCGTCGCCGAACTCGCCCGCGAGATGGCCGGCGGCGGAGGCGACTACGAGGCGATGCTCGATCATGTCCGGTTGATTGTCGGGGAAAAGCGCTTCGCGTTGGGCGCGCAGATCGTCGCCGGCGCCGCCGACCCACTGGCGGTGTCGGCCGGCTACGCGCGCGTGGCCGAGGCGGCGGTCCGGGTGCTGACCGAGGCGACCGTCGCCGAGTTCGCGCGGCGTCACGGCCGGGTGCCGGGCAGCGAGTTCACCGTGC
>CAXTRJ010000107.1:0-9211 GCA_964246585.1 uncultured Sphingomonas sp. | reverse complement strand
GCCCTGCGCCATGTCGGGCCGGCCGCCGCCGCCCTGCCCGCCCAGCGCCGCCACCGCCCGCTTGACCAGGTCGACGGCGCTCAGCGCCGGGGACAGGTCGTCGGTGACGCCGACCGCGACCGAGGCGCGGCCGTTGTTGACCGCGACCAGCATCGCCACGCCCGAGCCGAGCGATGTTTTCATGCCGTCGACTTCGCCGCGCAGCCCCTTCGGATCGAGCCCTCCGACGACCTTACCCAGGAAGGCGACGCCGTCGACCAGTTCGGGTCCGGCCGCCTCGGTTCCGCCGCCCCCGCCCATCGCCAGCGCCTTTTTCGCTTCGGCCAGTTCGCGCTCGAGCCGGCGACGGTCCTCGATCAGCGCGGCGACGCGCGCGGGCACCTCGTCGGGGGTGGCCTTCAGCACGGCGGCGGCTTCGCGCAACTTCTCGTCGCGCGCGGTGAACCACGCGCGCGCGGCCTCGCCGGTCAGCGCCTCGACGCGGCGGACGCCCGACGACACCGCGCCCTCGCCGACGATCTTGAACAGGCCGATATCGCCCAGCGCGGCGACGTGGGTGCCGCCGCACAGTTCGAGCGAGTAGGTCTCGTCGCCCTCGCGACCCATCGACACGACGCGGACCTCGTCGCCGTATTTCTCGCCGAACAACGCCATCGCGCCTTCGGCGATCGCCTCGTCCGGGGTCATCAGCCGTGTCGCGACCGCGCCGTTGGCGCGGATGTGGCGGTTCACGTCGCGCTCGATTTCGGCGACGCGGGCCGGGTCGACCGCGCTTGGTTGGGAGAAGTCGAACCGCAAGCGGTCGGGAGAGACTAGGCTGCCTTTTTGCGCGACGTGGACGCCGAGCCGCTGGCGCAGCGCCTCGTGCAGCAGGTGCGTCGCCGAGTGATTGGCGCGAATGCGGTCGCGGCGCTCGGCGTCGACGGTCAGGTGAACGCTGTCGCCGACCGACACCTCGCCCGACTCGATGCGGGTGCGGTGCGCCCAGATGCGGCCGAGATGCTTGGCCGTGTCCTCGACCGTGCCCGCCAGCGCGGCGTTCGCGACGGTCCCGGCGTCCCCCACCTGCCCACCGCTCTCGCCGTAGAAGGGCGTCTGGTTGACGACGATCTCCACCGTCTCGCCGACGCCAGCGCGGTCGACGCGGACGCCGTCGCGGACGAGCGCCAGCACCTCGCCCTCGCCCTCCAGCGCGGCGTAGCCGGTGAACTCGGTCGCGCCGTGCGCCTCGACGAGGTCGAACCACAGGTCGTCCGAGGCGCGCGCGCCCGAACCCTTCCACGCGGCGCGGGCGGCGCGCTTCTGTTCGGCCATGGCGGTGTCAAACCCGGCGCGGTCGACGGCGAAGCCTTGCGCGCGGAGCGCGTCCTCGGTCAGGTCGTATGGGAAGCCGAAGGTGTCGTAGAGACGGAATGCGGTTTCGCCGGCCAGCGTCGCGCCGGGCGTCATCGCCGCGGTCGCCTCGTCAAGCAGGCGCAACCCCTTGTCGAGTGTCTGGCGGAAGCGCGTTTCCTCCTGTTCCAGCGTCGCCTCCATCAGCGGCTGGGCGCGGATCAGCTCGGGGTAGGCGGCCCCCATTTCGGCGACGAGCGCGGGGACGAGGCGGTGCATCAGCGGCTGCTTGGCGCCGAGGATATGGGCGTGGCGCATCGCGCGGCGCATGATCCGGCGTAGCACATAGCCCCTGCCCTCGTTGGCCGGCAGCACGCCGTCGGCGACGAGGAAGCCCGAGGTCCGCAGGTGGTCGGCGATGACGCGGTGGCTCGCCTGGTTGGTACCGGCCGTGGCGGTGTGGGTGAACTCGCCCGAGGCGGCGATCAGGGCGCGGAACGTGTCGGTGTCGTAATTGTCGTGGACGCCCTGCATCACCGCCGCGATGCGTTCCAGCCCCATGCCGGTGTCGATCGACGGGCGGGGCAGTTCGCCGGTGATCTCGTTCGCCTCCTGCTCATACTGCATGAAGACGAGATTCCAGATCTCGACGAAGCGGTCGCCGTCCTCGTCGGGGCTGCCCGGAGGTCCGCCGGGAATGTGGTCGCCATGATCGTAGAAGATTTCCGAGCACGGCCCGCACGGGCCGCTGTCGCCCATCGCCCAGAAATTGTCCTTGGTGGCGATGCGGATGATGCGGTGGTCGGGCAGCCCGGCGACCTTGCGCCACAGGTCGAACGCCTCGTCATCAGTGTGGTAGACGGTGACGGTCAGCCGATCGGCCGGCAATCCCCAGTCGCGCGTCAGCAGCGTCCAGGCGTGGACGATCGCCTGTTCCTTGAAATAACCGCCGAACGAGAAATTGCCGAGCATCTCGAAGAAGGTGTGGTGGCGCGCGGTGTAGCCGACATTGTCGAGGTCGTTGTGCTTGCCCCCGGCGCGGACGCATTTCTGCGACGAGGTCGCGGTGACGTAGGGCCGGGTCTCCAGCCCGGTGAAGACGTTCTTGAACGGCACCATGCCGGCGTTGACAAACATCAGCGTCGGATCGTTCTGCGGCACCAGCGGCGCGGAGGGCACGATCCGGTGGCCCTGGCCGGCGAAGTAGTCGAGGAAGCCGCGGCGGATGTCGTTGGTCGAGGTCATCCGGGTGACTTAGGCCGAGTCGCGACCGCCCTCAAGCGGTCGCTGGGGGTCGCGGAAGTTGACTAACTTGCCGCTACGTCCCGGTCGGAAACCCTCCCGCCACGGGTTTTCGTCGGAGCGGGCGAGGATCGGGCGAGCGAGCGTCATGACCGCCCGGATAGCGATAAGCGATCTTGTAGGACAACGGCGGGACGGCCCCCGACTACCCGGGCCGTCACCGATCGCCGGCGCGTGATACCAGCTCAGCGGCTCCCTCGCTGGTCAGCCGAGGCGTGGCTAGCACGACCGATGTCTCGATCTGCCGTTCCGGTACGGTCCAGTAGGTCCGCAGCAGCGACGCCTTGGCGGCCTCGGGCACGAGGTGGAAGCCATGCCGCTGGTAGAAGCCGACCGCCCAGGTCGCGGCGGACCATGTCCCGACGAGGATCGGGCGCGTGGTCCGCGATCGAAGGTGGGCGATCAACGCGCTGCCCACGCCCCGGCCCTGGCCGGACGGCAGCGTGTAGGCGTGCCTGACCAGCTCGACGTTGCGGACGGATTGGATGCCCATAACGCCGACCAGCTGCTCGTCGATCGCGTAGCCCTCGAACCGAACGCCCGCCGCGATTTCGGCGAGCAGTTCGTCGGCCGGCATGTAGGGATCGTGCCAGCGGTCCGCCGGGATCACATGCCGATAGGCTTCGGCGGCGGCGTTGATGATCGCCAGCATCACGCCGAAATCGTCGTCATCGCAGGGACGGATCACGGATCGCACGTCCGGCAGACGCGGAGTGCCGTCGGCATCGCTGGGTAGCTGCATCGATGCGTCCTTAGACCGACGCGTCGAGCGAGCGGGGTGGTTCGCTGAACCAGCGTGGGCCGGTGTCGGTCATGTGGAAGCAATCCTCCAGGCGGACGCCGAACTTGCCGGGCAGGTAGAGGCCGGGTTCGTCGGAGAAGCACATTCCAGCCGTAAGCGGCGTCGTCTCACCGCGGACGAGGTTGACCGGTTCGTGGCCGTCGAGGCCGATGCCGTGGCCGGTGCGGTGCGACAGGCCGGGTAGCTTGTAGTCGGGGCCGTAGCCGAGCGTCGCGTAGTGGCGGCGGACGGCGTCGTCGACCGCGCCTGCCGGCGTGCCGATGCGGGCGGTGGCGAAGGCGAGTTGCTGGCCGCCGGCGACGTGATCCCAGACGGTGCGCTGTTCCTTCGTCGCGGCGCCATGAACGAAGGTGCGGGACACGTCCGACTGGTAGCCCTGGACCGAGCAGCCGCAGTCCATCAGCACGATTTGGCCGTCGGCGACCCGGGTGACGGTGCGGCTGCCATGCGGGTAGGCCGATGCCTCGCCGACCAGAACCAGCGCGAACTCGGGCGCGCCGCCGAGCTTGCGCGTCGCGGCGGTCATCAGCGCGGCGATGTCGGCCCCGGTCATGCCGCGCTCGACGCGGGGATGGGTCCAGCGATAGGCGGCGATGGTCACGTCGGTCGCGCGCCGCATCAGCGCGATCTCGGCCGGCGACTTGATCATGCGGCAGGCGCGCACGACCGGGTTGGCGGAGACCAGCCGCGTGTCCGGCAATGCGCGCGCGAGGCCGTCGACAGCGAAGAAGCGGGCGGTTTCCTCGATCCCGATCGGGCCGACGAGCTTGAGGTCGCGCAAGTAGCCGGCGACGACGGCGAGTGGATCCTGGTCCTCCTGCCAGACGCGGACTTCGGCGGGGATCGCCAGCGTCTCGCGCACCGACGGCTCCTCGAAGAACGGCGTGACGATGCACGTCTCGCCCTCGACCGGGACAATCGCGGCGGTGAGGCGCTCGCTGCGGCCCCAGCGGACGCCGGTGAAGTAGCGCAGCGACGCGCCGGGCTCGATCAGCACGGCGGCGATGCCGTTCGCCTTCATCAATCCTTGCGCGCGGGCGAGGCGGCGGGCGTATTCAGCCGATGCGATTGGCGCGACGCCACTGGTCATGTCGTTGAGCGTCGACAGGTCAGGCTCGGCGGCGCGCGCGAACGCGCTCGCGAACGGCAGGGTCGCCGCGGCGGCGAGCAAGGTGCGGCGGGTGAGCATCGCACCGACGATAGGTCTCTTGACCAAGCGGCCGCAATCCCCTTCGCTGCCGACCAAGTTTTCCGGAGCGTACCGCATGGGCAAGCGCCTGACCTACTACATCCTGATCGGCCTAGTCGCGGGGCTCGCCGTCGGCTGGGGGCTGAACGCCGCGATCGACGACGGGACGCCGGCGGCGACCGCGCGGCTGGGCGAGATCGCGGGCTATTTCTCGATCGTCACCGCCCTGTTCCTGCGGCTGATCAAGATGATCATCGCGCCGCTCGTCTTTTCGACGCTGGTCGTCGGCATCGCGCATATGGGGGACACCGGCGCGCTGGGCCGCGTGGGTTTGCGCAGCCTCGCCTGGTTCATCATGGCGAGCCTCCTGTCGCTGACGCTGGGGCTGATCCTGGTCAATCTGCTTCAGCCGGGCGTTGGCCTCGCGCTGCCGATCCCGCCGGCCGACGCGTCGGCGGGGCTCGACAAGGCGGCGTTCAACTTGGCTGACTTCGTCACCCATATCGTGCCGGCGTCGATGATCGACGCGATGGCGACCAATGAGATCCTGCAGATAGTCGTCTTCTCCGTCTTCGTGGGCGTCGCGATCACCGCCGTCGGCGAGGCGGCGGCGCCGCTGGTCCGCGCGACCGAGGCGCTGGTCCAGGTGATGTTGCAGATCACCAACTATGTCATGCGGGTGGCCCCGATCGCGGTGTTTGCGGCGGTGGCGTCGACGCTGGCCGAGCGGGGGCCGGGAGTGCTGGGCGACCTCGCCTATTTCATGGGGACGTTCTATCTCGGGCTGGCGCTGCTGTGGCTGCTGCTGATCGGCGTCGGCTACGTGTTCATCGGGCGGCGGATGGGGCTGCTGGTGCGTTATGTCCGGGAGCCGTTGATCCTGGCGTTCTCGACCGCGTCGTCGGAGGCGGCGTACCCGCGGACGCTGGAGGCGCTCGACCGGTTCGGGGTGCCGCCGCGCATCGCCAGCTTCGTCCTGCCGCTGGGCTATTCGTTCAACCTCGACGGGTCGATGATGTACATGACGTTCGCGTCGCTGTTCATCGCCCAGGCTTACGGCATCGACCTGAGCCTCGGGCAGCAGATCACGATGCTGCTGGTGCTGATGGTGACGTCGAAGGGCATCGCGGGGGTGCCTCGCGCGTCGCTGGTGGTGATCGCGGCGACCTTGTCGATGTTCAACATCCCCGAGGCCGGGCTGCTCCTTATCCTGGCGGTCGACCATTTCCTCGACATGGGGCGGTCGGCGACCAACGTCATCGGCAACGCCGTCGCGGCCAGCGTGGTGGCGCGGTGGGAGGGCGAGCTCGACCCGCGCGAACCGGCCGGGATCGCGGTTAAGCCGGCGCCGACGGGGGCTGGGCCGGCGATCGACGCGGACAGCTTCGACGAGATCGGGAAGTCGGGGCGTCAGGCATAGGCGTAGGGGCCGCCCGCCGTCAGCGCCCGGCCATAGGCGGGGCGGGCGTGGACCTTGTCGAGCCAGGCGATCGTGCGCGGGCGCGACGCGTCCAGGCCTCCACGGGCCCGCGCGGCCTCAAGCGGGAAGCTCATCATGATGTCGGCGGCGGTCATCTCGTCGCCGGCGAACCATGGGCGACCGGCCAGTTCGGCCTCGATATAGTCGAGGTGGACGTCGACCATTGGCTGGATGCGCTTCGCCGCGACCTTGCCGAGCAGGGGCACGCGCCCGAGGACGAGCAGGACGAGCAGCAGCGGCATCACCGACCCTTCGGCATAGTGAAGGAAGAAGCGGTAGCGCAGCGCCGCCTCGCGGTGGGCCGGCGGGCCGAGTCGGCCATCGGCCTTTTCGACGAGATACTCGACGATCGCGCCTGTCTCGGCGACGACCGCGCCGGTGTCGCCGTCCTCGATCACCGGCGACTTGCCGAGCGGATGGACGCGGCGCAGCTCGGGCGGGGCGAGCATCGTCGCCTTGTTCCGCTCGTAACGCTTGACGTCGTAAGGAAGGCCGAGCTCCTCGAGCATCCACAGCACGCGTTGCGAGCGCGAGTTTTCGAGGTGGTGGACGGTAATCATGGCGCGTTCTCCTTCGGCACGTGCGCTGACCAAATCCATGCGGTCGCTGGGAACTCCACGGCCCCACTTACCAGACGGCGATGACATACCCCGGCCAGACGATCCAGCAATCCCGGGCGATCCTCAGACGTCGAGTCGCGTAGCAACGAGGCGACGGGGCCGATCCGGGTGAAGAACGACACGGCGTCGCCGACAGGATCATCGCCACCGCCGGCGCGGTAGGCGAACTGCACTTGCCGAGGCTGGTCGGCGGTCCACCCGGCTCGGGACAATAGGGCGGCGACGCGGCGTGGGTCGGCGAAGGCGAAGGGGCCGGGCGCGTCGTCATTCGGCGCGCGACCGTCGCGGCCGAATGCCGCCAGCGTCTCGACCGCCCAGGCGTTGGCGGCGCGCTCGGCGAAACAGGAGAAAACTAGGCGGGTGCCGGGGCTTCCGGCACGGGCCAGGGCGGCGAACGTGGAGACGGGATCGGTGAAGAACATGACACCGTGGCGCGAGAAGAACAGATCGACCGGCGCGATATCCCGCGCGGTCGCGATCGCGTCGCCAAAGATGAAGGCCGGTGCTCCGCCTCCGTCCGGCAGCGACGAAACGCGATCCTGGGCGACTTCGATCAGGCCTGGAGAAAGGTCGACGCCGCTGATCGACGCGTCCGGCCGGGCGGCGGCGAGCGCAAGGCTGGTCGCGCCGGCGCCGCAGCCGATGTCGAGCGCACGGAACGGGTTTGGCGGCGCGACGGCGAGAATCGCCGCATCGAGGATGGGCGCCAGGGCAGCGAAGCTGCAATCGGTACGCCGCCACTCGGCCGCCCAGACGTCGCCGACACGGCCCCGCCAATCGGTCGCGGTCGTCAAAGCGCGCGACCCGAAAGTGACCAAAGTTCCCGGAAATGCCCGCATCGCGCGGACCCGAAAGTGACCAAAGTGATCGGGAACGCCTGCATCGCGACGTCTCCAAAACGCGAAAGGGCCCGCCATCGCTGGCGAGCCCTTCCGGTGGCCCAGGCGGTCGCTTGGATCAGAGGTCGTCATCCTCGCTCGGCCCCGCCATCAGTTCCTCGGCGACCTTGTCGGTGCGAGCGCGTATCGCCTTTTCGAGGCGGTCGGCCATGTCGGCGTTCTCGCGCAGGAAGGTCTTCGCGTTCTCGCGGCCCTGGCCGATGCGGACCGAGTCGTAGGAGAACCACGACCCCGACTTCTCGACCAGCCCGGCTTTGACGCCGAGATCGAGCACCTCGCCGATCTTCGACACGCCCTCGCCATACATGATGTCGAACTCGACCTGCTTGAACGGCGGCGCGACCTTGTTCTTGACGACCTTTACCCGGGTCGTGTTGCCGACAATGTCCTCGCGGTCCTTGATCTGGCCGGTGCGACGAATGTCAAGGCGAACCGACGCGTAGAACTTCAACGCGTTGCCGCCCGTCGTCGTCTCCGGGTTGCCGTACATCACGCCGATCTTCATCCGCAGCTGGTTGATGAAGATGACCATGCAGCGCGAGCGGCTGATCGAGCCGGTCAGCTTGCGAAGCGACTGCGACATCAGCCGCGCCTGCAGGCCGACATGGCTGTCGCCCATCTCACCCTCGATTTCCGCTCGGGGCACCAGCGCCGCGACCGAATCGATCACCAGCACGTCGATCGCGTTGGAGCGGACCAGCGTGTCGACGATCTCGAGCGCCTGCTCGCCGGTGTCGGGCTGCGACACGATCAGCTCGTCGATGTTGACGCCGAGCTTCTTGGCGTAGACCGGGTCGAGCGCGTGCTCGGCGTCGACGAACGCGGCGGTGCCGCCACCCTTCTGCGCCTCGGCGATGACGTGGAGCGCCAAGGTCGTCTTGCCCGACGATTCGGGGCCGTAGATCTCGATCACGCGACCGCGCGGCAGGCCACCGACGCCGAGCGCGATGTCGAGCCCGAGCGAACCGGTCGAGATCACCTCGACCTGCATCGCCTCCTTGGAGCCGAGCTTCATCGCCGACCCCTTGCCAAAGGCGCGGTCGATCTGGGCGAGCGCGGCGTCGAGCGCCTTTTGCCGGTCGCCCGTCTGCTTTTCGTTCTGCTTTTCCGCGGTTGCCATGCCGGAAATCACCTTCAAGTTGGCGGCCATCAGCCTGTCCCCCGTGAGCTATAACATCCGCGCGAACCGTTCAACGCGTCTCCAACGATATACACCGTATGTTCTTTAAGAACAAGAGGCGAACGGGGGAGATTTCGTCAGCGAGGCCGGTCGCGGAACCGGGCGAGGCCGGCGGCGAAGGCGGGCGCGCCGAAGGCGGCGTCGAAAGCGGCGGCGTGGCCGGGGCCGGCGGGATCGACAAGGGTACGCTTGAGCATCCGTACCGCTGTCGGGTCGTTGGCGGCGACGCGGGCGGCGAGGTCGTCGGGATCGGCCCCGACCAGATCGACCAGGCCGATCCAGTGCGCCTCGGCCGCGTCGCCGGGCTCGGCGGTGAACAGGAGGCGGGCGGCGTCGCCCTGCCCCACCCGCAGCACCAGCCGGGCGACGTCCTCCGCCGGATAGCCGATGCCGAGCCTGGCCGGGGT
>CAXTRJ010000106.1:0-9215 GCA_964246585.1 uncultured Sphingomonas sp. | reverse complement strand
GTGACCGACTGGGTCGGTGGCGGCGCGCCCGGCACCGCTCCCGCCGCCGGGGTCGAGGCGGTCGAGGGTTTCTGGGTCGCGCGGCCCTGGACGTCGAGCGAGGCGTGCCCCCCGGTCACCGACCAGGGCGGCGTTCCCGGTGCCGAACCCGTCAGGCTGGCCGGGCGAACGCTGGCGCTGGCGCAGTTCTTCGCCGCCGGTGGGGCTCGCCAGGGCCGGCGCGACGGGGAGGCGTTCGCGGCGTCGGCGCGGATCGCCGCCGATCGGTTCGACGGGTCACGTGGTTTGCGCCTGCGGCTCGGCGGGCGGATCGGGCGCGTGCCCGGCGGCGGAGCGGTATCGTGCCGGCAGCCGGGCGGGGCGGAACAGCGGCCGATCTGCGCGGTCGCGGTCGCGATCGACGAGGTCGCGATCGAGAACCCGGCGGACGGCGCGACGCTGGCGACGTGGAGCGTCGACGGCGGCGACGCGCGCGAGCGGTGACGCGCTTGGGGGTTAGTGCGTAGGGACACGGTTGCTAAAGGACGGTCTGATGGGAGCGGGCGAATGGGCGTGAAACGGTTCGTCGCGGTAGGCGCGTTGTTCCTGGCGGCAGGTCTTTCGCTGGCGCAGGATCCGCCGAGTTGGACGCGGCCGATCGCGCCAATCCCGATCGTCGGACCAATCCACTATGTCGGGACCGAGGGACTGTCCGCTTACCTCATCAAGACGCGCGACGGAGCGATCCTGATCGATGGGACGATGGAGCGGAACGTGCCGGCCATCCGCCGCAACGTCGAGCGGTTGGGCGTCAGGATCGGCGACGTCAAACTGCTGCTGCTGAGCCACGCGCATTTCGACCACGCCGCCGGCCTCGCCGAGCTCAAGGCGGCGAGCGGCGCCAAGCTGGTGGTAGGCGCCGGGGACCGCGCGGCGGTGGAGACGGGGATACCGCCGGGCGAGACGTCCTATGGGGTGATCCGGTTCCCGGCGGCGCCCGTCGACCGGGCGATCCGCGACGGCGAGACGGTGCGGCTGGGCGGCGTGACGCTGACCGCGCGGGCGACGCCGGGGCATACGCCCGGCTGCACGACGTGGACGACGCGGGTGATCGAGCGCGGCCGGCCGCTGGACGTCGTCTTCCCGTGCAGTATCAGCGTCGCGGGCAATCGGCTGATCGGCAATCGCCGCTATCCGGGGATCGTCGCCGACTTCCGCGCCAGCTTCGCCCGAATGGGCGCGATGCGGGCCGACGTCGTGCTGCCGTTCCATCCGGAGCAGGCCGACGTCCTCGAGCGCAAGAAGCGTCGCGACGCCGGCGACGCGGACGCGTTCGTCGATGCGGGGCTGCTGGCGCGGCTGGTCGGCGAGGCGCGCGCGGCGTTCGACGCGGACCTGGCCAAGCAGACCGCCGCCGCCCAGTGATCGCGCTGTACGGCATCCGCAACTGCGACACGGTCAAGCGCGCGCGGAGGTGGCTCGACGCGCGCGGGGTGGCGTACGCGTTCCACGACTACAAGGTGCCCGGGGTCGACGCGTCCAGGCTCGACGCGTGGATCCAGGCGGTCGGGTGGGAGCGGTTGCTCAACCGGGCGGGGACGACGTTCCGCAAGCTGCCCGAGGATGAGCGGGGCGGGCTGACCCGCGAGCGGGCGCGGGCGATTATGCTGGCGCATCCGTCGGCGATCAAGCGACCGGTGGTGGAGTCGGGCGACACGCTGCTCGTCGGGTTCGACCCCGAGCGGTTCGGCGCGTTGGTCGGCTAGGGGCGGGCGACGCTCGGCCGGCCCATCCTGGGGAGGAAAGACGTTCTCCGGGCATCAGGGGAGAACGGCCCTTCGACAAGCTCAGGGCGAACGGAAGGGGGGTGGTCCGTTCGGCTTCAACGGTTGTAGAAGGGCTCATGTCCACGACCTTCACGATCGACAGCGCGACCAGTCGCGCCACCCCCGTTTCCGCGCCGATGAAGCGGTTGACGGTGCCGGCGATCCGGCGGGCCAAGGGGGGCACGCCGCTGGTCATGCTGACGGCGTACACGGTCAGGACGGCGCAGCTGCTCGACCCGCATTGCGACCTGTTGCTGGTCGGCGACAGCCTGGGGCAGGTGATCTACGGCCTGCCGTCGACGGTGCCGGTCACGATGGAAACGATGGCGGCGCACGGCGCGGCGGTGGTGCGGGGCAGCCACCATGCGGTGGTCGTCGTCGACATGCCGTTCGGCAGTTACGAGGCGTCGCCGGAGAAGGCGTTCGAGAGCGCGGCGTGGCTGTTGAAGCAGACGGGCGCGGCGGCGGTGAAGCTGGAAGGGGGCGAGGCGATGGCGCCGCAGGTGCGCTTCCTGTCGGAGCGCGGCGTGCCGGTGATGGCGCATGTCGGGCTGACCCCGCAGGCGGTCAACGTGCTGGGCGGCTACGGCGCACGGGGGCGGAGCGAGGCGGAGGCGGCGAAAATCGTCGCCGACGCGGTGGCGGTGGCCGATGCCGGCTGCTTCGCGCTGGTGGTCGAGGGCGTGGTGGAGCCGATCGCGGTGGCGGTGACCGAGGCGGTGGCGTGTCCGACGATCGGCATCGGCGCCTCGGCGCGGTGCGACGGGCAGGTGCTGGTGACGGAAGACATGCTGGGGCTGTTCGAGCGGACGCCGCGCTTCGTCAAGCGCTTCGACGACATCGCCGGCCGCATTTCCGCCGCGGTCGGGGCCTATGCGGGCGAGGTCCGGGCGCGGAGCTTCCCGACCGCCGAGCAGGTCTACGCCGCCCGGGACTGACGCTTTCGTTTCGGACGCCGCGCGGCTAAGGGTCCGCGACCTTTCGCTATCACCGGAGTTCCCCTTGGCGATCACGCCGGACAACAACCAAGCATTCCTGCGCGAGGTCGACGAAGAGCTTCGTCGCGACCAGATCGCCGGCTTCGGCGCGCGCTATGGCCGCTGGGTCGTGGCGGGCGTGCTGGTCGCGCTCGCGGTGCTCGCCGGGGTTTTGTACTGGCGGCATCACCAGCGCGTTCTCGCTGGCGAGCAGGGCGAGCGGCTGGCGACGGCGTACGACGCGCTGGGGACCAACCGCCCGGCGGACGCGGCCGCGCCGCTGGCCCAGCTGTCGACCAGCGATGCCGACGCCTACCGCGCGCTGGCGAAGTTCACGCAGGCCGATATCCTGTTGCAGGAGCGCAAGCTGCCCGCCGCCGCCGCCAAGTTCGGCGAGGTCGCGGCCGACGCGTCGATGGCGCAACCGTTCCGCGATCTGGCGCTGATCCGCCAGACCGCGGCCCAGTACGACACGCTGCGCCCGCAAGTCGTGATCGACCGGCTGCGCGCGCTCGCCGTGCCCGGCAACGCCTGGTTCGGCAGCGCCGGGGAAATGGTGGCGGCGGCGCACCTGCGCATGGACCGCCGCGACCTGGCCGGGCAGATGTTCGGCCGGATCGCCCGCGACGAGGCCACGCCCGATTCGATCCGGCAACGCGCCGTTCAGATGGCCGGGGTATTGGGGGTCGACGCGATCGCGCAAACCAAGGACACCGCACGATGAACCGACCCGCCCGCGCCTCCGTCGCGATCGCGGCGCTCCTGGCGCTTTCCGCCTGCGGCATCTTCCGCGGCGGCGGCGGCAAGGGGACGCCCACCGTCGGCGAGCGCATCCCCATCCTGGCGGCCGAGACCGGCGCGGAGGCCGACGCGACGATCGCCGACACCCAGGTGCTGCTGCCCGAGGCCGTCGCCAACGACAGCTGGGCGCAGCCGGGCGGCAACGCGGCGAAATCGAACGGCCAGCTGGCGATCGGCGAAACCCCGACGCGGGTGTGGACCGCGAGCATCGACGGCGGCTCCAACCGCGAGCGGCTCGCCGCGCCGCCGGTGGTGGCGGAGAACAAGCTGTTCGTCATAGACGTGACCGCGACGGTCCACGCCTTCGCCGCCGACACCGGCGTCAAGCTGTGGTCGACGTCGATCGCGGAAGGCAAGGAGAACCGCGGGTCCCGCTTCGGCGGCGGCGTCAGCTACGACGAGGGCCGGGTCTACGCCACCGACGGCGTCGGCGATGTCGTGGCGCTGGGCGCGACCGACGGCGTCGTCGCATGGCGGGCCAAGCCCGGCGGGCCGTTGCGCGGCAGCCCGACGATCGCCAACGGCAATGTCTATGTGCTGAGCCAGGACAACCAGATCATCGCGATCAACCAGGCCGACGGCACCGTCGGATGGACCCAGTCGGGCACGCTGGAGGCGCAAGGGGTGTTCGGCGTCGCCGCACCCGCCGCCAGCCAGGGATCGGTCGTCGCCGGCTTCTCCAGCGGCGAGCTCAACGCCTATCGCTACGAGAACGGCCGCAGCCTCTGGCAGGACGCGTTGTCGCGCACCTCAATCACGACGTCGGTGTCCAGCCTGGCCGATATCGACGCGGCGCCGGTGATCGACCAGGGCCGGGTCTACGCGGTCGGGCAGGGCGGGCGAATGGTCGCGTTGGAGCTGTCCACGGGTCAGCGTTTGTGGGAGCAGAACCTGGCGGGCATCTCGACCCCGTGGATCGCGGGCGAGTGGCTGTTCGTCGTCACCGACGATGCGAGGCTGGTGTGCCTGTCGCGGTCCAACGGCAAGATCCGCTGGATCAGCCAGTTGCGCCATTACCGCAACGAGAAGAAGCGGTCGGGGGCGATCACCTGGTTCGGGCCGGTGCTGGCGGGCAACCGATTGTGGCTGACCAATTCGCGCGGGCAGATCGTCGCGGCGTCGCCCGCCGACGGCGCGATCGGGGCGACGATCGAGACGGGTGATGCGTTCGCGCTGCCGCCGATCGTGGCGGCGTCGACGCTGTACACGGTGGACGAGAAGGGGCGGGTTGCGGCGTATCGATAAATCCCTCTCCCCGTGGGAGAGGGAGGGAGCCGCGCTCGCGCGGCGGAAGGGTGAGGACAGGGGGCGAACCGTATCGCCCTGTCCTCACCCCTCGCCGCTTGCGCGGCTCACCCCTCTCCTGGGAGGAGAGGGGTAGAAGGTGACGCGTCCCGCTTCATCCGCTAGGGCGCTTCCCATGTCCAAGCTCCCCGTCGTCGCGATCGTCGGCCGTCCGAACGTCGGCAAGTCGACGCTGTTCAACCGCCTGGTCGGCAAGAAGCTGGCGCTGGTCGACGATCGGCCCGGCGTGACGCGCGACCGGCGCGAGGGCGACGCGCATCTCGTCGGGCTCGATTTCCGCGTGGTCGACACCGCCGGCTACGAGGACCAGGATGTCGCCTCGCTGCCCGGGCGGATGCGCCAGCAGACCGAGGCCGCGGTGGCGCAGGCCGACGTCGCGATGTTCCTGTTCGACGCGCGCGCCGGGATGCTGCCGCTTGACGAGGAGATCGCGCGGTGGCTGCGCGGGTCGACCACGCCCGTCATCCTGGTCGCCAACAAGGCCGAGGGACGGTCGGGCGAGCAGGGCATCCTGGAGTCGCTGTCGCTCGGCTTCGGCGATCCGGTGCAGCTATCGGCGGAGCATGGCGAGGGGATGGCCGAGCTGTTCGACGAGCTGTTGCCGCATATCGAGGGCAAGGCGGCGGCCGAGGACGACGAGGATTGGGAACGCCCGGACGCGCCGCTGAAGCTCGCGGTCGTCGGGCGGCCCAACGCGGGCAAGTCGACGCTGGTGAACCGGATGCTGGGCGAGGACCGGATGATCACCGGGCCCGAGGCCGGGATCACGCGCGATTCGATCGCGATCGATTGGGACTGGCCGAGCCCCGACGGGACGATCCGCAAGGTCCGCCTGATCGACACGGCGGGAATGCGCAAGCGCGCCAAGGTCCAGGACAAGCTGGAAAAGATGTCGGTCGCCGACGCGCTCCACGCGGTCGACTTCGCCGAGGTCGTCGTGTTGCTGCTCGACGCGACGCTGGGGCTGGAGGCGCAGGACCTGCGGATCGCCGACAAGGTGCTGGAGGAGGGCCGCGCGCTGATCATCGCGCTTAATAAATGGGACGTGGCGGAGAACGCGTCGTCGCTGTTCAACGGGGTCAAGCGCGCGCTGGAGGATGGCCTCAGCCAGGTCAAGGGCGTCACCGTGCTGACCGTCTCGGCGGCGACGGGGAAGGGCATCGACCAGCTGATCGGCGCCGCGTTCGAGGCGCGCGAGGCGTGGTCCAGGCGGGTCGGGACGGGCGAGCTCAACCGCTGGTTCGAGCGCGCGATCGAGGCCAACCCGCCGCCCGCGCCCGGCGGCAAGCGGGTCAAGCTGCGCTATGTCACCCAGGTCAAGACGCGGCCGCCGAGCTTCGTCATATTCGGCACGCGGGTCGACCAGCTACCGGCGAGCTATGAACGCTATCTGGTCAATTCGATGCGCCGCGACCTGGGTTTCGGCGCGGTGCCGGTGCGCGTCACGATGCGCGCGCCCAAGAACCCGTTCGATCAGGAAAAATGATCCGCATCGACGCGCGGGGGATGCGGTGCCCGTGGCCGGCGGTGCGGTTGGCCAGGGCGTTGCGCGGCGGCGCGGACGAGGTGGAGGTCATCGCCGACGACCCGAACGCCCCGGCCGAGATCGCCGCGACGGCGGCCGCGATGGGGGCGACGCTGGCCGAAACCCGGTCGGACGACGGCTCGGTCCACCGCATCCGCGCCGCCCGCCGCAACGATCCGTTTACCCAATCGGGGTAACCCCTCGTCACGAGAGCTTCGCGGCCGCCCTTCGTGGTGGGGTCGGGCGCGGATGAGGGAGATGGCGGTGTCGTTCGAGGGAAGCACGCTGGTCGATTGGACGGCCTACGCCCGCGCCAGGGCCGAGCTGGGGGCGGGGTTCGTCCGCATCCTGGGTTACTTCGAGGAGGACGGGGTCAAATCGGTCGCGGCGGTCGAGGCGGCGATGCGCGGCCAGAACGCGGCGGCGATGGTCATCCCGGCGCACACGCTGAAGGGCGAATCGCGCCAGTTCGGCGCCGAGCCGCTGGCCGAGCTGGCCGAAGTCATCGAGGCGACCGCGCGCGACTGCGTCGAGCGGCAAGACACGCCGGAGGAAGCGCTGGAGCATATCGTCAAGCTGCGCCCGCTGTTTGAGCAGACGCTGGCGATGCTGCTGCGCGAGGCCAACCCGCTGGTGGTGCGCCGCCCGCAGGCCGGGTTCGGCCGCCGCGCGGGTTAGGCCGGATAGCGGCGCATCGGTTGCGCCTCGCCGCGCGATAGCGAGCGCCATGCCCATTCGAGAGGGCCGTAGCGGTAGCGAGCGAGCCACGGGGTCGACCAGGCGAGCATCAGCGCCCATACCAGCGGCACGACGAGGTAGAGCTGCGCCCGGCCGAGCGCGCCGAACAGGCCCAGGCCCCAGCCCTGGAACAGCGCGGCGGTGACCAGGGTGGTGCCCAGATAGTTGGAGAACGCCGCGCGGCCGACGGCGGCGACGCGGCGCTGGAGCCAACCGTCGCGCGAGGCCGCCAGCACGGCGAGCGCGGCGTAGCCGGCGACGGCGAGCGGACGCAGCAGCGTCGCGCCGCCGGCCGAGCCGAGCACGACCCAGGGCGCCGCGAAATCGTGGCGGATCGTCTCGGCGGCGAGACCGGCATAGGCGGGGAGCGCGATCGCCAGCGACACCGTCGCCCAGCGGCGATAACGCTCGCGCGGCCAGGCGCCGGTGAGGAAACCCGAGCGCAAACCCGCCATGCCGAACAGCATAAAGCCGAGCGTGTCGCCGGTCCCCGCGTTGAGCAGGCGGAACGGCGTCGGCGCGTTCGCCCAGCGCCAGGCGACCGCGTCGCCGAACCCGCCCCGGTTGGCGGCGACCTCGGCGGCGATCGTCGACGCGGGGGGTACGCCGTAGACCAGCAACAGGCTGTTCCGCGTGGCGACGAGCGCCGCGTCGGCGGTGTCGGAAAAGGCGATAAGCGTCAGCCCCGCCTGGGTCAGGACGTGGTTGGCGACCAGCGCCAGGCCGATCCCGACCAGCCACCGCGTGGACAGCGGCGCGAATAGGAACGCGACCGCCCCGACCAGCGCGTAATGTGTCAGGATGTCGCCCCACCAGAACAGGTACAGATGCGCGTAGCCGAACGCGAACAGCCAGAACATCCGGGGGTAGTGGACCCGCGCCGCGTCGTTCCCGGCGGCGTGGGCACGGTCGACGACGAGCAGCAGCGACGCGCCGAACAGCATCGTGAACAGCCCGCGCATCTTGCCCTCGACCAGCACGAAGGTCGTCGCCCAGACGACCCGGTCGGCCCCGGTCGACCCGCCGGCGGCGAGCGGCGAGAAATACGCCGCCTCGGGCAGCCCGAACGCGGGCATGTTGGCGACGAGTATGCCCATGACGGCGAGCCCGCGGGTGACGTCGAGCGCGGCGATGCGGGGGGGAGTCACGATCGCGCGTCCTTGATGAAATCGACAAAGGCGCGGAGCGGCGCGGGAAGATGGCGGCGGCCCGAATAGTAGAGGAACGGCCCCGAGAAGGGCTGCCACCACGACTCAAGCACGGGTTCCAGCGCGCCGCTGTCGAGATGCGGCCGGAGCCAGTCCTCGAAGAGCTGGATAACGCCGACTCCGGCGATCGCGGCTTCTACCGCGAGGTCGGTAGCGGCGCCGACGCGGACGACCAGCGGCCCGCTCGGCTCGACGCGGACGATCTCGTCATCCCGTTCGAACTCCCAAACGGTCATCGCGCCGCTGGCGAAGCGACCGCGCAGGCAGGCGTGGCCCAGCAGGTCGCGCGGATGGTCAGGGCGACCGCGCCGGTCGAGATAGGCGGGCGACGCTGCGGTCGCGAAACGCTGTTGGCGGGGCCCGATCGGCACCGCGATCATGTCCTGCTCCAACCGCTCGTCGTAGCGGATGCCCGCGTCGCAGCCCGCCGCCAGGACGTCGACGAAGCCGTCCTCGGCGACGATGTCTAGTTCGATGTTAGGATAGGCGGCGAGGAATGCGGGGACGATTGCCGGCAACACCAGGCGCGCGGCGCTGACGGGGACGTTGAGCCGGAGTGTGCCCGTCGGCGTATCGCGAAAACGGTTCACCACGTCGAGCGCTGCCTCGATCTCGCCCAACGCCGGCCCCAACCGCTCCAACAGGCGCGCGCCCGCCTCGGTCGGCGCGACCGAGCGCGTGGTGCGGTGGAGCAGCCGGACACCGAGCCCCGTCTCAAGCCGGCGGACGGCCTCGCTGAGGCTCGACGCGCCGCGGCCGCTCGCCCGCGCGCCGTCGCGAAAGCCGCCCGCGCGCGCGACCACCATCAACGCGGTAAGGTCGCCCAGGTCCACCGCCATCGTTCGCCTCCCCGAAC
>CAXTRJ010000105.1:0-9284 GCA_964246585.1 uncultured Sphingomonas sp. | reverse complement strand
TCGCCGCCGCGCGCGGTCAGGTCGCGGCGCTCGCCGAGGCGGCGATGGCGACGGCGCAGCAGGCGGTCGGGCTGCAAGGACTGTTCGCGACGCATCCGCTGGCGGCGGCGCTGACCGACCTGACCGTCTACCTGCGCCAGCCCGCGCCCGACGCGCAGGCGATGCGGGTGGGGCAGGCGGCGGCGGCCGGGCTGCTCGTACCGACGCTGTGACGATCGTCCGTTCGCAACCGACGCGACTTCGCGAGACGCGGCGGTGAAGCCGATCGGCCTGTCCGGCTTCGAGGAGACGTTCGGCGCGAGCGACGATCCGTGGCGCACCTTCAGCGATGCCGACGAAGCGCTGAAGCGTCGGGCGATCGTTCGCGGGCTTGGCGCCGGCCCGCGCGGCCGGGTGTTGGAGCTTGGCGCGGGCAACGGGTCGAACAGCGTCGCGCTCGCCCGGCGGGCGCTACGCCTCGATGCGACCGAGGGGACGGCGAAGGGCACCGCGCTGACCACTCGGGCGCTGATCGGCGTGACACGCGCGCGCGCGATCATCCTTCCACTACCGGCGCGCTTCCCGCGATCGGCGTACGACGCGGTGGTCGTGGCGGAGCTGCTCTACTATCTGTCGGCGCGCGACATGGCGGCGGTGGCGCGCGCGGTCGCCGCCGCGCTGGCGCCCGGCGGACGGCTGGTGCTGGCTCACCACCGCATCGACTTCCACGACTTCGCCCAGCACGCGGCCGGCATCCACCAGCGATTTCTCGCCGACACGGGCGTGTCGTGGCGCGCCGCTGGCGGTCGGCGGACCGGGCGCTGGCGTGTCGAGGCCTATCGCCGACGCTGAACCGCGTCAGGCGGTCGCTTCGACCTTTGGCGCCAGCTTCGCCTCCAGCCGACGATAGGTGGCGAGCGCCTGCCCGACGACCTGGTCCATGTTGTAATAGCGATAGGTGGCCAGCCGCCCGACGAAACTGACATCGGGCAACGCGTCGGCCAGCGCCTCGTACCGGCGATACAACGCCTGGTTCTCCGCCCGTGGGATCGGGTAATAAGGGTCGCCCTCGGCCTGCGGGAACTCGTAGGTAATGCTGGTCTTCGGGTGCACCTGGCCGGTCAGGTATTTGTATTCGGTGATGCGGGTGAACGGCACGTCGGGCGAAGGATAGTTGACCACCGAAATCGGTTGGAACGTCTCAACGTCGTGCGTCTCGTGGCGGAACTCCAGGCTGCGATAGGGCAGCTTGCCGAAACGGAAATCGAAATATTCGTCGATCGGCCCGGTATAGACGGTGTGGTCGGCGCGCACGTCGAGATCGCGGTAGTCGACTCCGGTCTCGACGGTGATGTTGGGATGGTCGAGCATCCGCTCGAACATCGCGGTATAGCCGTCGAGCGGCATCGCTTGATGCTTGTCGAGGAAATAGCGGTCGTCGGTATTGGTCCGCGTTGGGACGCGCGAGGTGACCGACTTGTCGAGCTCCGACGGGTCGAGGCCCCATTGCTTGCGGGTGTAGCCACGGAAGAAGGTCTCGTAGAGCTCCTGCCCGACGGCGGCGACGACGACGTCCTCCGAGGTGCGGATCTCGCGCGGCTCGGCGCGGGCGGCGAGGAACGCGGCGGCCTCTTCCTCGCTCTCGAGCGACAGGCCGTACAGCTCGTTGAGCGTCGTGCGATTGATCGGGATCGGCAGCAGCTTGTCGCGGACGCTCGCCAGCACACGGTGCTCGTATGGTCGCCACTCGGTGAAGCGCGACAGATAGGCGAACACGTCGTCGCTATTGGTGTGGAAGATGTGCGGGCCGTAACGGTGGACGATCACCCCGGCGTCGTCCGGGTGGTCGAAGGCGTTGCCGGCGATGTGCGGCCGCCGGTCGACCACCAGCACGCGCTTGTCCGACCCCGCCGCGAGCCGCTCGGCCAGCACCGACCCGGCGAAGCCCGCGCCGACGACCAGCGCGTCGTAATGCGGGCGACGACCGGCGGCGCGGACCGCGGGTGCCCTGCCGCCGTCGTTGGCGACCACCAGGGTGGGGGTGGCCCTCGCCGTCCGTGCGGCCTCGATACGATTGTCCATGGCGGTGAAGGTGCGATCCCAGGAGGAGTTGTTGAGAATAGCGTCGGCTTCGGCGAGCCAGGTGCCGGTTCGCGGCAGGGCCAGCGCGGCCTCGCACGCGGCGACGAACCCGCCCGCGTCGGCGGCGATGGCGACGCCGGCCATGTCGCCGTAATGGCGGACGACGTCGACCACCGGAGTGGACACGATCGGGCGACCGGCGGCGAGGTATTCGGGCGTCTTGGTCGGGCTGATGAAGCGCGTCGCCTCGTTGATCGCGAATGGCATCAGCGCGACCGACCAGCCCGACAGATAAGCCGGAAGGTCGGCATAGTCGCGACCCGATAGCCAGTGGATGTTGGCGCGGCGGGGCAGGTCGGCCATGTCGATCTTCATCACCGGGCCGATCATGACGAACGACCAGTCGGGCCGCGCCGCCGCGACCGCGTCGAGCAGCGCCAGGTCGATCCGCTCGTCGATCACGCCGTAGAAGCCGAGCTTGGGCCCGGGAATCGAGGCTTGGTCCGCCGGTTCGGCGATGGCGCCCCGCGCGGTGGCGAAATGGGCGGCGTCGACGGCGGAGGGGAAGGGATGGACGTTGTCGTGCAGGCCGCGCTTTGCTTCGTACAAGCTGTAACCGCCGGTGAACACGACGTCGGCGCGCTCGATCAATGCCCGTTCGCGCTCGCACAACAGCGGGTCGGCGAAGCGAAAGGCGGACAGCTCGTCCATGCAGTCATACACCACCGCCGCGGCGCGCAGATGGCCGGCGAAGCCCAGCATCATGGGCGTGTAGAACCACAGCACCGGATCGCTGGCGAGGGTCTTGGCGACGAACTGGTCGAGGAGGACGCGCAAGCCCGCTTCGACCGCAGCGGAATCCCACCCCCGTGGCACCTGCGGCCGGAGCACGACGACCTTGTCGAGGGGATAGGGTTGCCATTCGAGAAAGGCGGCGTCGCGGCCGCAGGGTGTCGGCTCTTCCCAGAAGAACACGCGCCGATCGGCGGCGAAGCGTCGCATCAGATGCTGTGGGCGCTGCGTGACGAAATCCCAGCGCAGGTGGGAGAAACAGATCAGCGGCGGTTTATTGGACTGATTGGACGTTGTCGTGGAAGCAGAACCGGACAGGACCGAACCGTGCACACCCATCTCCTTGCTACGCGATTAACCGACCGGCCGCGCGTTCGTTCCCATGTCCCATGCTGCAACGCAACGAAATACCCGCTTACGCCAGGACGGCGGTGCGATCGAGCGAACTGCTCGACAAGCGAAATCGTCCGTCCGATGCACGACGGAGGACGACGCCGCAACCCATGTCGGCAACCCGGGTCGAGGCGATATCGCCCGTTTGCGGGCAAAGTCCTGGCGCGTAACAGGATCGACCCCGCCCGAGAGGCGTTTGGCGGCCTGTATCCGCGTCGTCTAGGCGCACTCCCCTTCTATTCGATCCGAGACTCGCATGACTCAGTCCAGCCACGACTCCCCGGGCGACGCGCCCCGCGACGGCGCGTCGATCGCCCAAGGGCGTTACCGGGCGTTGTTCGACGCGATCGACGCGGGCTTCTGCCTGGTCGAGGTGCTGTTCCAGGGCGAGCGACCGGTCGACTACCGCTTCGTCGAGGTGAACCCGGCGTTCGAGCGCCAGACCGGGCTGGTCGACCCGGTCGGGCGCACCGCGCGCGAGCTCGTGCCGGCACTCGAACAGCATTGGTTCGACCTGTACGGCGGCGTCGCCGCGACGGGGGAACCGGCGCGTTTCGAGAACGGGTCGGAGCCGATGGGGCGCTGGTTCGACGTCCAGGCGTTCCGCGTCGGCGAGCCGGGCGAACGGCTTGTCGCGATGTTGTTCAACGACATCTCCGCCCGCCGCCTCGGCGAGTTAGCGCTGCGCGACAGCGAGGAGCGATTGCAGCAGGCGTTGTCGGCGGGGCACGGCGTCGGCACGTGGGACTGGGACGTCCCCGGCGACCGCGTCCGCGCCGACGAACGGTTCGCCAAGCTGTACGGCGTCGATCCGGCGATGGCGCGGGAGGGCGCGCCGATCGGACGCTTCTTCGCCGGCATTCATCCCGACGACCTGCCGCGCGTCGGCGCGGCGATCGAGGAGGCGAAGCGCGACGGCGAGCCGTTCTCGGCGGAATACCGGCTTCTTCAGGACGACGGCGCCGTGCGCTGGGTCACCGCGCAAGGACGATGCAAGCTGGACGACGACGGCGCGCCGGTGCGCTTCCCGGGCGTCAGCTTCGACATCACCGAGCGCAAGCAGGCCGAGGTGCGCCAGGCGGCGATGCTGACGCTGGGCGATCGCCTGCGCGACCTGACCGATCCGGCCGAGATCGCTCATGCCGCGTCCGACATGCTCGGCCGGCTGCTCGGCGTCGGTCGCGTCGGCTACGGCGTGATCGACAAGATCGCCGAGACGATCACGATCGAGCGCGACTGGAACGCGTCCGGCGTGATCACGATCGCCGGCGTCCTGAACTTCCGCGATTTCGGTTCGTACATCGACGATCTGAAGGCGGGGCGCACCGTGATGGTCGCCGACGCCAGGACCGACCCACGGACCAGCGCCACGGCGGCGGCGCTGGAGGGCATCGCCGCGCGGTCCTTCATCAACATGCCGTTGGTCGAACAGGGGCGTTTTGTCGCGCTGCTCTTCGCCAACGACGCCGCGCCGCGTAGCTGGAACGACGACGACCAGATCGTGATGCGCGACGTCGCCGAGCGGGTCCGCGCCGCGACCGAGCGGGCCCGGTCGGAGGCGGCGCGGCGGGAGAGCGAGGAGCAGTTCCGCGTCTTCGCCCAGGCCGTGCCCAACCACATCTGGGCGAGCCGTCCGGACGGGCATCTCGATTGGTTCAACGACCAGGTCTATGCCTATCTCGGTCGCGAGCCTGGTACGATCGACGGGCCGGATGTCTGGGGACAGGTGGTTCATCCCGACGATCTGGCCGGCGCCGGCGCCGATTGGGCGCACGCGCTCGCCACCGGCGGGGTGTACGAGACCGAGTTCCGCATTCGCCGCGCCGACGGCGTCTATCGCTGGTTCCTGGTCCGCGCCGAGCCGGTGCGCGCCGCCGATGGCGCGATTCTTCGCTGGGTCGGCACCAATACTGACATTGACCATAGCCGTCGCCAGGCCGCGCAACTCGCCCAGCTGAACGGGACGCTGGAGGAACGGGTCGCGACGCGCACCGCCGAACTGATGGTCGCCGAGGAAGCGCTGCGCCAGAGCCAGAAGATGGAGGCGGTCGGCCAGTTGACCGGCGGCCTCGCGCATGATTTCAACAACCTGCTGACCGGCATCACCGGCAGCCTGGAACTGCTCGGGATGCGGATCGCGCAGGGGCGGCTGGCCGATGTCGAGCGCTATTCGTTGGCGGCGCAGGGCGCGGCGAAGCGGGCGGCGGCGCTGACCCACCGGCTGCTCGCCTTTTCCCGGCGGCAGACGCTCGACCCCAAGCCGACCGACGTCAACCGGCTGGTGGCGGGGCTGGAGGAGCTGGTCCGGCGAACCGTCGGGCCGGCGGTGGCGATCGAGGTGGTCGCGGCCGGCGGGCTGTGGGCGACGCTGGTCGACCCCAACCAGCTGGAAAACGCGCTGCTCAACCTATGCATCAACGCGCGCGACGCGATGCCCGGCGGCGGGCGGCTGACGATCGAGACGGGCAATCGCTGGCTCGACGCGAGGGCTGCGCGCGAGCGCGACATGGAGCCGGGGCAATATGTCTCGCTGTGCGTCTCCGACACCGGCACCGGCATGACGCCCGAGGTGATCGCCAAGGCGTTCGACCCGTTCTTCACCACCAAGCCGCTGGGGCTCGGCACCGGGCTCGGCCTGTCGATGATCTACGGCTTCGCGCGGCAATCGGGCGGGCAGGTCCGCATCTATTCGGAAGTGGGCGAGGGGGCGATGCTGTGCCTGTACTTGCCACGCCACCTGGGCGTGGCCGACGCCGTCGAGGTCGCGCCCGAGCTGTCCGACGCGCCGCGCGCCCAGGCCGGCGAGACGGTGCTGGTCGTCGACGACGAGCCAACCGTCCGGATGCTGGTGACGGAGGTGCTGGAGGAGCTCGGCTACGCGCCGCTGGAGGCGGCCGACGGCGCGGCTGGCTTGAAGATCCTGCAATCGGACACGCGGATCGACCTGCTGGTTACCGATGTCGGATTGCCCGGCGGCATGAACGGCCGGCAGATGGCCGACGCCGCGCGGGTCGGGCGGCCCGATCTGAAAGTCCTGTTCATCACCGGCTATGCCGAGAACGCGGTGGTCGGCAACGGCCACCTGGCGCCGGGGATGCACGTGATGACCAAGCCGTTCGCGATGGAAGCGCTCGCGGCCCGGATCAAGGAACTGATCGCCGGGTAGAGTTTGGGGCGGCTATGAATTCGAGCGGCGACAAGGCTTGCCACCTCGGCGGAGGCCGGGGTCCAGTCACAATGCGCTCGCAAGCAGCGTTGAACGCGCCGACCACGACCATCCTGACTGGACCCCGGCCTCCGCCGGGGTGGTGCTTATCGCAAGGTCGCCCGCGCGCTCAGAACCCCGCGCGGATGCCGGCATAGACGGCGCGGCCCGGGCTGCGATAGGTGAACACCTGCTCGGCCTCCTCGTCGAAAAGGTTCTCGACCCGGCCGAACAGCTGGAGCGCCGTCGACAGGCGGTAGTCGGCGGCGAGGTTGACCAGGACATAGTCGTCCAGGCGGACCTGCGGGCCGAGCGGCAGGTTGAAGAAGTCGCTATCGCGCTGGACGCCATTGTAGCGCGCGGTCAGCGTCGCGCCGGCGCGGTCGGCGAGGCCACGCCAGGCCAGGTTGGCGCTGGCGATGTGCGGCGCGCGGCGGATCTCCCCGACCCCGTCCTCCTCGGCGTCGAGATAGGTATAGGCCAGGTCGACGCGAACGCCGCCGCCGACCGCCGCGTTGGCGAACAGCTCGACGCCGTGCTGTTTCGATTCCGTCGCGCGATTGGCCGGCGACGACACGAAGGTCGGCGAGAATATGGTGTAGATCTCGTTCTCGAGCACGCTGTCGAAATAGGTCGCGCCGACCCGAACCCGCTCGCCCGCCAGCGTCAGGTCGACGCCCGCCTCCCACCCTTCCGACTTTTCCGCGCGCAAGTCCGGATTGCCGATGAAGCTGTCGGGGTCGAAGCCGAACAGCTCGAAGTTGGTCGGCGCCTTGATCCCCGATCCCGCCGCCGCGCGGACGCGGACCGCCGGCGTCAACGCGACGCTGCCGCGCAGGCGATAGGTCGTCGCGTTGTCGAACCGGTCGTTGTCGTCGTGCCGGATCGACGCGCCCAGGCCGATGCGGTCGCCGATCGCCAAGCCGTATTCGCCGACCAGCCCGAGATTGTCGGTATGCCGCCGATCGTTGACCGCGGTCGGCGGGCCGAACAGCGCGACGTTGCGGAAGCTTTCGCGCTCGAAATCGGCGGCGACGGTGAAGGAGTGCCGCGCCGCGCCCGCATCGACGCGGAACGTCGTGTCGTACGCCGCCTTGACCCGGTCGCCGGTGGTCGTGAAGCCTTCGTCGCCGGCGGTGCGCGCGGTGCGGCGGGTGTCGTTGACCTGACCCGTCAGCGCGTGGGTCCAGCGCCCGTCGAGCAGGTCGACCTCGCCACGGACCAGGCCGTAGAACGCGCGCGCGACGTAATCGTCGTCGCCGTCGACGACGAAACCATAGGTCGGCGCGGTGAAATCGAAGTCCTGCGGATTGGTTTCGGCTTGGGTTCGGCTGTACCGCCCCACCGCCTTCAGCCGGACGTTGGGCGCGAGCGTATAGGCGAGCTTGGCCGACAGCGCGCGGTTGTCGGCGTCGAGGTTCCGGTCGCCGATCCCGCGCCGGGCGGTCGGCGTCCCGTCGGTGCGGCTGAACGCGCCGGAAAGAGCGTAGTCGAGCGCGCCGTCGACCCCGCCGAGCCGCGCCGCCGTCGACACCGTGCCGAACGACCCGCCCTCGACCCGTCCACGCAGTCCCGGCGCCTCCGCCCCGGTCGCGGTGATGTAGTGGACGACGCCGCCGATCGCGTCGGAGCCGTAGATCGCCGATTGCTGCCCGCGCAACACCTCGATCCGGGCCACGTCGTCGGCGATCAGCGTGGCGAAGTCGAATTCGCCCTGGAACGGGTCGGACGCCTCGATCCCGTCGATCAGGACCAGCGTGTGGTTCGCCTCGGCGCCGCGCAGCCGCACCTGCGTCGCCTGGCCGACCCCGCCCGAGCGGCTGACCGCGACGCCCGGCACGTCGCGCAGGATGTCGGCGACGACCCGCGTCTGGCGTTCCTCCAGCCGGGCCGAATCTAGCAGCGTCAGCGACGACCCGGTCAAGGCGGCGGGGGTGCCGTCGAGCGAGCGGCTGCCGGTGACGACGATGGCGTCGCCCTCGTCCTCCGCCGGTGGCGTGGTGGGCAGCGCCTGGCCGAAGGCGGGCGTCGCCAGCAGGAGGGCGATGAGGGAGGTGCAGGTCTTGGTCATGGGTAGTCCCTGGGCGTCCTGAGCGAGACGGGCAGGGGCGTGCCGCTCACGAGCGGTCGGCGCGCGCGCGCCGGACGGGAGCCGCTGAGCGCCCGGGCACACGCACCGATGCGGCCCCGGCCGCATGGTCGTCGCTCAGACGGAACCAACCGTGCCGCAGCCATCCCCTGGACCCCAGCAAGAGCGACCAAGCGCCGGCAGGTCTCCTGGCTCGCGGGTCAGGGCTTGATGCACGCCTTCCCAGGCCTCGCGGCCCAGTGGCTGTCCCCACCTTAGTGGGGACGTGTGCATCGCGCTCGCCGCTTACAGTTGCAGGGACAGCCGCGGCTTTGGGCGTCGCCGCCCGCACCGCATTCCCGTTTAAGCCCCCGTGAAGGGGCACCGGCGCGATCACGAACGGCGAGGCGGATGCCGCGTCGTTCGCGGACGCCCTAGCCGCGCCGGTTCGCGCCGCCAAGGGGTGGTTAGCGGGGCAGCGTCGCTTTCGGGAAGTCGGACCAGACCGCGTCGTAGTCGAGCTGGGCGTGTTGCAGCGCATGGGCGGTCGGTTTGTACGGCCAGCAGCTTTCCAGCATGAACGCCATCGTGCCGTCGATCTTGTGCGGCTTCAGCTCGGCGGTCGACGCCGCGCGCCAGCTCGCCAGGTCGGGACCGTGCCCGGCCATCAGATTGTGCAGCGAAAGCCCGCCCGGCTGAAATCCTTCCGCCTTGGCGTCATAGGCGCCGGCGATCAGCCCCATCGCCTCCGACATGACGTTGCGG
>CAXTRJ010000104.1:0-9403 GCA_964246585.1 uncultured Sphingomonas sp. | reverse complement strand
CCGCGTCGTCGACCGGCCCGAGCAGCCCCAGCGCCGGCGGCACCCGGTCGGGCATCGCCCCGGACGCGACGCCGATCACCGGCAACCCCGACGCCTGCGCCTCCAGCACCGAGACGCCAAACGTCTCGTCCGCCATCGCCGACACGTACAGGTCGGACGAGGCGAGCGCGCGCGCGAGCTCGGCGCGACCGCGCTCGAAGCCGGGAAAGGCGATCGGCAACCCGACGGCGCGGGCGGCGAGCGCGTCGCGCAACTTGCCGTCGCCGATCATCACCATCGCCGCGCCGAGCTCGGGCGGGAGCAGGCGGAACATCTCGACCAAGCGATCGGCGCGCTTCTCGTTGTCGATGCGGCCGGCATAGACGAGCAGCGGCCCCTCCCCCGCCAGCCCTAGCGACGCGCGAAACCCTGGATCGCGCAGCGCGGGGTCGAACAGCGCGGTGTCGACGCCCAGCGGCAGGACGTCGGTGTGCGTGATCCGGTGCGACGCCAACGTCGCGCGCGCGTCCTCGCCCAGCGTATAGACGCGGTCGAACTCGCGGTAGGTCAGCTCGGCATAGCGGTAGCTCAGCGCGCGCAAGCTCCCGGCGATCCGCTCGCCAACCATCTCGCGCCCGACGCGGTGGATGTGCGCGTTGGGGAAGTCGGTACGATATCCCGCGACCAGCGCGGTCTCCGGATGCGCCCGGCGGTGGTTGATCGCGGTCCAGGGCAGCAACCACGGGCACAGCGATTCGACGATGTCGGGGCGGTACTCGGCGAGCAGTTCGCGGACGACGCCCGTGCGAAGGATGAAGCGGTAGTTGGGGCTGCCCGGCACACGCCGCGCGCCGACCTCGGCGAAGATGTGCCGGCCGCGGGTGGTGACGCGGTCGCGGGGGCCGGGGACGATCTGGAGCAGGTGATGCGGCGTCTGGCCGAGCACATGATCGCGCTTCTCGCGGAGATAAGTGCCGATGCCGCCGCCACCGACGGGTGAATAGCTTTGCGTCAGGTCGCAGACTAGCAGCGGGCGGCTCTCGCGAGCGGCCCGGTGGTCGGCATCCTCCAGCAGCATCGCATCACCATCCCGATCAGCGGGGGTCGCTCGCCTGGTCGAACACCTGCGCCAGCTCCCCGCTCTCGTACATCTCCATCATGATGTCCGAACCGCCGATGAACTCGCCGTTCACGTAGAGTTGCGGGATGGTCGGCCAGTCGGAATAGGCCTTGATGCCCTGGCGCACGCCCTGGTCCTGCAGCACGTCGACGCTCTCGAACTCGACGTTCAGGTGCTGGAGGATGGCGATCGCGCGGCTGGAAAAGCCGCATTGCGGGAACAGCGGGCTGCCCTTCATGAACAGCACGGCCGGGTGCGACTTGACGATCTGGTCGATGCGGGCCTGGGCGTCTTCGGTCCTGATGTCGGTCATGGGTTTCCTCAGCGGGGGATGGCGGTGGTCAGCTGGAGCGCATGTAGGGTCGTGCCCATCCGCTCGCCAAGGGTCGCATAGACCGCGCGCGTTTGTTGCACCCGGCTCATGCCGCGGAAGCTTTCCGCCGTGACGCGGGCGGCATAATGGTCGCCGTCGCCGGCCAGGTCGGTGATCTCGACCTCGGCGTCGGGGATGCCGCCCTTGATCAGCGCGGCGATGTCGTCGGCGGCCATCGGCATGGCGCTACTTCGCCTCGAACAGCTGGCGGCGCGCCTCGATCGTCTGCTCGTCGACGGCGCGGCGGACGTCGCCCTCGTCGACGTCGAGCCCCGACGCGGCGAGGTCGCCGACCAGCTTGCGGATGACGTCGTCGTCGCCCGCCGTCTCGAAATCGGCCTGGATCACCGCCTTGGCATAGGCGTCAGTCTCCTCGGGGGTCAGCTTCATCCTCGCCGCCGCCCATTGTCCGAGCAGCCGGTTGCGCCGGGCGACGATGCGGAACACCATCTCCTCGTCGCGCGCGAACTTGGTCTCGAAGCCCCGCTCGCGATCGTCGAACATGGTCATGCGCGTCCCCTTGGTCGGTCGCATCCGAGATAGGCGGCGGCGGGCCGAGGCGCAACGGGCGGTTAGGCCGCGACCTCCACCACCAGTTTCCCGATCGCGCCGCGCGCCGCCATCTTGGCGATCGCCCGGCCACCGTCGGCGAAGGCGAAGGTCTCGGTCACGCGTGGGGCGATGCGGCCCTCACGCCACAGGCGGAACAGGTGCTCGATATGCGCGGCGTTCGCTCGCGGATCGCGCGCGGCGAAGGCGCCCCAGAACACGCCGCACACGTCGCAGCTCTTCAGCAGCGTCAGGTTGAGCGGCAGGCGCGGGATGCCGGCGGGAAAGCCGACGACGAGGTATCGCCCTTCCCAGCCGATCGCGCGCAGCGCCGGTTCGGCATAGTCGCCGCCGACGGGGTCGTAGACGATGTCCGCGCCGTCCTTGCCAACCGCCGCCTTGAACTGGTCGGCCAGCGCCTTCGACTGTTCCTTGTCGAACGGCGCCCGTGCGTAGACCAGCGTCTGGTCGGCTCCCGCCTGCTTGGCCGCGGCGGCCTTTTCGTCGGACGAGACGGCGGCGACGACGGTCGCGCCGAACGCCTTGCCAAGCTCCACCGCCGCCAGCCCGACGCCGCCGGCCGCGCCCAGCACCAGCAGCGTGGCACCCTGCTTGATCCGGCCCCGGTCGAGCAATGCGTGAATGGTGGTGCCATAGGTCAGGATCAGCGACGCGCCCTCGGCGAAGCCGCGCCCCTCGGGCAGCGCGTAGAGCCGCGCGGCGTCGACCGCGACCTTTTCCGCCAACCCGCCATGGCCGATCATGGCGATGACGCGGTCGCCGACCGCCCAGCCCTCGACGCCCTCGCCGACCTGCTCGATCAGCCCGGCGATCTCGCCGCCGGGCGCGAAGGGGCGTGGCGGCTTGAACTGGTATTTGTTCTCGATGATGAGCACGTCGGGGTAGTTGATCGCGCACGCCCTGACCGCGACGACGACCTGGCCCCGACCGGCGACCGGGTCGGGCACGTCGGACAGCGCCAGCGTGTCAGGTCCGCCGACCGCCTTCGACAACAATGCGCGCATGGCCGCTCTCCCGGTTTAGCCACGGACGGTGCTGGCCCACCGCGTCCTCGAAGCCCGTGATCTCGGCGTCCCTTGCCAGCGTCAGCCCGATCTCGTCCAGCCCCTCCATCAGGCACCGGCGGCGGAACGGGTCGAGCGCGAAGGCGAAGCGATCCTGGTACGGCGTGGTGACCGTCATCGTCTCCAGGTCGATCGCGATCGGCTGATCGCGCGCGACCACGAGCAACCGGTCGACCGCGTCCTGCGGCAGGACGACGGGGACGATGCCGTTCTTGACCGCGTTGCCGGAAAAGATGTCGGAAAAGCTTGGCGCGATAACCGCCCGCACCCCCATGTCGGCGAGCGCCCAGGCGGCGTGCTCGCGGCTCGATCCGCAACCGAAATTGTCGCCGGCGATCAGGATTGGGCTGTCCGCGTAGCGCGGGTCGTCGAACAGATTGCCCGGCTCCGCCCGCACCGCCTCGAACGCGCCGCGCCCCAGCCCGGCGCGGCTGATCGTCTTCAACCAATGCGCCGGGATGATCACGTCGGTGTCGACGTTCTTGGCGCCCCAGGGATAGGCGTTGCCTTCGACGGCGACGACGGGGGTCATAGCGCGTCGGTCACGACGGGAACCCCAACCGCGCGAGCCGCCACAGCTATCAGCACCGACCTTCCTCGATCAGTTCCTTGAGGGTCAAGTTGGGCCCGAGTGTCGGACCATGCTCCCTTCGCCACTTCTGGAACGCGACGAGGCGCTGCTTGCGCTCATTGGTATCCATCACGCGATCGACCTGTACGAGCTTCGCTACAGGCAAGCCGTCCCGGTTGATCAAAAGATCCTCGCCCAAATCGCCGCTTCGCGCGTTCATCGTCTCTGACCAGTGTGAGGCTACCGGGTAAATTGCTGTTTTTGGCCATCGTCTGTCAAGCGCACGGTTGATCTTTGGTGAGCCGCGAAGGACGTTTGCGCTGCCCGGGCTGCTACCGCGCTGTCACCCTTCAGGCCCTTGTCACTCACTTCGGGACCTTCGCGCGTAACCTTGAGCGGCGCCTTCTGCCCCGACGTCCGCACCGCGCCCGCCCCGCTGAGCAGCGTCCCCGCCACCAGCAATCCCAACGCGATCTTCATTACACACCCTCCCCAGAGTCTCTTATCGCGGCATCAAGTCCCGCACGTCCGCCAACCGCCCCGTCACCGCCGCCGCCGCCGCCATCGCCGGCGACAGCAGGTGCGTCCTGGCCCCCGGCCCCTGCCGCCCGACGAAGTTGCGGTTCGACGTCGAGGCGCAGCGTTCCCCCGGCGGCACCTTGTCGGGGTTCATCGCCAGGCACATCGAACAGCCCGGCTCGCGCCACTCGAACCCGGCGGACGCGAAGATGCGGTCGAGCCCCTCGGCCTCGGCCTGCCGCTTGACCAAGCCCGATCCCGGCACGACCAGCGCGCGGACGCCGTCGGCGACGCGCCGGCCGTTGGCGACCGACGCGGCGGCGCGCAGATCCTCGATCCGGCTGTTGGTGCAGCTGCCGATGAAGACGTGCTGCACCGCGACGTCCCGCATCGCGGTGCCGGGCGTCAGGCCCATATAGTCGAGCGATTTGCGCGCGGCGTCGCGCTTGGCCGGGTCGGCGAAGCTGTCGGGCTCTGGCACGTGGCCGGTGATCGCGACGACATCCTCGGGGCTGGTGCCCCAGGTCAGCGCCGGGGCAATATCGGTCGCGTCAAGCGTCACGCCGCGATCGTACGACGCCGCCGGATCGGTTGGCAGCGTCCGCCACCACGCGACGGCGCGGTCCCACTCCTCCCCCGATGGCGCCATCGGCCGGCCCTTGAGATAGGCAAAGGTCGTCTCATCTGGCGCGACCAGCCCGGCGCGCGCGCCCGCCTCGATCGACATGTTGGCCACCGTCAGCCGCCCCTCGACCGACATGGCCCGGATCACCTCGCCGGTATATTCGATGACGTGGCCGGTGCCGCCAGCCGCGCCGATGCGGCCGATGATCGCCAGGATCACGTCCTTCGGCGCCACGCCGAAGCCGAGCGTACCCTCGACGCGCACCTCCATCGTCCTGGCCTGCTGGAGCAGCAGCGTCTGCGTGGCGAGGACGTGCTCGACCTCGCTGGTGCCGATGCCGAACGCCAGCGCGCCGAGCGCGCCGTGGGCGGAGGTATGGCTGTCGCCGCACACCAGCGTCGTGCCCGGCAGCGTGAAGCCCTGTTCCGGCCCGACGACGTGGACGATGCCCTGTTCGGCCGACAGCGCGTCGAAATAGTCGATGCCGAACTCGGCGACGTTGCGGCGCAGCGCGTCGAGTTGCGCCGCGCTCTCCCGGTCGGCGATCGGCAGCGCCCGGCCGTGAGCGTCGGCGCGCGCCGTCGTCGGCAGATTGTGGTCGGGCACCGCCAGCGTCAGGTCGGGGCGACGCACGCGCCGGTTGCTCGCGCGCAAGCCCTCGAACGCCTGGGGGCTCGTCACTTCGTGGACCAGATGACGGTCGATGTAGATCAGGCAGGTGCCGTCGCCCTGCCGCTCGACGACGTGCGCGGCCCAGATCTTTTCGTACAGGGTGAGCGGACGGCTGGCCATTAACCTTGGTCCGTAGCGCGGATCGCCGCGCCGCGCCATCGGTCACGGCGCGCGACAAGCCCCTTTCGTCGCGCCGCCCACGCGCCTATCTCGCTCATATGACGACAGCTTACCCCCGGCGCGACAAGACGACGCAGTCGCTGATCGGCGTGACGCTGGCGCTGGCGATTCTGGCGGCGTGGCTGTCGATCCACTTGTACGCGATGTTCGGCTACCGCATCGACGGCGCGAGCTGGCCGCTGATCCTGCCGATCGCGCTGGCCCAGTGCTGGCTGTCGGTCGGCATGTTCATCGTCGCGCATGACGCGATGCACGGCTCGCTGGCGCCCGGGCGGCCCCGGCTCAACGGCGCGGTCGGGGGCGCGCTGCTGTTCCTCTACGCCGGGTTCGGCTGGGCCAAGATGCGCGATGCGCACTTCTCGCACCACCGCGCGCCGGGAAGCGCCGACGACCCCGATTTCGACGCGGCGCATCCCGACCGGTTCTGGCCGTGGTACGCGACGTTCCTGCTCCGCTATTTCGGCTGGCGATCGGGTCTCTACGTCGCGACGGTGGTGACGATCTATTGGCTCGCGTTCGGCGTTCCGGTGGAGAACATCGTCCTGCTCTACGGCCTGCCCGCGATCGCCTCGTCGCTGCAGCTGTTCTACTTCGGCACCTATCGCCCGCACCGCCACGACGCCGACGGCTTCAGCGATCGGCATAACGCCCGCAGCGAGGGGTACAGCTACCTCGCCAGCCTGTTCAGCTGCTTTCATTTCGGCTACCACCACGAACATCATCTCAGCCCCGACGTGCCATGGTGGGCGCTGCCCGCGCGCCGCCGGGTGACGCGACTCGCCGGAGCTACCGCATGAGTTGGCCCGCATGACCTGGTTGGAAAAGCTCGGCGTCGTCCTCGCCGCCGTCGCCGGCATGGAGCTGTTCGCCTGGTGGGCGCACAAATACGTCATGCACGGCTGGGGCTGGGCGTGGCACCGCGACCATCACGAGCCGCACGACGGCGTGCTGGAGCGCAACGACCTGTACGCGGTGGTGTTCGGCTCGATCGTCGTGGTGCTGTTCGTCGTCGGCTTCTACTGGTCCGAACCGCTATGGTGGACCGCGCTCGGCATCACCATCTACGGCCTGATCTACACCGCGATCCACGACGGCATCGTCCACCAGCGCTGGTTCCGCTACGTCCCCAAGCGCGGCTACGCCAAGCGGCTGGTCCAGGCGCACAAGCTCCACCACGCGACGGTCGGCAAGGAAGGCGGTGTCTCCTTCGGCTTCGTCTGGGCGAGCGATCCGACCAAGCTGAAGGCGGAACTGAAGCGGCAGAAGCAGTCGGGCATCGCCAAGGTCCGCGCCGCGGCGGAGTGAGCCGTTTCATCGGTCGTCCGTTAGTCAAGACGGTGCTGACATCTCGGGATGCTTTTTTCTGAATGATTGCGGAGGTAACTTGGAAACCGCTTTTACTGTTGTCCTGACACCGGCACAGCTCGCGGCGGTAATCGCGAACGGAACGCTTGACGGCCGTTCCAACTGGTCGACCCGCGCATGGGGCGGGGCGAAAGTCCTATTTGGCCGGCTTGAGGAACTCGCCGCCGGTGGCTTGCTGCTTATGCCCGAGCCGACGTTAATCACCAAGGTCGGCGGCGCGGCCCTTGGCGTACACGGCGCGGATACGATACAGAGCGGCGCGCGTCAGGCGTGGACCGGACGTGAGACAAGCACGGTGACCAGCGACGGGACGACCGCCGTCGCCGAGCTGCTCGGCGTCGACCCGGCTACCGCTCGCAGGATCGGTGAGGACGTAGATCTCGCGGTGCCGGTTGCGTTGACCCTTGGCCTTGGTGCCTTGCGCGTCGCTTCGGTGCGCAGCGGCCGCATCGTGTTGGCCGAGCATGAAGCGACCGCCCTGCGCGGCGCTGGCGGACATACGATCGCGAGACATGTCGGTCAGACGGACGCGCAACTAGCTGAGCGGCTCGCGTCCACTAAGCTGAAAGCTGTTTCGACCTTTGTGTCCCTGAAAGAGGCCGAGCAGGCCATCTCCGTGGTGGTCCGCACATCGCGGCGACCAATAGCGACGTGGGCGCGGATTGCGAAGGTCGGTGATACGCTTCCGATCGATCTGGTGGCGGGCGGTCAAGGCGTTGGTCGCGTGCTTATCAGAGGCGCGGCCACTCCCGTTGTCGGCCGCTCCGTCCGCGTCGTGTTACGCAAACAAGCTTTTAAGGGGAAACTCTATTATGTCCTTACCGCTTTTCCGACACCGTGAGAACGAGAGTGGTTTTCCCAACCTTAAACACCTTATGGGTGCGTACTTCCACCAAGATTACGACATCATGGGCGATAGCGAGCAAGATATATTGCGAGAGTTCGCACAGTGTAGATCGCCGAAGGATCTCACCGGTACAATCGCCGAACTCGATGTATTCCTGTCACTGCCCGAAGCGGGTCTGCTGAACCGATATGCCAAGGAAACAGGCGAATGGGATATGCCAATAGGCGATGACGACGCATCGGCGCGTCGATGGCTCGAAGAAGCACGCCGCATTATGATGTCCGTAGGAAAAGCGCGCTGAGCAATACTGGCGGGCACCGCCAAGCTGCGCGCGATCGACTAACTCCTTTTCTCGGCGACGGTCGTGTTCCCGACGCTTCTCAAGCTCTCGCGCAGGAAAAGCGGTTTCGCGACCCGGTCGATGTGCCGCCGGAAAGGTGGAGGAAGCTCGGGACCATAGGCCACCACGTCGACCGACACGGCAAGGCCGCTCTCGTCGAACAGCGTCCACAGCCGCGCGAGGGTCGCGTCGTCCAGATCGCCCCAGAGCACGAGGTCGATATCCGACTGCGGCCTAGCATTCCCCAGCGCGCGCGAGCCGAACACCCCCACCCGCTCGATCCGCTCCGCGAACGGCGCGAGCACCCCGCGCACGATCGCGCGATCGCGGTTGGACAGGGTGATCCCGTCATCCTCCGGCAAGGCGCGACCGCTCTAGCGACAGCATCTCGTGAAGGTCCTCGAAACGATCGAGGAAACGCGCGCTCAGCTCGCCGACGACCCGTTCAAACGCCTGGCGGCGATAGACATGCGCCATCTCGTTACGCGCGTCGAGCGCGTCCATCCAAGTCGCGCCCTCGGTGATATAGCCCGCGGCGAAGGCGGCACGGATCACGTCGGCGGGTCCGCTGCGATCGAGCGTGACCTTGCGCCACATCAGATAGTCCTTGAGCGTTTTCCAGGCGAGCTCGAAGGTGTACTCGAACCGCTGGATCACGCCTTCCCGGACGATCGGGTGGACATCGCCGTCCAGCAGTTCCACTCCTTCGCGCAGCAGCACGAGCGCGCCATCGAAATTCTGGAACCGCTGCACCCAGCGCGGCGTGTCGGGCGCGCCGAGGTCCATCACGCCTGAAACCCCGCCGCCGTCTTCGCCCTGACCTCGTCCCCCGTCACCCCCGGCGCGCACTCGACCAGGCGGAACGGCGCGGCGTGATCCGGCCGCTCGAACACCGCCAGGTCCGTCACCACCATGTCGACCACGTTCCTGCCCGTCAGCGGCAGGGTGCATTCGGGCAGGAACTTAGGGCTGCCATCCTTTGACGTGTGCTCCATCACGACGATGATCCGCTTGACCCCCGCGACCAGGTCCATCGCGCCGCCCATGCCCTTGATCATCTTTCCCGGGATCATCCAATTGGCGATGTCGCCCCCTTCCGACACCTCCATCGCGCCGAGCACCGTAAGGTCGATATGCCCGCCGCGGATCATCGCGAAGCTGTCGGCCGAGGAGAAATA
>CAXTRJ010000103.1:0-9499 GCA_964246585.1 uncultured Sphingomonas sp. | reverse complement strand
CGCCCGCGCCGCCGCCAGCGACGGGTTGCCGGCAAAGGCGCGGGCGACCAGGCCGTCGAGCTCTGGCGAGCCGAACCATTGCCACCATCCGCACGGCACCTCCGCGCCGGGCAGGAAATATTGCGACTCGCCGCCCTTGGCCGCGATGCCCACGGTCCGCGCCGGCTGGGGACCGGCGACATAGGCGTCGGCGCCGGGCGCGCGCGGGCGCGCGAAGTCGGGACCGGCGGTGCAGGCGCACACGCCGCAACAACCGATCAACAGCGTCGTTAGCCTCGAAATCCTGACGACACGCGCCTCCATCGGCACCCCCTCTCGCCGATGCGGGCGCGCTTGGAAAGGGGGCGGACACGCCGACGCGGTGCTTCGCCCTCGCGGGATGCGCGAAGGCCACGCCCCGTTGAACCTGGTGTCGCTTCGCGGCTATGCTCGATAGCTTCGGTACGCAACGCTGGGAGCGGCCATGAGAGTTGGCGACATGACTTTTGTAACGGCGCTCGCGATCGCCTCGCTCGTGGCGACGGCGTCCGTCGAGGGTAGGCGCGCCCAGCCCGTCGGCATCTTCACCGCCGCCGACGACATCGGCGCGCCCTCGATCGTCGGCGGCACGGTCTTCGACCCGGCGGACGCGAGCTACCGCGTGACCGGCGGCGGCGCGACGATCGGGGGGCGAAAGGACGCCTTCCACTTCGTTTGGACCGCGCGCTCGGGCGATCTGCACCTTGGGGCGCGCATCGCCTGGTCCGGACGAAGCGGCGACTCGAGCGGCAGGGCGGGGGTGATGATCCGTCGCGACCTGACGGCGGGTTCGCCTTATGCCGACGTCGTGGTCGGTGGCGACGGGCTGGTCGCGATGCAGTACCGCGAAGCGGAGGACGGGCCAACCTTCGAGATCCGCGCCAACATGGCCGACGCGCGCGCGGTGCGATTGGAACGCGAGGGCGACTACGTCTTCTTCTCGGTCGCGGGCGCCGACGGGGTCTTCCGCCATGCCGGCGGCAATTATCGCATCGCCCTTGGCGACCGTTATCACGCGGGCCTCGTCATGTCCGCGCCCGGTGACGGGGTGCGCGAGACCGCGCTCTTCAGCGACGTGACGCTGGCGGTTCCGCGGCTCGCGGCCGTGGCCGACACCGGCTATCCGGCGGCGGTCGAATCGACGCTGGAGGTCATGGATATCGCCGAGCCGCGGGGTCGGCGGGTGGTGCGTCATTTCACGGGCAAGATCGAGGCGCCGAACTGGAGCCGCGATGGGGGCTCGCTGATTTACAACGGCGACGGACGGCTGTACCGGATCGCGGTGGGCGGGGGCGAGCCGGCGTTGATCGACACCGGACCGCGGACCAGGAACAACAACGACCACGGCCTGTCCCCCGACGGGAGCCGGATCGCCATCTCCGACGAATCCGAGCCGGACAAGCTTTCCCGCATCTACGTCCTGCCGCTCGCCGGATCTCGCGCGCCGACGCTGGCGGTGGGCCACGCGACAGCCCCGTCCTATTGGCATGGCTGGTCCCCGGACGGCCGAACGCTGGCGTACACCGCGAGCCGGCCCGAGACGAACGACTACGACATCTACGCTCGCGACCTCGCCGGCGGGCCGGAGCGTCGGCTGACCACCGCGGCCGGGCTCGACGACGGGCCGGAATATTCGCCCGACGGCCGCTACATCTACTTCAACTCGGTCCGGTCGGGCGACATGCGGCTATGGCGGATGCGCGCGTCCGACGGGGCGAACCCGGAACAGGTCACTCGGGACGCGGGCTACCGCGACTGGTTCCCCCACCTGTCGCCCGACGGCAAGTGGATCGCCTTTATCTCGTTCGGCATGGACGTGGCGCTGGGCGACCACCCGCCCAACCGGGACGTGGTGCTCCGCATTATGCCCGCCGACGGCACCGCGCCGCCCCGCGTCCTGACCCGGTTGTTTGGCGGCCAGGGCACGATCAACGTACCCTCCTGGTCGCCCGACAGTCGGCGTATCGCCTTTGTCAGCTACCGGCTGGTCCGCTAGAGTCATGGCGGCGGCAACGACACGGGAGTGGACGGCATGAACCGGACGATCGTGACATGGGCCCTGATCGCGGTGGCGGGGGCCGGGTCGGCGCGGAGCTCGACGGAGCAGGCCCGCGACATCGCCGACGCGCCGGTCGCCGCGCCGCAGAAGCTCCGCCTCGTCGACCTGCCACGGGCGAGCGGGCCGAAGCGGGCGCTGTTCAACGGCCGCGATCTTGGCGGATGGCGGGGCTGGTTGGGGTATCCCGACCCGGCGGTGACCTACCGCGCCGATCCGGGCGCGGCGCCGATCGGCACGGGTCGCGAGATCGGCCAGCACTTCGCCGTGCGCGAGGTCGACGGCGCGCCCGCGCTGTGGGTCAAGGGCGAGACCTGGGGAAGCCTGGTCCACGACGCCGATCTTCGCGACTATCACTTGCGGCTGGAGTTTAAATGGGGCGAGCGGACCTGGGCGCCCCGGCTCACCGAACCGCGCAACAACGGCCTGCTCTATCATACGCATGGGCAACCGGGGGCGGTGTTCGGCACCTGGTCGCCATCGGTCGAGTTCGAGATCATGCGCGGCTCGACCGGCATGCTGGTCGCCGTCGGCCCCCAGGTGCGCGGCCGCGCGCCCGTGTCGTTCGACCCGTCTATCATCACGCCGCACCTCCGCTATCGCCTGGGCGGGCGCGAGGTCGACGTGATCAACGGCACGTCGACCTGGAACGTGGAGGCGGCGCGGGATGCCGAGCGCCCGGTCGGCGCGTGGAACACGCTCGACCTGTACGTCGTCGGCGACCGGGCCGTTCATGTCGTCAACGGCGTGCCGGTGATGGCGGCGCGCGATCTCGCCACGATCGACGCGGCGGGCGTGCGCGCGCCACTGACCCACGGCCATATCCAGCTTCAGTCGGAAGGGGCCGAGACCTGGTTCCGCGATATCACGGTGGAGCCGATCAAGACGTTGCCGCGCATCGTCGGCGGCTGACGCCTATTGCGCCAGCAGCGCCGTCATCCGCTTCCTGCCCAGACCCGGCAGCTTGGCCGCCTGCGCCTGGAGTTGGGCGCGGTTGCCGGCATCGCCGACCGCGATCACGCCGACCATGCCCAGCCCGAGGTGCGGCAGACATTTGTAGCCGTACAGTCCGGCCTGGGTGAAGCGGACCTCGATCTCCTGGTTGATCGCGCCCTTGAACGCGGGCGCGCCCGCCGGCGCCATGCCGGGGATCGACTCCGCATTGTGGCCCTTGTCGGTTGCGATGAACTTGACGCTGTCGCCGGGCCTGATCGCCAGGCGGGCGGGGACGAACACCATCAACTGGCCGTCCGGGCCCTTGTTGAGCATCCGCACCTGCCATTGCTTCGGCGCGGGCGCCGCGCCGATCAGCGCCAGCGCACCCGCCGCCAGCGCGACTTTCAGCACTCTCGTCAAATCCTGCCCTCCTTCAGGAACGCGGCCGCGTGGTGCGCCGCCCGCGCGGACATCGCCATGTAGGTGAGCGACGGGTTCTGGCATCCCGACGAGGACATGCAGGCCCCGTCGGTGACGAACAGATTGGGCACGTCATGCGCCTGGTTGTATTTGTTCACCACCGAGGTCTTGGGGTCATGGCCCATCTGGGCCGCGCCCATTTCGTGGATGCCGAGCCCGACCCCGCCATAATGCTTGCGCACCTCGATCTCGGTGCACCCGGCCAACTCCAGCATCTCGCGCGCGTCCTGGCCGACCTGCGCGATCATCGCCTGGTCGTTGGGGCCGAGCCCGACGTCGATGTGCGGCACCGGGATACCCCATTGGTCCTTGACCGTCTCGCTAAGGCTGATCCGGTTTTCCGCGCGCGGCAGCATCTCGCCGAAGCCCGACAGCGACATGCGCCACGGCCCGGGCTTGCGCAACCGCGACTTGAGGTCGGCGCCGACGCCTGGCTCGTACATCCCGCGCTGCCATGCGTCGCGCATGATGCGCCCCTGGAAACCGTAACCGCGGACATAACCGTCCGCCGCCTCCGTGACGTTGCGATATCGCGGGATGTAGAAGCCGTTGGGGCGCCGACCATGGTGGTAGGTGTCCTCGTGCCCGGGATAGACGCCGCTCGCGCCCAACCCGCTCAAATGGTCGGTCAGGTTGCGCCCGACCTGGTCCGACCGGTTGGCGATCCCGGTCGGGAAGGCGTCCGAACGCGAGTTGAGCATGATCTGCGCGGTGCCCAGCGTCGAGGCGCAGAGAAACACCATGCGCCCCTCATAGGTCCGGCCCTGCTTGGTCTTGGCGTCGATCACGCGGACCCCGGTCGCCTTGCCCGTCTTGGGATCGTGGACGACGCTGTGCGCGATCGCGTCGGTGACGACCGTCAGGTTGCCGGTAAGCCGCGCCGCCGGCAACGTCGCCGACAGGCTGGAGAAATAAGCGCCGAACGAGCAGCCGCGCTCGCACAGCGACCGGTACTGGCAGGCGGTGCGGCCCAGCTCCTCATGGACCTTCGTCGGCTGCGTCAGGTGCGCGCAGCGGCCGGTGATCAGGCGCCGGGTGGGAAAGCGCGCCTCCACCTTTCGGCCGAACTCGATCTCGGGCGGGGTCAGCGCCATCGGCGGCAGGAACTTCCCATCGGGCAGCTGGTCGAGCCCGTCCGCCTCGCCCGAGATGCCGGCGAACGTCTCGACATGGTCGTACCACGGCGCCAGGTCGGCGTAGCGGATCGGCCAGTCGACGCCGTGGCCGTCCTTCTTGTTCGCCTCGAAATCCATCGCGCTCATGCGATAGGATTGGCGCGCCCACATGATCGACCGCCCGCCCAGGTGATAGCCGCGGATCCATATGAACGGCCGGTCGGCGGGCGTGGTGTAGGGGTGGTCGCTGTCCTTGACCCACAGATGCTTGGTCGCGCTCGAAAAGGCGTAGCACTTGCTTTGTACGGGATAATCGGCGTCGCTTTCGGCTTCGGAGACCATGCCGTAATTGTCGAGCTCCCAAGGCGACATGGTGTCGGTATAGTCGGCGCCGTGCTCGAGATGCCTGCCACGCTCGATCACCAGCGTCTTCAGCCCGCGTTCGGCGAGCTCCTTCGCGGCCCAGCCGCCGCTCATGCCGGAGCCGACCACGATGGCGTCGAACGTCATGCCTGTATCCTCTGCTTCACGAGCCGGTCACGCCGCCCAGGTCCGGGTCTCGGGCGTGATCGGCACCGCCGGCTCCCACACCCCCGGCACGAGCTCGTAGCGAAGCTCCTGCGTCGCCCCGGCTTCCGAATAATAATAGCCGGTCAGCACCAACTGCTTGAATTGCCGGTATCCCGGGTCGCCGGCCGCGAATAGCGCGGCGTCCTGCCGGGCAAGCCAGGCGGTGCGTTCGGGCGCGCTCAACGCCGCCAGCGGCTTGCCCGTGTCGGCCCGCGCCGCGTCGCCGAGCCGGACGACGATCCCGCGTATCCGCGCCTGGCTGTCGGGCGAGGCCCAGCTCGCCATCAGCGCGTCGAGGAACGCCGGCACCCCCGCGTCGATCGCCCCCGGCGTGTCGGTGCGCGGGATGGTGGTCTCGCACAACAGCGCCAGCGTGGCGCGTTCGGGCGCGGTGAAGAACGACTTGCCTTCGGCGGCGAGCACCGACGGCGCGATCCCCAGTCCGCCCACGAGCAAGAAGGCGCCGCGCAGCAGCGCGCGGCGATCTAGCGCGAAGGGCATGTCGACTGGCGGCATCATCTCTCCTCCGACCCGGACGCGTATAGGCCGCATCTCTATGATCGCCCACGCAGAATGTCGGATCGCGTCGCCCCTGTCCAGTCCGGTCTCGCCGGTCTAGGTTTCGGCGCGAGGGGCGGAGACGCCGCCGCACGATAGGGGAGAGAGCCGGCCATGATGTGTATTCGCCACCTGATACTGCTGGCCGCGATCTGGGTGGCGGCGATGCCGGGCGCCGCCTGGGCGAAGGGGTCACGCGTGCTCGTCTTTTCGCACTCCACCGGCTACCGCCACGCCTCGATCGAGGCCGGCGTCGCCGCGCTGAAGGCGCTCGGCGCGCGGCGCGGCATGACCGTCGTCGCGAGCGAGGATCCGGCGATCTTCGACGGCGACCGCCTCAAGGATTTCGACGCGATCGTCCTGCTGAGCAACACCACCAAGCGCGACGACCCCGCCACCGAATGGTGGGTAGGCGCGCGACGCGAGGCGCTGCAGGCGTTCGTCCGACGCGGCGGCGGCATCGTCGGCGTCCACGCCGCCGCCGATTCGCATTACAGCTGGCCCTGGTACGGCCGGATGATCGGCGGTCGCTTCACCAGCCATCCCGAGGGCACGCCCGAGGGCGCGGTGACGGTGATCGACCCCAAGCACCCCGTGAACAAGGGGCTGGCGACGTCGGCCCGGCGCGTCGACGAATGGTATTATTTCGAGGACCACGACCCGACGACGCACCTGCTGGCGACGCTCGACCCGGCCTCGATCGGCGAAAAGGACGTCAATCCCAACCCCGCGGCCTGGGCGCACGAGTTCGAGGGCGGACGCGTGTTCTACACCGCGATGGGCCACACGCCGGAGAGCTTCGGCGAGCAGTGGTTCATGCGGCATCTCGAAGGCGGGCTGAACTGGGCGCTGCGAAAGTAGAAAGCTACGATCCCTTCTCCCAAAAAGGGGGGGGGCCAAGTTGCGGACGTCCCTCATTCTCCCCCGCCAGGGGGAGGACCAGACATACGCCGTCCACCGCTCTCGTACGCCAGATCAAAGTTCGGCGTGACAAGCCGAGCGAAAGCCTACGCCGACGCCACTACCCCCCGCCGATCGCGGAACAGCAGCAGGAACCCCACCGCCGTTACGGCGGCGAACCCGGCTGGCAGCAGCCAGAAACCGTTCCAATCGGTCCCCGCCCCTCCACCCACGTTGGCGCCCGCATTCACCTGCACCGCATTGGCGATGTTGCTGCCGATCAGATAGCCGACCCCCCAAGTCATCAACGCCAGGAACGACTGCGCCCGGCTGCGCGCGTCCGCCGCGAAGTGGTTGCCGACCCAGATCGTCGCGGCGACGAAGACGAAGTCGAAGCCGACGCCGTGGAGCGCGAGGCCCAGGTAAATGAGCGGCAGGATCGGCCCGTCGGCGGTAAAGGCGTTGGCGAAGATGACGTAGCGGACCGCCCACGCGGCCATGCCGATGAACAACACGCCCTTGATGCCGACCCAGCGGAAGAACAGCGGCAGCAGCAGCAGGAAACCGACCTCCGACACCTGCCCGATCGTCTGCGTCGCGGCGGGGTTGTCGACCCCGATGTCGTCGAGGAACGGGTTGGCGTAGACATTGTAGAAGGAGAACGGGATCATCATCAGCATCGAGCAGCCGATCAGCACCCAGAAGCTGCGGTCCGCCGTCCGGATCGCGTCGAGCCCGAGCAGCGCGCCGATTGACGCGCGGCCCTGCCCCGCGCGCGGCGGCGTGTTCGGCAGCGTGAACGCGTAAAGGCCATAGGCGACCGACACGATCGCGGCGAGTTGGAGCGGCTGCGCGGTGCGCTCGGCATCGCCGGGCAGCACGAAGCTGACGACCAGCCCGGCGACGATCCAGCCGATCGTCCCGAACACGCGGATCGCCGGGAACTGCCTTTCGCTGTCGCTAAGCGCGTTTAAGGCGATCGCGTTCGACAGCGCGATCGTCGGCATGAAGGCGAGCAGCACGCCCAAGGTCGCCAGGAACATCACCCCCGCGTCCGCGCCGACCCGCGACAGCACGAAGAGCAGTACGCCCGCAGTGAGGTGGAGGACGCCCATCACCTTTTCCGCCGCGAAGTACCGATCGGCGACCGCGCCGACGAACAGCGGCGCGGCGATCGCCGCCCAGCCTTGCGCCGAATAGATCGTACCCACCGAGTCCTGCAGCCCGCCCCGGGTCAGGTAGGTGGCGAACGGCACGAACCACGCGCCCCACACGCCATATTGCAGGAACATCATCAGCGACAGCCGCAGCCGGATGCTGGTGGTCATGGTTTCTTCCCTCTTTTGCGCGCGACGATCTACCCGCCCTAGTCCCGGTCCAGCCCCAATATCCGCCGATTGCGCTCCGCATCGGACGCCGCCCCGGCGAAGTCGTCGAACGCCCGCTCGGCCTTGCGGATCATGTGAGCGGCGATGAACGGCGCGCCCTCGGCCGCGCCCTGTTCGGGATGTTTCAGGAAGCACTCCCATTCGAGCACCGCCCAGCCCCGGTATCCGTGATGCGTCAATCGTGAGAATACTCCGCCGAAATCGACCTGCCCATCGCCCAATGAGCGGAACCGCCCCGGCCGCTCGGCCCAATCGGCGTAGCCACCATACACGCCCGCGCGCCCGCTGGGCACGAACTCGGCGTCCTTGACGTGGAACATGCGGATACGGTCGTGGTACAGGTCGATGAACTGGAGATAGTCGAGCTGCTGCAGCACGAAATGGCTCGGGTCGTAGAGGATGTTCGCGCGCGGATGCTCGTCGACCGCGGCGAGGAACCGTTCCCAGCTGATCCCGTCATGCAGGTCTTCGCCGGGATGGATCTCATAGGCGAGGTCGACGCCGGCCTCGTCGAACGCGTCGAGCAACGGCCGCCAACGCCGGGCGAGTTCGGCGAAGCCTTCCTCGACCAGTCCCGCCGGCCGCTGCGGCCAGGGATAGACCGTGTGCCACAACAGCGCGCCCGAGAAGGTCGCGTGCGCGTCGAGCCCCAGGCGCCGGCTCGCGGTCGCGGCATGGCGGAGTTGCCGGCACGCCCACTGGGTCCGCTCGGCGGGGCGGCCATGCACCTCGACCGGCGCGAAGGCGTAGAACAGCGTGTCGTATGCCGGGTGCACCGCGACCAATTGGCCCTGGAGATGCGTCGACAGCTCGGTGATCGCGACCCCCGCCTCGGCGCAGACGCCCTTCACGTCGTCGCAGTAATCCTGGCTCTCCGCCGCGCGCGCGAGGTCGAACAGCCGCGCGTCCCAGGTCGGGATCTGCACCCCGACATAGCCCAGCTCCCCCGCCCACCGCGCCATCGCCGCCAGGCTGTCGAACGGCGCCGCGTCGCCCGCGAACTGCGCCAGGAATATCGCCGGTCCCTTCATGCGTCCTCCTCCAGATCAACCCAGCGGCCGCCACCGGCGCTGCTGTCGTGCGCCGCCTGGATGAACCGCATCGCGCGGACCCCAGCGGCCAGGCTGGCGTAGCTCGGGCTCTCGGGCGCCCACCCGCGCACGGCGGCCGCGAAATCATGGTAGATGTTGGCGAACGCCTCCAGATAGCCCTCGGGGTGCCCCGCCGGCGTCCGCGTCACGCGCATCGCCTCGACGCCGAGATAGGAGCGGTCGACGCCGGGGGACCACAATTCCTCGGGCCCGCCACGCCGCGCGACGCGCAGGGCGTTGGGGTTCTCCTGCGCCCAGTGCAGCCCCGCCTCCTCGCACCACACCGAGATGGCGAGCCCGTTATCGTCCCCGCCGCACACCTGGCTCGCCACCAGCGTGCCGCGCCCGCCGCCGCCCAGGTGGAACAGCGCCGCGCCGTCGTCGTCG
>CAXTRJ010000102.1:0-9555 GCA_964246585.1 uncultured Sphingomonas sp. | reverse complement strand
GCGGTCGACCCGTTCGCTCGTCAGGAGCCCCGCCGCGCCCTCGCGCTGCGCGTTGCTCAGCCGCGTCGCGCCGGTCGCCTCGAACCCGGCCATCTGCCGCGCCAGGGCCGCGCCGTCGCGTCCGCCCAGTTCGTACAACAGCCGCTCGAAGTTGGACGACACCTGGATATCCATCGACGGCGTCGCGGTCGCCGCCACGGTCCCCCGCGAATAGTCCCCGCTCGACAGCGCGCGGTGGAGGATGTCGTTGACGTTGGTCGCGACGATCAGCCGCGCGATCGGCAGCCCCATCCGGGCGGCGACGAAACCGGCGAACACATCGCCGAAATTGCCCGTCGGCACCGAAAAGGCGATCGCCCGCCCCGGCGCGCCGAGCCGGACGGCGGCGTGGAAATAATAGACCACCTGCGCCATCAACCGCGCCCAGTTGATCGAATTGACCGCCGACAGCGCGAACCGGTCGGCGAAGGCGCGGTCGTTGAACATCGCCTTGACCAGGCCTTGCGCGGTGTCGAAGTCGCCATCGATCGCGATGTTGTGGACGTTGTCGGCGCGCACCGTCGTCATCTGCCGCCGCTGGACGTCGGTGACGCGGCCTTGCGGGTGCAGCATGAACACGTCGACCCCGGCGCGTCCCGCGAGCGCGTCGATCGCCGCCGAGCCGGTGTCGCCTGACGTCGCGCCGATCACCGTCAGCTGTCGGCCGCTCCCGGTCAGAAACCGCTCGAACAGCAGCCCGAGCAGCTGGAGCGCGACATCCTTGAACGCCAGCGTCGGCCCGTGAAACAGCTCCAGCAGCCATTGATCGTGGTCGAGCTGGACCAGCGGGGTGACGGCGGCGTGCGAGAACCTGCCGTACGCCGCCTCGCACAACCCGCACAGCTCGTCCTCGCCGAGCGCGTCGCCGACGAACGGCAGCATCACGCGCACCGCCGTCTCGACGTACGACAATCCCGCCAGCCCGGCGATCGCCTCGGGCGACAATACCGGCCATGCGTCCGGCACGTACAGCCCGCCGTCGCTGGCGAGCCCGGTCAGCGTGACCTCGCGGAAATCGAGCGCGGGCGCCGCTCCCCTGGTGCTGACATAACGCATGGCCATCGCGGTTAGCGGCGGGGCAGGGCGGTTACAAGCGTCACCCCCGCCGCCGTCGCCGCAGCGCCAGCCCATAGATCACCGCGGCGATGCCGGCGAAGGCGAACCACTGGCCGGCATAGGCGAGGTGGCTGTTCGGCACCGAGTCGACGTCCGCCGGCGCGTTGGGGGCGAGGCCGGCGGCGGGGCGGTCGGCGATGATCATGAACCCGGGCGAGCGGCGGTCGAACAGCGACGCGATCACCGATCGGCCATCGGGCTTGTGGCTGATGAAGCCCGACACCGCGCCACCGCCCCACGCGACGGTGGCGTTGGGGTCGCGCGTCGTGCCGAGCTGGACATCGAGCCCCGGTCCCTCGACCCCGGTGGCGCAGGTGGCGATGATGCGGTAGCCGCGCGAGCCCGCCCCGGCGAGCCGCGTGGCGATCGGCGGCAGGCACGTCGCGCCCGTTCGGCGGAACAGCAGCGTGTCGTCGGGTTCGCGCGGCCAGGCGATCGGCGGCCTGGTCGGGTTGGTCGCCAGCTGGCGGAGGAACGCCTCCTTCTTCGGCCGGCGGTCGAGCAGCTGCCACAGCCCGAGCGCGATCATCACCGCGACCGCGAGCGCGACGATCAGCGTCGGGATGACGGGCACCCGCCTCATCGCTGGACAGCTCCCTCGCGCGCGCGGTATTCGGCGGCGAGCAGCGCGGCCTTGGCGGCGCGCAGGCTCAGGATCACGCCGCCGACGATCAGCGGCGGCCAGATCAGCGCGTGGACCCACCAGGGTGGTCCGACCGCCAGCTCCAGCGTGACCGCCCCCGTCGTGACGATCGCCCCCAGGATCAGCGTCAGGAACGCCGCCGGTCCATCGCCGACGTTGAAGGTGGTGAAATCGAGCCCGCAATTCGCGCAGGCGGGCGCGAAGCCGGCCACCCCGACGAACAGCGTCTTGGCCCCGCACCGGGGGCACAGGCCGCCTAGCGCTGCCCGTATCAGGCTGGGCGGCGACGCCGTCGCCGCCGCCGGGTCAACCACCGTGGACCGGCGCGCCCCAGCTGCCCCAGACATAGACGGTGACGAACAGGAACAGCCACACGACGTCAACGAAATGCCAGTACCAGGCGGCGGCCTCGAAGCCGAAATGCTGGCGCGGGGTGAAGTCGCCGCGATAGGCGCGCGCCAGGCAGACGGCGAGGAAGATCGTCCCGACCAGGACGTGGAAGCCGTGGAACCCGGTCGACATGTAGAACGCCGCGCCATAGTTCAGCCCCTTGAACGGGATCGGCGCGCCGGCGTACTCATACGCCTGGATGGCGCTGAACAGGATGCCGAGCAGGACGGTCAGCCACAATCCCTTGAGCACGCCGTCGCGGTCGCCGACGCCGATCAGCCCCCACGCCCCGCGCTTCTCGCCGCCGCGCTGGTTGTGGATCAGCGCATGGTGCGCCCAGGTGACGGTAGTGCCCGAACACAGCAGGATCAGCGTGTTGAGCAACGGCAGGCCATAGGCGTCGAGCACCTCCAGCCCCTTGGGCGGCCAGGTCGCGGTCGCCTGCGCCGCCACGTCGGAGATCAGCGACACCTGTCCCTCGACCACCTCCAGCGGCGCGGGGAACAGCGCGAAGTCGAAGAACGCCCAGAACCAGCCGACGAAGAACATCACCTCCGACGCGATGAACAGGATCATGCCATAGCGGAAATGGAGCTGGACGACGGGCGTGTGGTCGCCGTGATGCGCCTCGCGAATGACGTCCGCCCACCAGCTGTAAAAAGTGAACAGCAGCCCGGCGAGCCCGGCGAGAAACAGCCAGCCGCCGCCATTGGCGTTCTCGGCCGCCTTGTTGGCGCCGTGCATCCACATGATGCCGCCCGCCGCCATCGCCAGCGCGGAAAACGAGCCGACCAGCGGCCAGATGCTCGGGGGCAGGATGTGGTAGTCGTGGTTCTTGGCGCCGGCCATGATCGCGGTCCCGTATTGGCGTGTCAAACAACGCTCTAACTCGTGGGCGAGGCGGAATCCACCGGGTAAAAAGTGTAGGACAGCGTGATCGCCTTGATATCGCGCGCGTCGGGGTCGGCGAGCATCTTGGGATCGACGTAGTAGATCACCGGCATCCGCACGGTCTCGCCCGCCTTCAGCGTCTGCTCGGTGAAGCAGAAGCACTGGATCTTGGTGAAATATTTGCCCGCCTGCGCCGGCGTCACGTTGAACGTCGCGGTGCCGGTGATCGGGCGATCGGAGGTGTTGGTCGCGGTGAAGAACGCCATGTCGCGCGCGCCTACCGAGATCGTGTCGGACCCGACCTCGGGGGCGAAGCGCCACGGCATCTTGCGGCTGACGTTCGCGTCGAAGACGATGCGGACCTCGTCGCTGGTCCCGCCCGGCGCTTCCAGCCCGCGCTGGGTCGTGCCGTTCAGCCCGGTCACCTGGCAGAACAGGCGATATAGCGGCACACTGGCGAAGGCGAGCCCCGTCATAAAGCAGATGCCGAGCACCGCGAGCAACGCGGTGCGGCCCTTGCCGGTCACGATCCTCATTTCAGCCTCATTTCGGCATCCCCGCCCGGATCTTCACGATGGTGATGGCGAACACCAGGATCACCAGCGCGCCGAGCAGCAGCCCCATGACCAGCGCGCGGCCGCGCTGACGACGGCGGATCAGGTCGTCGCCGCCTTTCGGATCGCCCTTGCTGGGAGGGGTCACAGCGCCCACCGGTCGACGACGAGCGCGCCGAAGATGACGAACAGGTACAGGATCGAGTAGCTGAACAAGCGCTTCTCCGCCTTCATCGGGTCGCCCGTGCGCTGGTGGCGAGTCGCGACCAGCAGCGCCAGGACGCCAAAGGTCACGGTCATCGCGACCGCCACCACGCCATAGATGGGGCCGGCGAGGCCGAGCGGCCAGGGGGCGATCGCGACGATCGCCATCGGTATCGTGTACAGCCCGATCTGCCGCCGCGTCGCCGCCTCGCCGGCGACGACGGGCATCATCGGCACCCCCGCGGCGGCGTAATCCGACTCCATGAATAGCGCGAGCGCCCAGAAATGCGGCGGCGTCCACAGGAAGACCAGCGCGAACAGCAGCAGCGGCAGCGTCGCGACGTCGCCGGTCGCCGCCGCCCAGCCGATCAGCGGCGGGAACGCGCCGGCCGCGCCGCCGATGACGATATTCTGCGGCGTCCGACGCTTCAGCCAGACGGTGTAGACCAGGACGTAGAACAGGATGGAGACCGCGAGGATCGCGGCGGCGGGCAGGTTGACCGCCAGCCCCATCAGGATGACCGAGAACACCGCCAGCCCGACGCCGAAGTGGAGCGCCGCTTGCCGATCCATCCGCCCGGCGGGCAGCGGCCGTGTCCGCGTCCGGCGCATGATCGCGTCGAGATCGGCCTCGTACCACTGGTTGAGCGCCCCCGCCGCGCCCGCGCCAAGCGCGATGCACAGGATGGCGGTGAAGCCCAGCACCGGATCGACCGCGACCGGCGCCGCCAACATCCCGCACAGCCCGGTGAACACGACCAGCGTCATCACCCGCGGCTTGGTCAACGCCACGAAATCGCGCCAGTCGGCCGGCGGCAGGAGGGGAGCGACGGCGGTCATGTCTTGCCAGCGATATAGGCGCGACCGAGTGTTTCGGAAAGGCGTAGTGCGCAGGGCGGATTTGCAGGCGCGACGGCGTCGCTGCTTTGCGATCGGTCGTCGATTTGACGCACAGTTCTAAACTTTGCAACCTGCTGAAATATGTCGGCGACCAGTGGTGTCGGAACCGACCGGTTGTGACACCGGGTCGCTGATCGATCGCCGCCCGGTTCTCCAGCGCACGCGCGGCATGCTCCACAGTCTTGCCGACGCGGCCGTCGCCTGGACCGATTGAACGCAGTATAAGAAGTCCCGGGCGAGCCGCGGCGTACGGATGCAATCCGACGCTTAAACCCGCGACAGCGATCACGATCCAGGTTCACCGACGACGTAGTGCAGGTCGTAGAAGATCGGGTCATAAGACGTCGCCAAGTCGGCGGCTTCCTTCATGTGCGGTTGCGCGTCCGGGTTCTTCTGAAACGCGTCGTAGTCCGCGCGGCTGCGCCACTGGGCGTAGTTGACGATGCGCGTCTTGTCGGCGGACACGTGCAGGTTGGCCGAGATAAACCCCTGCATCTTGCCTATCGGCCCCGATGCCTCGTGCAGGACATCGACAAGCTTGTCGACGTTCTCGGGGCTCACCTCGAAGGTGTTGATGAGGATAAGGTAACCGTCGCTGGGATCAAGAGTAGTCATAAGGGTTTACTTGAAGTGAGAGCTCAGTTCGGCACCTCGTCAGCGTATATCCGCGCCCGTTCTACATCGCGCCCCCAAGTTAGAACTGCGCGCTTCGTGCGGCCCATGCCGCCATTTCACCATCGGCGATTGTCAGTGACACCCGCCAACGGTCCGTACGGCGCAGGATATAGACATGCTCCCATTCGGCAATGAGTTCGTCGCCTGCGCCCTGCATCCAATATGCTACCCGCGCTTGAGCGACGTTCGGAAAAAGTTCGCTCACGGAAAGAAGCTTACCTTCTGGCCGAACCACGCCTTGCTGACGATAGAAGTCCATCAGCGTCACGCAATGGTCGCGAAACGCCTGCCTCTCCATGGCGAAGTTGCCGGTCGGTGAGGGGAACAAACCTACCGAATCCCATAGCTCACTCAGGGCGTCAGCATCGTTGCGGGCGAACGCATCGACATAGCTGGCAAAGAGTCCTGTGATCTCTTCTTGCATACTTGTCCTAATCGATAAGCATTGTTCGCTTGTTCAGGCTCTCGGTGGTTAAGATCACCCCTCGCGCTTACTCAGCGCGGCGACGAAGCAGTGGACGGACCTTCCTGATAATCCTTGTCCGTCACCTTCTTCCCAAACTCGACGCCGCTACCACCCTGTGCTTCATGGATGGCGAAATAAGTCATTGAATGGTCGGGCGTAGCACCCTCCCAATGCCTCTGCCCAGGCGGGCACCAGATAACATCGCCCGCGCTGATCTCGACGATCTCCTCGCCCTCTCCTTGCGCCCAACCGACGCCACTGGTCACGATCAGCGTCTGACCGAGCGCATTCACCTTCCACGGCGTACGGGCACCTGGGGCAAACGCGGCAGTCGCGCCCGCTAGTCGGCTCGGCGCTTCGCGTTGAAAGTATCCGCTGATCTGGACGTCGCCCGTGAAGGTCTTTTCGGGTGCCCTGCTGGTCGGCAAGGTGCCGTTGCGATCGATGTGCATGGTCGTCTCCCGTGTATGTTTGGCCGCTCAGCGTGCCGTCTCAGCCATACTATTCAGGACGGTCGATATCGGCGATGAGGCCGATCTCCCTCGGCTCCCATCCGAGAACCGCCTTGGTCGTTTCGCTGGAAGCGGTGCCGCTGCCCGTCACCCAGATCGCCAAGCCGCCGAAATGCGTCTCCGCGTCTTGCCGTGTCAGCGATTTGGTTGGCACGCCGACCTGCCGACCGATCGCTTCGGCCATCAACCTGAACGGCACGCCTTCGGCAACGGCATGGTACGCCTCGTTGCCGGCGCCCCGCTCAAGAGCTAGGCGATATACCCGGGCCGCATCCAACCGATGCACGGCCGGCCATGGGCTCTGTCCATCCTCGACATAGGCGGAAAACCCCTTCTCGCGGGCTATGTCGGCGAGCTGGGGAACGAAGCCGTGGTGTTCGCCCAGCCCATGAACCGAGCGCGCAGGACGGACGACGGATGCCCGCACCCCACGCTCAGCCAGCGCGAACGCCGTCTGTTCCGATGCGCGCGGGTATTCGGGGATGATGGGTGGCCGTGCGTCCTCAGTGAACGTCTCCCCGGCGGGCAACTGGCCAAGACCGCTCGTCACGACGATCGGCCGATCCGATCCGGCAAATACCGCCCCGAAGGTGTCGATCGCCGTGTGATCCTCTTGAGCGAGTTTTGCGTAATTCGAGAGGTCGAGACCGAACGCCGTGTGGATGACCCCATCGGCATTCCCCACACCTTGCCGAAGCACGTCCAGGTCGGTGAGCGAACCGAGCAGCGGCGTAATGCCAGCGGCGGCAAGCGCCTCACCATCCTCTTTCGAGCGTACCAGCCCCACGACCGAATGGCCGGCGTCGATGAGTTCGCGGGCGACCGCCGATCCGATCCAGCCGTTCGCTCCCGTCAGAAACACACGCATGTCGATCTCCTTGAGCATTGTGGGCGGAACCATGCTACCACCGCCCTGTCAGATACTGACATAAGGATAGTGTCAGTGACTGACAAGAGAGGTGGCTTGTGGCGAGGAAAAAGGACGACGCGCGTACTCGCCTGCAAGGGGCGGCATTGGAACTGTTCCGCGAGCGCGGCTATGATCGGACCACCGCCTCCGAGATCGCATCACGGGCTGGCGTGACGGAACGGACTTTCTTCCGCTATTTCCCGGACAAGCGGGAGGTGCTGTTCAATGGCGAGGCTATGGTGCAGGCGGCGTTGATCGCCTCGATCGCCGACGCGCCGGCCGGGCTTGGACCGCTCGATACGTTGTTTCAGGCGTTCCGGGCGTTCCAGCCGATGCTTGAAGACAAGTGGGCATATGCAAAGCCGCGCCACGAAGTTATTTCTGTCACGCCCGCACTCCAGGAACGCGAGCTAGCGAAGGTCGCCGTGCTAGGCGATGCGCTCGCCGCTGCCCTGCGGGCGCGAGGGGTAGGGGACCTGCGCGCCGTCCTCGCGGCGCGAACCGGCATGGCCGCATTCGTGCATGCTACCCTCTCCTGGCTAAACGATCCGACCGTGGAGCTCGGCGAACATTTCGATCTCGCCTTTCGCGAGATGAAAGCGGTTCTGGCCGGGGACTAATAGTACCGGCGGTGCCGGTGTCAGAACCGAACGGTTCTGACACTGTGCCGAAAGCGATATCGTAATTTCGTCAGCCCTCCGGCTGCTCCGCCGGGAAGAACCGCTCGACGATGCTCGACGCCAGGCGCGCCGGGCGGAGCGTCTCGGCGTCGAGGCAGCACCAGCTCGACTTGACCTCGGCCAGCACTTCCTCGCCGCGGCGGATCACCGTCTCGTAAAAGGCGCGGGCGCCCTGCACCTTTTCGAGCAGGACGGTCGCGATGACGTCGTCGCCGAGGAAGGTCGGCTTGCGATAGGTGATCTCGTGCTTCAGCGCGACCCACAGGTGGGCGGCGACCGCGTCGGCGGGGGCGAGCCGCTGCCAGTGGCTGATCACCGCCTCCTGCACCCACTTCAGATAGCTCGCGTTGTTGACGTGGCCCATGAAGTCGATGTCGGCCGGGTCGATGCCGACGGCGTAGTTGTGCGGAATAGCGGTCACAATTCAGGCTTGTAGCAGATCGCGGGGGCGGGCGCGACGCCTATCGGGGTTGGGGTTGGCGGACACGAAAGCGCCCCGGGGTGAACCGGGGCGCTTTCCTTTCGAGAGGCCGACACGGGAGCAAGTCCCGTGTCGTCGGTCGCGGCGGGGCCGCGCCGGCCGGCCGTTCGCGTACGGCTTTGCCGTACCGGCGCGTAGCCGCGCTACGCGCCTCGCTCCGGCTCAGTCGATCTTCGGGATCGTCTCGAACTGGTGGTAAGGCGGCGGGCTCGGCAGCGTCCATTCGAGCGTCGTGGCGCCTTCGCCCCAGGGATTGCCCGGCGCCTTCTTGCCCGCGGCGAGCGACCAGACCAGGTTGATGAAGAAGATCACCATGCCGACCCCCATGATCTCGTAACCGCGCGTCGCCACCCAGTTCCACAGCGCGTAGGCGTCCGGATAGTCCGGGTAGCGCCGCGGCATGCCCTGCAGACCCAGGAAGTGCATCGGGAAGAACAGGATGTTGACCCCGATGAAGAACACCCAGAAGTGCAGCTGGCCGAGAAACTCGTTGTACATCTTCCCCGACATCTTTGGGAACCAGTAGTAGAAGCCGGCGAACAGCCCGAACACCGCCCCCAAGCTCAGTACGTAGTGGAAGTGCGCCACCACGTAGTAAGTGTCCTGCATGTAATCGTCGACGCCGCCATTGGCGAGGACGACGCCGGTCACGCCACCGACGGTGAACATGAAGATGAACCCGATCGCCCACACCATCGGCGTCTTGAAGCTGATCGACCCGCCCCACATCGTCGCGATCCAGGAAAAGATCTTGATCCCGGTCGGCACCGCGATGACCATCGTCGCGGCGGTGAAGTACATCTTGGTGTTCACGCTCAGCCCGGTGGTGAACATGTGGTGCGCCCAGACAACGAACCCGACCACGCCGATCGCGACCATGGCGTAGGCCATGCCGAGATAGCCGAACACGGGCTTGCGGCTGAACGTCGCGATGATCTGGCTGACCATGCCGAACGCGGGCAGGATCATGATGTAGACTTCGGGATGGCCGAAGAACCAGAACAGATGCTGGTACAGCACCGGGTCGCCGCCGCCCGCCGGGTCGAAAAAGGCGGTGCCGAAATTGCGGTCGGTCAGCAGCATGGTGATCGCCG
>CAXTRJ010000101.1:0-9585 GCA_964246585.1 uncultured Sphingomonas sp. | reverse complement strand
CAGCAGGTCGCCGTCGGGCCGCGCGGCGCGGTAGTCGGCGATCCAGCGGGTCGCCCGCGGGCCCGCATCGAACGATTCGGTCACGGCCTCGCTCGCCATTCGGGCACTCCCACCAGGGCTAGGGACCACAGATGATGCTGGGGTGCAACATCCTCGTCGCTCCTCGCCAATGCTATGTGCTAAAGATCAGGCAGCACCTGGTCCGCCACGCCCCATCCGGCGAGGGCGCGTCCGTTCGCTCGGTCGATCAGCTCGGCCTGGTCGCCGACGCGCCAGCGGGCGGCGGTGTCGAGGTCGCGCAGTTCGGTCCACGACACCGGGGCCGACACCGGCGCGCCGGCGCGGGCGCGGGCGGCGTAGGGCATGATCGCGGTGGAGCCGCGCTGGTTGCGGAGCCAGTCGACGAAGATCTTGCCCTTGCGCTTTGCCTTGGTCATCACCGCGACGAAGCGTTCGGGCTCGGCCTGCGCCAGCGCGCGGGCGAAGCGGTCGGCGAAGTCCTTGACCGCCGGCCACTCGGCCTCCGGCGTGAGCGGCACGACGACGTGGACGCCCTTGCCGCCCGAGAGCAGCGGGAAGCTGACCAGCCCCAGTTCGGCGAGCTGGTTCTTCAGATGCTCGGCGGCGCGCTTGGTGTCGGCGAAGTCGAGGCCCTCATCGGGGTCGAGGTCGAAGACGAGGCGATCGGGCTTCTCCACCGCCGCGACGCGCGAGCCCCAACCGTGGAACTCGATCGTCCCCATCTGGACGCAGGCGACGAGGCCGTCGGCCGAGTCGACGTACAGGTAATCCTCGGTCGAGCCGTCCTTCTCGCGGATCGGCACCCGGTGGACCTGCTCGCCGAACGAGCCGGCGTCGTGCTTTTGGAAGAAGCAGGCCTTGCCGCGGCCTTGCGGGCAGCGGACCAGGCTGATCGGGCGGTCGCCCGCCCAGGGCAGCATGACGGGCGCGACCGCCGCGTAATAGTCGGCGAGATCGCCCTTGGTGATCGTCGAGTCGTCGAAAATGACGCGGTCGCGGCTGGTGACCTTGACGGTGATCGCTGGCGCGGGCGGGGCGATCGCGGCGACGGGCGCCGGCGTCTCGGCGACGACGTCGCGCGGCTTCTTGTCGCCGCGCAGGCCGATGAAGCTGGAATGGCGGAGCACGCCGTCGGGGGTGACCTCGGCATAGGCGACCTCGGCGACGAGTTCGGGGCGGACCCAGCGCGCGCCGCGGACCATGGCGCGGGGGGCTTTGACGGTGGCCTCGTCGCGGGCGAGGGGGGCCAACTTGTCGACCAGCTCGTCCATCAGCCTGGCGTCGAAGCCGGTGCCGACCTTGCCGGCGTAGCGCAGCCCCTCAGGGCCGTTGACGCCGAGCAGGAGCGAGCGGAAGCCGCGCTTCTTATCGGACGGAAGCCAGCCGACGACGACGAACTCCTGACGCTGGATGCACTTGGTCTTGAGCCACGCCCTGGTCCGTGCGCCGCGATAGGGGGCGTCGGCGAGCTTGGAGACGACGCCCTCATACCCCTCGCGGCACATCGCCTCGAACAGCTGTTCGCCCGAGCCGACGATGTGCTCGGCATATTGAAGGCGCTCGTTGTTGACGAAATTGACGCGTAGACGGTCTTTTCGGGCGAGGTTGGATTGGTCCAACAAGCTATCGCCGTCCAACTCCAACAGGTCGAAGGCGAAGAAGGTCATGTCGCCGCCGGACGCGATCGCGTCCTTCAGGGTCGAGAAGTCGGGCTTGCCATCCTTGAACGCGACGATCTCGCCGTCGAGAAGCGCGGATTTCACCGGGAGTTCGGCGGCGGCGTCAGCGATCCCCGCGAACTTGTCGGTCCAGTCGAGGCCGGTGCGGGTGTAGACCTTGGCGCGGGCGTCGGCGACGGCGATCAGGGCGCGGTAGCCGTCATATTTCACCTCGTGCAGCCACGCGTTGCCGGTCGGGACGGCGTCGACCAGGGTGCAGAGCTGGGGTTCGCGGAAGGCGGGCAAATCCTCCCCGAGCTTGCTCGGGGAGGGGGGCCGCGCCCGCGAGGGCGTGGTGGAGGGGCGTGGCGCTGAGGCTCGACGTGCGCGTTCCTGCCCCTCCACCAGCCTGCGGCTGGTCCCCCTCCCCGAGACAAGCTCGGGGAGGATTGCAGTTTTTCCCTCCGCGATCTCCTGCATTGTCCTGCCCGTCGCGACGCTGGTGAGCGCGGTTTCGACCAGCGTGTCCGTGCCGCCGGCTGCCGCGTCGTCGATCTTGCGCAGGAGCCAGTTCTCGTTCCGCTCCTTGCCCCGGGGCTTCAGGCGGATGAGGAGCCATTCGCCTTTCATCAGTTCGCCGTCGAGGACGAAGTGGAGGTGGCCCTTGTCCAAATCGGTCGCGCTCTTGCCCTTGATCGGCGACCAGGTGCCGCGATCCCACAGCATCACCGTGCCGCCGCCATATTCGCCCTTGGGGATCGTCCCCTCGAAGGTCGCGTAGGACAGCGGATGATCCTCGGTGCGGACCGCGAGGCGTTTCTCGTCGGGGTCGATGCTGGGACCGCGCGTCACCGCCCAGCTTTTCAGCACGCCGTCGACCTCGAGCCGCAAGTCCCAGTGGAGCCGGGTCGCGTCGTGCTTCTGGACCATGAAGCCGTTGCCATGGCCGGGCGCGAGGGTGCCAGCCGGTTCGGCGGTCTTCGCGAAGTCGCGCTTGGCGTTGTAGAGCGCGAGGGGGTCGGTGGCGGTGCTAGGCACGCTTCTTCGCCGGCGCGGGTTTCGTGGCGGCCGGCTTGGCGGTGGCGGTCTTGGCGGCGGCGCTCTTGGATGGGACCTTCCGGATCGGCACCGGCTCGGACGCCGTCTCGCCCTTGGCCGCCGCCGGCGCCTTCCTCGCGGCGGTCTTCTTCGTGGTCGTCACGCTTTCGGCTTGGGCCGGGGTCGCGCCGGGTTTCTCCATCGACTTCTTCAGCGCCGCCATCAGGTCGACGACGTTGGAGCCCGACCGCGCCGTGCCCTCGTCCTTGTCGTCGATGATCTTCTTGCCGTGCGCCGCGCGCTTGCGCTCGACCAGATCGCGCAGCGCGTCGACATAGCGGTCGTGATAGTCGGCGGGCGAGAACTTGGCGGTCTTCTTCGTGATCAGCGCCTCGGCCAGGTCGAGCAGGTCGTTGTCGGGGGTGTCGTCGGGGATGTCGCGGAAATAGCCTTGCGCCTTGTGCACCTCGTCGGCGTAGCGCAGCGTTTCCAGCACCATGCCGCGCCCGCACGGCTTCAAGCTGACGACATACTCGCGGCCGCGCAGCGCCAATTGGCCGAGCCCGACCTTCTTGGTCCGGCGCAGCGCCTCGCGGAGCACGATGAACGCTTCCTCCGCCAGGTCGTCGGCGGGGACGACGAAGTAAGGCTTTTCGTAATACAGCACGTCGATCTCGCTGGCGTCGACGAACTGGGTCAGCTCCAGCGTCTTCTTCGATTCCAGTTTGACCGCGTTGATCTCGTCCTGGTCGAGCAGGACGAACTCGCCCTTCTCGACCTCATAGCCCTTGACGATCTCGTCGGGATCGACCGGGCCGACGCCGGTGACGACCTTTTCATAATGGATCGGCTTGCCCGTCGGTTCGTGGATCTGCTTGAACGAGATCGCCGCGCCCGATTTGGTCGCGGTGAAGATCTCGACCGGGATCGACACCAGCGCCAGCCTGATCTGCCCCTGCCAATATGCGCGTGCGGCCATGCCGTGATGTTCCTAACCGCAGCCTTGTTGCGGAAGCGATTCAATCGTCGAGGAGCGGACTCGTTCCGGGCAGTGTCATCGCAGCCGCCGGTTATCCCGCCGGGCGTGACGCACCGAGACGATGAAGACCCCGCCCCGTGTCACGCGATAGAAGATGATGTATGGCGTGAAGAGCCGTCGATGCAAAGCGCGCCTTCCCGCACGAACGGGTATAGCTTGGGGCGTTCGCCGATCTGCTCACAGGCGAGCCTAAGCTTGGCTACATAGAGCGTCGCTTGCGCCCCGTTCTCCCGAGCGATCCACTCGCCAATGTCGATCAGGTCGGTTCTGGCCTGGATCGAGAACGTGACGTTCACGATCGAGGCTTGTCGAACCGCGCCTTCAGTTCCGCGAACACCTGCTCGGCGGGTATGACGCGCCCCGCGTCGATGTCGGCGAGCCCCCGTTCGACCGCCGCCCGCGTTTCCGGGTCCAGATCGTCAAGATCGACTTCCTCGTCGACCCAAGGATCGCGGAGAAAACGGAGCCCCGCCTCGACCGCCTGATCCAATGTTTCGAATCGCCCCTCGCGGACGAGCTCTTCCGCATCGGTCCTGGCTTGGTCGCTGAGCATCACCGTTGCCGCCATCGCGCACCTCCAGGGTCGAATATAAGCGCGCCCCGTTGGCGGACCAAGCTGTTTTGCCCTACAGGGTCGCGCGATGGCCGACCCATTCACCCTGTTCGACGCCTGGTACGCCGAGGCCAAGGAGGCCGAGCCCAACGATCCCAACGCGATGGCGCTCGCCACCGCCGACGCACAGGGGCGACCGTCGGTCAGGATCGTGCTGCTGAAGGATCATGGCCCCGACGGGTTCGTGTTCTACACCAACCGCGAGGGGCGCAAGGCGGGCGACCTGGCCGTCAACGCCCATGCGGCGCTAGTCCTGCACTGGAAATCGCTGCGTCGCCAGGTCCGCGTCGAAGGGCCGGTGACCCTGGCGAGCGACGCCGAGTCGGACGCCTATTTCGCCAGCCGCAGCCGCGATTCGCGCATCGGCGCGTGGGCGTCGGACCAGTCGCGCCCGCTCGACAGCCGCGAGACGTTCGAGCGCCGCGTCGCCGAGATCGCCGCGCGGTTCGACGGGCAGGACGTGCCGCGTCCGCCCAACTGGGGCGGTTACCGCGTCACGCCCGAGGCGATCGAGTTCTGGCGGGACCGCGCCGCCCGGCTGCACGAGCGTCGCGTGTTCACCCGCGCGGGTAATTCGTGGACGGAGGGGCTGCTCTTCCCATGACCCGCGAGGAACGTCGCCGCCTGATCCCGCTGGCGATGCGCGCCGCGATCGCCAGCGTCGCGGTCGCGCTGTTCCTGTTCGCGCTGAAGGCGTTCGCCGCCTGGCACACCGGGTCGGTCGCGATGCTGGGGTCGCTCGCCGATACCGGGCTCGACGTGCTCGCCTCGGCGGTGACGCTGTACGGTGTCCGGCTGGCGGCGACGCCGGCCGATCACGACCACCGCTTCGGGCATGGCAAGGCGGAGGCGCTGGCGGCGTTGTTTCAGGTAGCGCTGATCACCGCGTCCGCCGGGCTGATCGCGTGGCGCGCGGTAGAGCGGCTGGGCAATCCGGTGGCGGGAGAGGACGCGCCGTTCGGCATCGCCGTGTCGCTGGTCGCGATCGCGGTCACCTTTGCGCTGCTGGCATATCAGCGCCGGGTGGTGCGCGCGACCGGGTCGATCGCCATCCTCGCCGACAATGTCCACTACCAGTCGGACTTGCTGCTCAACGTCGCCGTCATCGCCGCGCTGGCGCTCGACCAATATGCCGGGCTGTCGGGGGCCGATCCGCTGTTCGGCATCGCCATCGCGCTGTGGCTGGCGTGGAACGCGTTCAGCGCGTCGGGGCGCGCGATCGACCAGTTGATGGACAAGGAATGGCCCGACGACCTGCGCCAGCGCTTCCTCGATGTCGCGGCGCGCCAGCCGGGGCTGAAGGGCATCCACGATTTCCGCACCCGGCGGTCGGGCGCGCACGACTTCGCCCAGTTCCATATGGAGGTGGCCGGAAGCATGACGGTGGCCGCCGCTCATGACGTGGTCGAGAGCGTCGAGGAAGCGCTCAACCGCGCCTTCCCCAAGGTCGAGGTGCTGATCCACCTCGACCCCGAGGGCCATGTCGACACCGACAACCCGCTGGTCGAGGCGGACGTGACGCCGCACTGGTTCGGCAAGCGCCTGTAAGGACAAGTCGATGAGGATACCGTTCGCGCAAATCGACGCGTTCGCGAGCCAGGCCTTTACCGGAAATCCGGCGGCGGTCATGCCGCTCTCGGGGTGGCTCGACGACGCGGTGCTCCAGGCGATCACCGCCGAGAACAATTTGAGCGAAACCGCCTTCCTGGTCGCGGCGGATGACGACGAGGCGGACTTCGACCTGCGCTGGTTCACCCCGGCGGCCGAAGTGGCGCTATGCGGCCACGCGACGCTGGCGAGCGGGCATTTCGTGTTGTCGTCCGACACAGCGCTCGACCGGGTCAGGTTCCGCACACGCAAGGCGGGGATGCTGGAGGTGGCGCGCGCCGACACCGGCTACGCGATGACGCTGCCCGCCTGGACGCCCGACTCCAAGCCGCTGCCGGCGATCGTCGCCGCGCTCGGCGTCGAGGCGGTCGAGACGTTGTGGCATGACACCGGCTACGCGCTGATCGTCGTCGCCGACGAAGCGGCGGTGCTGGGTGTACGGCCCGACCAGCGGACGCTGGCGGCGGAGGGCGACCTGGTCGTGATCGTGTCGGCGCGGGGGAGCACGACCGACATCGTCAGCCGCGTCTTCGTCCCCGCTTACGGCATCGACGAGGATCCGGTGACCGGCTCGGCGCACGCGGTGATGGTGCCTTATTGGGCCGGGAAGCTGGGGCGCGACGCCTTTACCGCGCATCAGGCGAGCGCGCGCGGTGGGCGGTTGACCTGCCGGCTGGAGAGCGACCGCGTGATCTTGGGAGGCGATTGCGTGACGGTGATCGAGGGGACGTTCCTGCTGCCGTGAGCGATGCGACCATCCTTCGCGCCAACGAGCGCTACAAGGCCATCGCGAGCGTCGCCCTGCAACTCGGCACCGCTCTGTTGGCCGCCGCCTTTGTCAAATTCTATGTCGATGGGCGCTTCAGCCTGGAAGCGACGGGGTGGCTTGTCATCGCGGCGGTGCTTATATGGGTCGGATGGATGACCCTTGGTCTTCTTGAACCTGAAAGGCCGGACGATGCCGATCCCCCCCTCGTTGATTGAATGGGTTCCGGCGATTGGCGGCCTGATCGCCGGTGCCGGCTTGTGGGCGCTGGCCATGTATACGCGCGCGGTGTCCCGTCGTGAGCGCAAATCACGCGGCGAGTAGCGCCGCCTCCGTTTCCGCGATCCAGCCGCCGCCGAGCACCCGGTCGCCGTCGTAGAGCACCGCCGCCTGACCCGGCGCGACGCCGTACTCGGGAGCATCGAACGATAGCCGGTCGCCGTGCAGGCGCGCCGGGACGGGCTTCGCCATCGAGCGGACCTTGGCGGTGATCCGGCCGTTCAGTGGGCCGAGCACGTTCAGTCCCTTGATGCGCGCCGCCTCGACCGCCAGCGCCCGGCGCGGTCCGACCACGACGCGCCGCGTCGCCGGCTCCAACCGGACGACGTAGAGCGGCTCGGGGGCGCCGCCGATCTCCAGACCCCGCCGCTGGCCGACGGTGAAGTGGATCAGCCCGCGGTGCCGCCCGAGCACCCGCCCGGCGCGGTCGACGATGTCGCCGGCGGTGTCCGCGTCGGGCCGGAGCTTCCTGACCAGCGAGGCATAGTCGCCGTCGGGGACGAAGCAGATATCCTGGCTGTCGGGCTTGGCGGCGACGCCCAAGCCCAGCTCAGCGGCGATCTCGCGGACGCGGCTTTTGGGCAGCGCGCCCAGGGGGAAGCGCAGATAATCGAGCTGTTCGGCCGTCGTCGCGAACAGGAAATAGCTCTGGTCGCGCGCCGGGTCGGCGCCGCGGTGGAGCTCAGGCCCTGCCGCGCCCGCGACGCGGCGGACATAGTGTCCGGTCGCGAGGCAATCGGCGCCCAGATCGCGCGCCAGGCCTAGCAGGTCGGTGAACTTCGGGCCGGTATTGCAGCTGACGCAGGGGATCGGGGTGCGGCCGGCGAGGTATTCGTCGGCGAACCTGTCCACCACCGTCTCGCGGAACCGCGTTTCGTGATCGAAGATATAGTGCGCGATGCCGAGCCGGTCGCATACGGCGCGGGCGTCGCGGATGTCGCGCCCGGCGCAGCAGGAGCCGGCGCGCCCGACCGCCTCGCCGTGATCATATAGCTGCAGCGTGACGCCGATCGTCTCCGCCCCGGTCGCGGCGGCCAGCGCCGCCACGACCGAGCTGTCGACGCCGCCCGACATGGCGACGACGATGCGCTTGCCCCGGGGGTCGGGGCCGAGCTGGAAATCCGGGGTGGTCATCGCCGCCGCACATAGGCGCGTGGGAACGCCTTCGCAAAGTAACCCGTCTTACCGAAAGGTTCGCGGCCGCTTTACCGCAGTTTCAGACCCCCGGCCTAGAGGGAAGGACCGCGGTGTCGCCGCGCCATTCGAAAAGAGACGCGCTTGGACCTGAGTTTCCCCCTGCACCGCCCGTTCGATCGGTCGCTCGAGCCCTGGGGCGACGGCGCGACCGAGCTCGCCGTGCTGCCGCACGACCTCGCGGTGCTGATGGTCGGCGTGGCGGCGCGTCAGGCGGCGAGCGCGACGGCGGCGGCGCAGGTCGCCGACGGCGCGTACCACGTCACCGACGACACGCTGTTCCGCCCGGTGTGCGGCGCCTTCAACGGCGCGGTCGCGGTCGCGATCGTCCGCTGGCGCGTTGAATGAAGACCGCGTTTACCGAGCCGTTTCAGTGGGCGTTCAAGCTCGCCGTGATAGCTGATTGAACAGAGATCGGGGTTCCCGCCCCGAGTTGAGGCAAGACGATGATCGAGAACCAGAAAATCCGCCCCGCCAAGGTGATCGGGCCATTGGGAGAGCCGCTGACGCTCGCCACGCTGCCCCCGCCCGAGACCACCCGCTGGGTCGTGCGGCGGAAAGCGGAGGTGGTCGCCGCGGTCAATGGCGGGCTGCTCTCGGTCGACGAGGTGTGCGAACGCTACCGGCTGACCGTCGAGGAGTTCGCCGGGTGGCAGCGCGCGATCGACCGGTCCGGGATGCCGGGCCTGCGCGTCACGCGCATCCAGCACTACAAGTCGCTGTACGAGCGCCAGCAGAAGTACTGACGGCCGTCAGAGCAACATAAGTCAAAACGCCAACGGAACAATCGACCCCTCTCGCGAGTCTTCCCGCCATCGCCCGCAACGTCGGGTGCAACAGAGGGACAGGGCAATGATCAATCTACTCATCTGGCTGGTCGTAGGCGGCGTCATCGGCTGGCTCGCGAGCCTGGTCATGCGGACCGACGCGCAGCAGGGCATCTTCCTCAACATCATCGTCGGCATCGTCGGCGCGTTCATCGGCGGGCTGATCATCAGCGGCGGTTCGATCAACAACGCGCCGCTCAACATTACCTCGTTCCTCGTTTCGCTGGTGGGTGCGATCATCCTTTTGGCGATCGTCAACCTCGTTCGTCGCGGGCGTGTCCGCTAACTGCGGCCATCGTCACGCAGGGAGGAAAGGGCCGTCCGGGCGATCCGGGCGGCCCTTTTCGCATGGTCAGCGCAGCAGGAACCGCACCGACAAGGTGACATCGACGTCCTGTTCGCCGGCCGCGATCGGCGTCGGCGCATCGGCGGCGACCATGCGCGCGATCGGCATCGGCGGGTTGGGGCCGCCCTCGTCCTGCCCGGCCTCCCCGATCGAGACGATGCGCGCGACGGTCATGCCGACGGCGCGGGCGTAAAGG
>CAXTRJ010000100.1:0-9618 GCA_964246585.1 uncultured Sphingomonas sp. | reverse complement strand
TCTCGGTGTCCAACTTCCTCCGCACCGCCAAGACGGCGGTCGCGGGCGAGCCCCTAACCCAATCGCCCGCACGGGGCAAGCGTGACCGACGGGCGCGCGTCGCGCTTGTGCGACGCGGCGGAACCATTAGATTGCGCTCATGCCCCGTCACGACAGCACCGTTCCCGCCGCCGCCATCGCCGCCCCCGCGATCGCCCACGCGCGCTTCACCATCGGCGACGTCGTCCGCCATCGGATGTTCGATTTCCGCGGCGTCATCTTCGACGTCGATCCCGTGTTCGCCAACAGCCAGGAATGGTACGACGCGATCCCAGAAGGGATCCGCCCGCGCAAGGACCAGCCCTTCTACCACCTGCTCGCCGAGAATACCGAGTCGACCTATGTCGCCTATGTCAGCCAGCAGAACCTGGTCCCCGACGACAGCGACGAGCCGGTCGACCATCCGGCGATCTCCGGGCTGTTCACCGGCTATGCCGATGGACGCTATCGATTGAAGACCGAGCACCGCCACTAGGGCGCGATCGGATCACTTCCGCTCCCACACCTTTTCGCCGCCGACCCACGTCTCCTGCACCTTTGTCGCACGCAGCTCGGTGGGTGAGGCCAGCGTCGGATCGCGGTCGACGATGATGAAATCGGCGCGCTGCCCGACCTGCAGGCTGCCGAACTTAGTCTCGGCGAACCCGGCATAGGCCGCGTCGGAGGTGAACGCGCGCCACGCCTGTTCGCGTGTCACCGCCTCCTCCGGCCGCCACCCGCCGAACGGCTGGCCATCCGCGTCCTGCCGGGTGAACGCCGCCGCCCATCCGGCGAAGGGGTCGGGCCGCTCGACCGGGAAGTCCGACCCGAACGCCAGCCGCCCGCCGTTGCGGAGCATCGCGCCCCAGGCATAGGCTCCCGCCAGACGCTCAGGCCCCAGCCGCGCCTCCGCCATGGTCCGGTCTGACGTCTGGTGGGTCGGCTGCATCGACGCGATCGTGCCGTGCCGGCCGAAGCGCGGCAGGTCGGCGGGATCGACGATCTGGGCGTGCTCGACGCGCCAGCGCCGGTCGCCCTTGTAGGTTTCCGAGAGTTCGTCGATCGCGTCGAGCACCTGCGCGTCGGTGCGGTCGCCGATCGCGTGGACCGCGACCTGATACCCGTCCATCGCCGCGCGGCTCATCAGGTTGCTGAGCTGGTCGTTGGTCAGGAAGCCGAGCCCGCTCTGCCCCGGCGCGTCGGCATAGGGCGCCTTCAGCCACGCGCCGCGCGAGCCGAGCGCGCCGTCGCCGTACAGCTTGACCCCGTTCAGCCGCAGCCGGTCGCCGTACAGCCACGGCGTCGGCCCCGTTCCGCCGATCTGGCTCATCGTCTCGATGCCCAGGCCATAGCTCATGATCCGCACCCGCAGCGCGCCAATGTCGCCCATGCGGCGGTACGTCATCCAGTCGTCGACCGACGTGCCCATGTCGGCGGTGGCGGTGATGCCGTAGCCGAGCAGCATCTCCTGCGCCTTCAGGAACGCGGCGTTGCGATCCTTGGCCAGCGGCGGCGGCACCGCTTTCTGCACCAGCGCCTGCGCCGCGTCGACGAACACGCCCGACGGTTCCCGGCCGACCTTCTCGATCCGCCCGCCCGCGGGCGACACGCTCGCCGCGGTGACCCCCGCCGCCGCCAGCGCGGCCGAGTTGCCCCAGCTGGCATGGCCGTCGGCGCGGCTCAGCCACACCGGCCGGTCGCCGACGACCTGGTCGATCTCGGCCGCAGTCGGAAAGCGACCTAGCCTCCAGCGCTCCTGGTTCCAGCCGCCGCCGATGATCCATTTGCGGTCCGGGTTGGCGGCGGCATAGGCGGCGATCCTGGCCTGCGCCTCGGCCAGCGAGCGCGTGTCGGACAGGTCGAGCGACAGCGCCGCGAAACCCAATTCCACGACATGGCCATGCGCGTCGATGAAACCGGGCAGCAGCACGCGCCCCTTCATGTCGGCGCGCCAGTCGAGCTTCTCCGGCCGCTTGTCGCGGGCGGACAGCAGCCGCGTGACCTTGCCGTCGAGCGACATGAGGAGGCCGGTGAAGCGGACGACCTTGCCATCCTTGTCGAGCGTCACGCCGTTGACGTTCTCGACCAGCGCGTCGGCCAGCGCGGGGGCGGGTAGCGACGCGAGGCCAAGGAGCGCCCCGACCACCACTCGTCGTCCCAGCGAAGGCTGGGACCGCTCTCGGCTGGGACGCCGATTTGTCCGGATCTGGGCGACCCCAGCCTTCGCTGGGGTGACGGTCTGACCACTCACTTGGGCAATCTCCTCACCAGCGCGCTGGTATCCTGCCGCGCGCCGCCCATCCCCTGTATTTCGGCGTAGAATTGGTCGACCAGCGCCGCGACGGGCAGCGTCGCGCCGTTGCGCCTGGCCTCGTCTAGCGCCAGCCCCAGATCCTTCCTCATCCAGTCGACCGCGAAGCCGAAGTCGAACCGGTCCTCCGCCATCGTCTCCCAGCGATTGTTCATCTGCCAGCTTTGCGCCGCCCCGCCCGACACCGCCTCGAACACGCGGGGCAGGTCGAGGCCGCTCGCCTGCGCGAACCGCAGCGCCTCGCTCAATCCCTGGAGGACGCCGGCGATGGCGATCTGGTTGACCATCTTGGTCTGCTGTCCCGCCCCCGGCCCGCCGACATGGACGATGCGCGCGGCATAGGCCCGCATCAACGGCTCGGCCGCCGCGACCGCCTCCGCCGATCCGCCGCACATGATCGACAGCGCGCCCTTCTCCGCGCCCGCCTGCCCGCCCGACACCGGCGCGTCGACGACGAGCGGGCGCGCCTCGGCTAGCCGCCGCGCGATGCTGGCCGAGACGGTGGTGTGATCGACGAACACGGCATCCGGCCGCATCGCCGCGAACGCACCCTCGTCGCCGAGCGTCACGGCGGCGAGGTCGTCGTCGTTGCCGACGCAGGTGAACACCGCGTCAGCCCCGTTAGCCGCCTCGGCCGGGGTCGCCGCGACCACGAGCCCGGTCGCCTCGGCCTTTGCCCGCGTCCGGTTGTAAACGGTGACCTCGTGCCCCGCCGCCGCGAGACGCCCCGCCATCGGCGCGCCCATCACGCCCGTCCCGATGAATGCGATCCGTGCCATGGCCCGCGCCTAACCGCTGTTCCCCCGTCGCGCCAGATGGTCTAGCCCGGCGCCATGGCCACCCGACCCGTCCCGACCGCGCCCGATCTCCCCGTCACCCTCGCCGATGTACGGGCCGCCCACGCCCGCATCGCAGACGCGATCGTCCGCACCCCGACGCTGATCAGCCGCACCCTGTCGCAGATGACCGGCGCGACGGTGTACCTGAAGTTCGAGAATCTCCAGTTCACCGCCGCCTACAAGGAGCGCGGCGCGCTCAACACGCTGCTGCAGCTCGACGCGGCCGCCCGCGCGAAGGGGGTCATCGCCGCGTCGGCGGGCAATCACGCGCAAGGGCTCGCCTACCACGCCCACCGTCTCGGCATCCCCGCGACCATCGTCATGCCGCGCAACACGCCGACGGTGAAAATCGTCCAGACCGAAGGCCATGGCGCCAGCGTCATCCTGGAAGGCGACACGTTCGATTCGGCCTATGCCCATGCCCGCGTGCTCGAGGCGCGGCAGGGCTACACCTTCATCCACCCGTTCGACGATCCGCGCATCATCGCCGGCCAAGGCACCACCGCGATCGAGATGCTTGCCGACGTTCCCGCGATCGACACGCTGGTGACGCCGATCGGCGGCGGCGGCCTTATCTCCGGCATGGGCGTCGTCGCCCGCGCCCACGACCGCCCGATCGAGGTTGTCGGCGTCGAGGCCGAGCTGTTCCCGTCGATGTACAACCGGATTAACGGCACCGACCTGCCCTGCGCCGGCGACACGCTGGCGGAGGGGATCGCGGTCAAGGAACCCGGCGGCATCACCAGCCGCATGGTCGCCGAGCTGGTCGACGACATCGTCCTGGTGTCCGAACGCCGGCTGGAGGAGGCGGTCAGCCTGCTGCTCCAGATCGAGAAGACGGTGGTCGAGGGCGCCGGCGCGGCCGGGCTCGCCGCGCTGCTCGCTTATCCCGAGCGGTTCAAGGGCCGGACGGTCGGCGTCGTGCTATGCGGCGGCAACATCGACACCCGCCTCCTCGCCAACGTCCTGCTCCGCGACCTCGCCCGCTCGGGCAGGCTCGCCCGCCTGCGCATCCGGTTGCAGGATCAGCCGGGCGCGCTGTTCAACGTCGCGCGGATCTTCGACCAGGAACGCGTTAACATCATCGAGGTTTATCATCAGCGCGTCTTCACCACGCTGCCGGCCAAGGGGCTGATCACCGACATCGAATGCGAGACGCGCGACCGCGCCCATCTCGACCGCCTGATGGCGGCGCTGCAGGTCGCCGGCTATGAGGCCAGCCCGGTCGAGCTCGCGTGACGATCGCGAGCTTGATCGACGGCGTTAACCCCGATTGATGGTAAAGCCGCTTTTCAGAATGGCTTGCGCGATTCATAGGGTGATCGACCCCGGGCGCCGCCCGCCAGCCACAGGACCGACCAACCGGTGACCGCGCCGTTCCGCTTCCCGCGCTTCTTCGTCACCAGCCCGTCGCCGTGCCCGTATTTGCCGGGCCGGCAGGAGCGCAAGGTGTTCACCGAGCTGGTCGGGCCCCACGCCGGCGAACTCAACGACGCGCTCGGCCGGATCGGGTTCCGCCGCAGCCAGGCGGTGGCCTATCGCCCCAGCTGCGCGGGCTGTTCGGCCTGCGTCTCGGTCCGCGTCGTCACGCCCGAGTTCCAGCCCAACGCCACCCAGCGCAAGCTGCTGCGCCGTCACGAGGATCTCGTCGTCACCGCCTGCCGCGCCTGGGCCACCGACGAGCAATACCAGCTGCTCCGCCGCTATCTGTCGACGCGACACCCCGGCGGCGGCATGGCGGGGATGGACGAGGAGGATTACGCCGACATGGTCGAGCACTCGCCGGTCAACTCGCTGATCGTCGAGTATCGCGAAAAGGGCAGGAACGGCGCGCTCGGCCGACTGGTCGGCGCCTGCCTGACCGACCGTCAGGCCGACGGCTTGTCGATGATCTACAGCTTCTTCGCCGCCGATGACGAGGATCGGCCGGGGCTGGGCAACTTCATCATCATGGACCACATCGCCCGCGCCCGCGACGCCGGGCTCCCTCACGTCTATCTCGGCTATTGGGTAAAGGGTTCGGCGCGCATGGCCTACAAGACGCGCTACCGCCCGATCGAGCTGCTCGGCCCGACCGGCTGGCGACGCGTCAGCGACGCGGAACTGGACGGGCCGCCGCCGCCGAGGCCCGTGGCGACGGGTCTGATCTGACCCCATCACCGGTCGGGAAGGGTCACCCCTCCCGCATTACGCTGACGTCGACGTCGAGCACCTCTTCCCCCTCGCCCAGCCGCGAACCCGCCACCGGGGCCGCGCCCGCCGCGTCTAGCGCCGCCGCGACGCGGACATACCCGTCCTCCGGCGACAGGCCGAAACATGGGTCGAACCCGATCCAGCCGATCCCGTCGACATGCGCCTCCGCCCAGCCGTGCGGCGTCGGCCGGTGCGCGCCTTCGAACGCGGCGACGCAGTAGCCGGAGACATAGCGCGCCGGGCTGCCGACGAGGCGCGCCGCCGCGACGAACATCTGCGCCATGTCGCGCGGCGTCGCCGCCTCTCGGGCGAACGCCGCCGCGGCGGTAAGGCCCGGCTCGGGTCGCCCACGATCGAGCGTGAACCGGTCGTGCAGCGTCCGATTGAGCGCGTGGAGTCGCGATAACGGGTCGGCCCCGCTCGCCTCGGCGGCAAAGGCGGACAGCGCCGCGTCGGGCGCGGTCGCGTCGGTCGATCGCAGGAACACCGCTGGCGGCAGCGGCTCGTGCGTCCCGTGCAGGACGCCGTCCGAGTGGCTGGTCAGCACCTCGCCGGCGACCGCGATCTCGATGCCGTCGAGCGGCCCGTCGACATACAGCATCGTCACCGCGTTACCGAAGCCGTCGCGCCCGTGCCGCATCCGCGCGTCGTGGTCGACGTCGATCCGCCACGACGCGACCGTCTGATCGTGCGTGTTCTCCGGCGTCAGCCGCAACATCTGCACCAATCGCCCCTGCGGCGCGGTGAAGCGGTACACCGTGCGATGGTCGACCGACAGCCGCATCAGGTGAACTTGAACTGCCGCCCGATCGCGGAATGCAGCTTGTCGTTTTCGGCGATGAAGGCTTGGAGGAACTCGTGCAGGCCGCCCGCGATCACCGCGCTCGATCGCGTCTTGGCCAGCCGCCCGGCGCGGGCGCGGGCCATGCGGTCGGCCTCGCCATGCTCGCCCGTACGCTTCGCCAGCAGGCCCAGCACCTCCATCGTCTCCTCGACCGACGCGGCCAGGCTGCGCGGTAGTTCGGGCCGGGCGATCAGCAGGTCGATGACGTCGGCGGGCCTCAGCCCTTCGGAATAGAGCCAGCGATAGGCGGTCACCGCCGACACCGTCTGCAGGAGGGTCGTCCACTGGTCGCGGTCGACGATGCCGCCGACCGGCTCGCCGGCGGGCAGCAGCAGGTGGTATTTCACGTCGACCAGCCGCGCGGTATTGTCGGCGCGCTCGACCGCCTGGCCCAACCGGATGAACCAGGTCGTCTGGTTGCGCAGCATCCGGTGCACCGCGCCCTCGAAGCCGCGCGTCTCGTTCTTGACCTGCTCCATCAGGTTCAGCGTCGCCGCCGCCCCGCCGGTGGCGACGCGGTGGTCGAAGATCATCCAGGCGCGGTTGATCGCGGTCCAGGCCTCGCGGGTCAGCGCGGTCCTAACCGCGCGCGCGTTGCTCCGCGCCATGTCGAGGCAGCGGACGATCGACCCCGCATGGCCCATGTCCATCGTCAAGAACCGCGCGACGTTGCTCTGCGTGGGGTTCGCCCCCCCGGCCGCGAAGCTAGTCTCCGACTCCGTCACGGCCAAAGCCGAAACCCACGCCGCCTCGCCGGCGGGCCGGGGCGACAGCACGTCGAGCCGCACGGTCGCCTCGACCAGCCGCGCGATGAAGTCCGCCCGCTCGAAATAGCGGCCGAGCCAATAAAGCGAGGAGGCGGTGCGCGACAGCATCAGACGCGCATTCCCTGGCTCTGCGTCATCCCGCCGATCGACTGGGACTGGCCCGTGCCGTCGTCGATCAAGACGAAGCTGTCCTTGGTCCCGCCGCCCTGGCTCGAATTCACCACCAGCGATCCCTCACGCAGCGCCACTCTCGTCAGCCCACCCGGGACCACCTGCACCCCCTTCGATCCGGTCAGCACGAAGGGCCGGAAATCGACATGCCTCGGCGCCAACCCCGTCTCGTCCAGCGTCGGCACGGTCGACAATGCCAACGTCGGCTGCGCGATGTAGCGATGCGGCTCGGCGACGAGCGCGGCCCGGAAAGCCTCGATCTCGGCCCGGCTCGCGGTCGGCCCCACCAGCATCCCGTAGCCGCCCGAGCCGTCGACCAGCTTGACGACGAGCTCCTCCAGGTGGTCGAGCACGTAGCGCAACGCGTCAGGTTCGCGGCACCGCCACGTCTCGACATTGGGCAGCTTGGGCTCGCCCCCAGCATAGAAGCGGACGATGTCGGGCATGTAGCTGTAGATCGCCTTGTCGTCGGCGATGCCGTTGCCTGGCGCATTGAGGATCGCGACGTTCCCGGCGGCATAGGCGGCGATCAGCCCCGGCACGCCCAGCATCGAATCGGCGCGGAACACCAGCGGATCGAGATAATCATCGTCGATCCGGCGATAGATCACGTCGACCCGCACGCGGCCGGCGATGGTCCGCATCCAGACCACGTCGTCGTCGACCACCAGGTCGGCGGCCTCGACCAACTCGACCCCCATCGTATCGGCGAGGAAGCTGTGCTCGTAATAAGCCGAGTTGTAATGTCCCGGTGTCAGGACGACGCACACCGGGCTGGCGCCGCAGCCGTCGGGCGCGACCGATTTCATCGTCTCGAGCAGCCGGTCGGGGTAGCTGTCGACCGCCGCGACGCGGAGGTCGCGGAATAGCTCGGGACAGAGTCGGAGCATGGCCTCGCGGTTCTCGAGCATGTAGCTGACCCCCGAGGGGGTGCGGGCGTTGTCCTCCAGGACGAAGAAGTCGTCGGGGCCCGTCCTGACCAGGTCGATGCCGCAGATGTGCGCCCAGATGCCGTGCGGCGGGCGCATCCCGGCGATCTCCGGGCGGAATTGCGCGTTGCCGAGCACGAGGTCGGCGGGCAGCACGCCTTCCTTCAGGATACGCCGCTCGCCATAAATGTCGTCGAGAAAGCAGTTGATCGCCTCGACCCGCTGCACCAGCCCCTCGGACAGGCGGCACCATTCGTCGGCCAGGAACACGCGGGGCACGATGTCGAACGGGATGATCCGCTCGCCGGCGGCGTCGTCGCCATAGACGGCAAAGGTGATGCCGAGCTGCCGGAAGGTCGCCTCCGCCGATTGCTGGCGCCGGCGCAGCTCGCCCGTCGAGGTGTCGCTCAGCCAGGCGCCGAGCGCGGCGAGCTCCGTCCGGACCGTGTCGCCGCCCGCCCCCATGATCTCGTCGAACGGCGGTGATTTCGTCATCGTCAGTCGGCGTACTTTACCGAGCAGCCATAGGGCCGCGACTCCGCCACCTGGACGCCGCGGTTCGCGCGGAGGTCCTCCAGCGCCGCCAGGACATAGTTCTGCGCGGTGGCGATGTCGGCGGCGTCGGCGGTCGGCTTGCTGTCGATCGCGCCCTGGTAGACCAGCTTGCCGGCGGGATCGACGACGTAGAGGTGCGGCGTCGTCTTGGCGGCGTAGCCGCGCCCGACCCGGCCGGCGGGATCGAGCAGATAGGCGTTCGGCCGCGCCTTGGCCTTGGCGACAAAGGCTTTTGCCTCCGGCCCGGTCATATGGCCCTGCTTGCCCGGCGCCCCCGAGTTGATCGACAGCCACACCGCCCCGCCCGCGCGTGCGGCGGCCTGCGTCCGCTGCATGTTGCCGCTGCTGTAATGCTTCTGGACGTAGGGGCAGCCGGGATTATTCCACTCCAGTACCACCGTCCGGCCGCGATAGTCGGCGAGCCGAACCGCCTTCCCGTCGGCGTCGGTCAGGCGGAAATCCCCCGCGAGCGCGCCGGTCGCCTGTTGCGCCGACGCCGGCGTCGTCACCGCCGCCAGCAACACCGTCACACCCGTCCAATAGCGCATGGCTCGTCTCCTAGCCCCGTTCGCCCGGCAAGTCGGTCAGCATGCCCCGCGTCAGCAGTTGCGGCAAGACCCGCGCTTCGCCCGACCCCGGCGCGTACCACAGGTACAAAGGCACCCCGGCGCGGTTATGTCGTTCGATGAAGCGCCCGAGCGCCGGGTCGCCGTCGGTCCAGTCGCCGACCAGCACCGCGACCTTGCCCCGATCGAACGCGCCGGCGACCGCCTCCGTCTCGATCGCCGCCTTTTCATTGACCTTGCACGTCAAGCACCAGTCGGCGGTGAAATAGGCGAACACCGGGCGGCCCTCGGCGCGCAGCGCCGCCAATCGCGCCTCGCTGAACGGTTCCGCGCCGGCGACCGCGACCGCTTGGGACGGAGCCGCCCGGACCAGCGCGACCGGGAGCAGCGCCAGCACCGCCGCCGCTGCCGCCGGGATCCAGGCG
>CAXTRJ010000099.1:0-9632 GCA_964246585.1 uncultured Sphingomonas sp. | reverse complement strand
CACATCGCCTGTCTCGGCGCCTTCGCCGGCGGGGACGGGGCGATCCTGATCACCGGCACCGGCAGCGCCGCCTATGCGCTCGTCGAGGGGCGCGGCATCCCGATATTCGGCTGGGGGTTCGAGGTCGACGACAAGGGATCGGCCGCGTCGCTGGGGCGTCACGCGGTCACCGCGACGCTCGACGGTCGCGACGGACTGGGCGCAGAGAGCGCGCTGACCGGCGCGGTGTGGGACGCGCTGGGCGGGACGGCCGGCGCGGTCGTGACGTGGACCACGTCGGCGCGGCCGCGCGACTATGGCACGCTCGCGCCGCTGGTGATGTCGCACGCGGCCGAGGGCGACAAGGTCGCGCTCGCGCTGCTGCGGCGGTCGGTGGCGGAGGTCGAGGCGATGATGGCGCGGCTCGGCGAGATCGGCGCGGCGCGCATCTGCCTGGTCGGCGGGATGGCGGAGCATCTGCGACTGTGGCTGAGCCCGTGGGCGCGCGGAGTCCTGGCCGAGCGACGTCACGATGCCGTGGAGGGCGCGATCCTGCTCGCCCGCGCGGCGAGCGAAGGCATTGAGCGATGATCGACGAGGCGACACTCATTCCAGGCGTAGTAAAGCGCGACCCCGAGGCGACGTTGATGTTTCGCGAGGCCGGAGAGGCTGGCGCGGCGGCGGCGCGTTTCCTGGCGGGCAACCGCGCGGCGATCGAGGCGCTGGCCCAGCGGCTGCGCGAACGGCCACCGGTTGTGGTCACCACCTGCGCGCGCGGGTCGTCCGACCATGCCGCGACCTATGCCAAATACCTGATCGAGACCTATTGCGGCATCCCGACCGTCTCGGCCGCGCTGTCGGTGGCGTCGATCTATGGCGCGACGGTGACCACCGCGCCCGGCAGCCTCTGCCTGGCGATCTCGCAATCGGGACGCAGCCCGGACCTGCTCGCGACCGTGCGGGCGCACCGCGACGGCGGCGCGCTGGTCGTGGCGCTGGTCAACGATATTGACTCCCCCCTGGCGGCGCTGGCCGACGTCACCCTACCGTTGATGGCCGGGCCGGAACGCTCGGTCGCCGCGACCAAGTCGTACATCGCCTCGCTCGTCGGCGCGGCGGCACTGGTCGCCGCCTGGTCGGGGAATGCCGAGCTCTCGGCCGCGCTGGACGCCCTTCCACGGCAATTGGCGCAGGCCTTTCAGCTCGATTGGTCGCCGGCGCTGTCGCTGGCGAAGGATGGGCGCAGCCTGTTCGTCATCGGTCGCGGTTACAGCTTCGGGATCGCGCAGGAGGCGGCGCTGAAGCTGAAGGAAACGTGCGGGCTGCACGCCGAGGCGTTCTCCTCGGCGGAGGTCCGTCACGGCCCGATGGCGATCGTCGGCGAGGGCTTCCCCATCCTCGCCTTCGCCACCTGCGACGAGGCCGGCGACGGGGTGCGCGCGGTCGCCGAGGAGTTTCGCGGGCGCGGCGCGGCGGTCGCGCTGGCCGACGCGTGCGTCAACGGTGGATCGCTGCCGGCGATGCGCGCGTTGCCGGCGGTGGAGCCGATCCTGATGGTGCAGAGCTTTTATCGGTACGCCAATGCGTTGTCGCTTTCGCGCGGGTTCGACCCTGACGTGCCGCCCCATCTCAATAAAGTGACCTCGACCCTATGATCAGTCCGGTGAGCAGGATCAGCTTCGTCGACGCGCGGATCGCCACGCCGGAGGGTTTGCTGGAGGGCGCGACGCTGACCGTCGCCGGCGATACGATCGCCGCGATCGGCGACGAACCGGCGGGGGGCGATGTCGTCACGATCGACCTGGGCGGCGACTATCTGCTGCCCGGGTTTATCGACACGCAGGTGAATGGCGGCGGCGGCGTTCTGTTCAACGACGCGCCGACGGTCGAGACGATCGCCGCCATTGGCGCGGCCCACGCGGCCTATGGCACGACGGGCTTCCTGCCGACGCTGATCAGCGACGACTTGGCGGTGATCGACGCGGCGATGCGCGCGGTCGAGGCGGCGATCGCCGACGGCGTGCCGGGGGTGCTCGGCATCCATATCGAGGGTCCATTCATCAACGTCGCCCGCAAAGGCATCCACGACCCGGCGAAGTTCCGTCGGCTCGACCCGGCCAGCATCGCGCTGCTGTCCGGGCTGAAGCGCGGGCGGACGCTGGTCACGCTCGCGCCCGAGTTGTGCACGACCGACGACATCCGGTCGTTGGTGCGGGCCGGGGTGATCGTCGCGGCGGGGCATACCGACGCCGACTATCCGACGATGCGCGCGGCGTTGGACGCCGGCGTCACCGGCTTCACGCATCTGTTCAACGCGATGTCGCCATTGAAGCACCGCGCGCCGGGGGTGGTCGGCGCGGCGCTGGACGACCGGTCGAGCTATGTCGGCATCATCGTCGACGGCCACCACGTCGACCCCGTCGCGCTCAGGATCGCGCTGCGCGCCAAGCCGATCGACCGGTTCATGCTGGTGTCGGACGCGATGCCGACGGTCGGGTCGCTCCAAAAGACGTTCCAGCTTAACGGCCGCACGATCGTCGCGCGCGGCGGCGTGTGCTTCGGATCCGACGGCACGCTGGCCGGGGCCGACCTCGACATGGCGACGGCGGTCGCCAACACCGTGGCGATGACCGGCGTCTCGGTGGCGGACGCGGCGATCATGGCCGCGACGGCGCCGGCACGGTTCCTAGGCGTCGCACCCCGGTACGGAACGATCGCGGCGGGCGCTCGCGCCGATCTTGTCCGAATGGACCGCGCCGGTGCGGTGAAGGGGGTCTGGATCGCGGGAGCGCCGGTCCGGCCGCGAGCACTGGCGGAGAACCGCGAGCGCGTCTCCGCTTGATGGTTGAGCCGCGCTGACTCGATCACAAAGTCCGCGCGTCCTCGGCGGCCTACTTGGCCTACGTGACGTTCTTCGACGCTTCGTCGTCCTCGCCTGTCGCTATCGTAGTCAGCCCCGACGATCGTTTAGGGCAAGCGGCACCTTGTTCGACCAGAGCTTCCCCGCCCACATGCTACTGCCGTCGAGCGCGAAGCACAGGCCGCCGGCCGCCTCGCTTGCGGGGACGATCTGAAATTGATGGTCGACCTGTCGCGTGAGGCGATCGTCGAACATCGCGAGGTAGCGATACCGTCGATTGCCGTCGCGCGCTGCGGCGGGCAGAGCGCGAACGCGGCCGTTATCGCTCAGATACCCGACAGCCGGAGTGATAACTTCCCGGGTGGATGTCCCGCTCTCGTCGCAGGCGAACAGCTTGGCGGTGATGAAGCCCGCGTCGATGTCGGCGCGCAGTACGGCGAGGTCGGGCGGTGTCAAAAAGGTGACGGCGATGCGGCGTGGGGTGGCGAGAATGGCGGGCTTGCGCGATCCATCGCGCTCACCGGGGGCGAGCACGCGCGCTTCCTCGACGACGACGCCACCGATGTAGCGCCAGGGAAAGACAAGCCAGATGGTCAGGGCAAGTGCACCGATCAGGATGGTCGACGCGATCAGCAGTCGGCGCAACCAACGCGGCTTTCGCGCGTGATCACGAGACACTGTTGCCACCCAGAAGCGATCTGCCGCTGACCCCGTTTCTGGCCGTTGCCCGCATCATCACATTGAAATTACCATGCTTGGTGTCGACGACTAGAGAGTAGTCGGGAGCTCCTGGTTGACCAGGCCCGGGCGGACGCGGGTATTTGCCTCCTATCGCGGCGATCGTGTCGTCGACGGATCGGTTCGCAGGCGTAGGCTCGGCACGGACGTTCAGCCACCTATAGCATCTGGACCGGATCGACACCCAGGAAGGACGAAGGCGGCCAACTGGATCGATGCTGATCAGCGTGTTAACCGGTCGGCTTTGTTGTATCTGCGAGAACGCCGCGTCCGCACCATAGCTGTGTCCGACAATGGTGAGATTGGCGTCGCGCGGGATCGCCCCTAACAGACTCGCGATCGCCAGGTCGGCGCTCCAGCTAAAATAACGGCACTGAAATGTCGGATTTCGCTGGCGATACTCATCGGTGTAATTTCGACGATGTGGCTGATCCAGTCGTCGCCGCCGCCACCGATAAAGATCTTGTAGGTCTCTGGCACCGATCAAATTCGCCTGTTGCCGAGAGCGTCACCGTACAGCGGGTCGGAACTCGGTCAAGCCCGCGCTCCGCGCCGCGGCCGGTGCCTCTCGGACCGGTCGCGGCGCGATTGGGCCGCTTATTCCGCCGCCGCGAACATGTCGCGGCCCTCGTCGACATCCTCGTTCGCCGCCGGGCCCTTCTTGGCCGTCTGGCGCTTGTCGAAGCTCGACCAGACCTCGTTCCACTGGCCCTTGGTCGCGGCCTTCGAATACTCCGTCGCGCGTTGCTCGAAGAAGTTGGCGTGCTCGACGCCGTTGAGCATCGGGGCGAGCCAGGGGAGGGGGTGTTCGTCGATCATGTAGATCGGCTTCAGCCCCAATTGCCCCATCCGCCAGTCGGCGATGTAGCGGATGTACTTCTTGATCTCTTTTGGCGTCATGCCGTTGACCGGGCCCATCTCGAACGCCAAATCGATGAATGCGTCCTCCAGGCGGATCGTCGTCTGGCAGACGTCGGCGATGTCGTCCTTGACCGCCTTGGTCAGGCAGCCGCGTTCCTGCGTGAAGGCGTGGAACAGCTTGATGATGCCTTCGCAGTGCAGGCTTTCGTCGCGGATCGACCAAGTGACGATCTGCCCCATGCCCTTCATCTTGTTGAAGCGCGGGAAATTCATCAGCATCGCGAACGAGGCGAACAGCTGTACCCCTTCGGTGAAGCCGCCGAACATCGCCAGCGTGCGGGCGATATCCTCGTCGTTCGACACGCCGAACTGGCCCATGAAGTCGTGCTTGTCCTTCATCTCGGCATATTCGAGGAACGCGCCATACTCGCTCTCGGGCATGCCGATGGTGTCGAGCAGGTGGCTGTACGCGGCGATGTGGACCGTCTCCATGTTGGAGAACGCGGTTAGCATCATCTTGATCTCGGTCGGCTTGAACACGCTGCCATATTTGTCGTGGTAGCAGTCCTGCACCTCGACATCGGCCTGGGTGAAGAAGCGGAAGATCTGCGTCAGCAGGTTGCGCTCGTGGTCGGAGAGCTTCTGCGCCCAGTCACGGCAATCCTCGCCCAGCGGCACCTCCTCGGGGAGCCAATGGAGCTGCTGCTGACGCTTCCAAAACTCGAACGCCCAAGGGTATTCGAAGGGCTTGTATTGCTTGCGGGCTTCGGTGAGCGACATGGGATTACTCCGGATGATTGGGGATTGAGAAGGGGACGGTCACGCTTCCATGCTCCACGACCACATCGCCGTCGCCGACATGGCGAGCACGATGCCGAGCGAGGCGAGCATGATGCCGATCATGCGATAAGCGTAGACCTTGCGCTCGGTGATCGTCGCCGAGCGCAGGCGCAGAAGCAGGAGGACGCCGGCGACCGTGGCGACCGCCGCGACCAGGTACATGACGACGACGCCGTAGGTCATGCGACCATCTCCGGTGAAATGCGTTGGGCGGGGGTCATCAACGAAGGAGACGCGACATGGTCGACCCGAGCGAGATCACCGAGCACATGGAAATCATCGGCGCCGACGGCGTCCATGTCGGCACCGTCGACAAGGTGGACGGCGACCGCATCAAGCTGACCAAGAACGATTCGCCCCAGACCGAGGACGGGCAGGGCGGCAAGCATCATTACATCTCGATGGGTCTCGTCGCCGAGATCGAGGCGGGCGCGGTCCGGCTGAGCGCGACGGGTGCCAACGCGGTCGAGTTCGAGGAGGAGGCGTAGGGTCACAATTCTCTCTCCTTTTGGGAGAGGGAGGGAGCGCCGCAGGCGCGGAAGGGTGAGGGCAGGGTCGCCTCGGCGGCGCTGCCCATCTCCTTTGGACTATCCTCACCCTTCCCACCGCTGACGCGGCGGGCCCCTTCCCTCTCCCGGAAGGAGAGGGAGATTCGCTCAATCACGCCCTCCAAATTTCCCATCACGTCGTTGTTCGAGACCCGTATTATGCGGTAGCCTTGGCTTTCGATGTGGCGGGTGCGGTTCGCGTCGTAAGCTTCCGCTTCGACGTGGGTATCGCCGTCCACCTCGATGACCAGCTTTTCGCTGAAACAGAGAAGGTCAGCGTAAAACGGCAAGAGCGGTGATTGGTGCCGCCACTTCAGGCTCGGAAAGGCCTCGCGCAAGCCGCGAAGCAGGCGACGTTCGGGTTTAGGCGCCTCGCGGCGGAGCTGGCGGGCCTTGGACACGGTTCCGATCGGCTGGTTGGCGTAGATCCGCAACTGTCCTCACCCTTCCGCCGCTGCGCGGCTTCCTCCCTCTCCCGGTGAGAGAGGGGCAATTCACCCCGCCACGCCGTCAGACGAACCGGCTGCGCCGGATCGCTGCCCGACGTGGCGAGTCCTCGGCTTGCTTGGGCAAGCCGAGGCCGCCCGCTACTGACACGCCAGGCATTCGTCGTAGTCGGTGCTTTCCAGCTCGTATTTAGGCTTCTCGAGCGTGTTGTCGTTCTCGACGCCCCCGGCGAACCCGGCGCGCTGGACCGATTTCGAGCGGAGGTAATAAAGCGATTTGATGCCGAGCTCCCAGGCGCGGAAGTGGAGCATCAGGAGGTCCCATTTCTCGACGTCGGCGGGGATAAATAGGTTGAGCGACTGCGCCTGGTCGATATAGGGCGTCCGGTCGCCTGCGAGTTCGAGCAGCCAGCGCTGGTCGATCTCGAAGCTGGTCTTGTAGCAGTCCTTCTCCTCGACCGACAGGAAGTCGAGGTGCTGGACGCTGCCGCCCTGCTCCAGGATCGAGTTCCACACCGCGTCGGAGTTCTTCGACTTGTCGCTCAGCAATCGCTCCAGATACGGGTTCTTGACCGAGAAGCTGCCCGACAGCGTCTTGTGCGTGTAGATGTTGGCCGGCACCGGCTCGATGCAGGCGCTCGTGCCGCCGCAGATGATCGAAATCGACGCGGTCGGCGCGATCGCCATCTTGCAGGAGAACCGCTCCATCACCCCCATGTCGGCGGCATCGGGACAAGGCCCGCGCTCGCTAGCCAACTGCATGGACGCCTCGTCGACTTGGCCCTTGATGTGCTTGAACATCCTGAGATTCCACGACTTCGCCATCGCGCCCTCGAAGGCGAGGCCGCGCGCCTGAAGAAAGCTGTGATAGCCCATCACGCCCAGGCCCACCGAACGCTCGCGGCCGGCGCTGTAGGCGGCGCGCTCCATGCCGGGTTCGTGGCGGTCGATATAGTCCTGCAGGACGTTGTCGAGGAAGCGCATCACGTCCTCGATGAAGCCGCGCTCGTCCTTCCACTGGTCCCAGGTTTCCAGGTTGAGCGACGACAGGCAGCACACCGCCGTGCGATCGTTGCCGAGATGGTCGCGGCCGGTGGGCAGCGTGATCTCGGAGCACAGGTTCGAGGTCGACACCTTGAGGCCGAGGTCGCGGTGATGCTTTGGCATCGCTTTATTCACATGGTCGGCGAAGACGATGTACGGCTCGCCGGTCTGGAGCCGGGTCTCGACCAGTTTCTGGAACAGCGAGCGCGCGTCGACCGTCTGGCGAATCGACTGGTCCTTGGGGCTACGCAGATGCCACTCGGCCCCGTCGCGGACGGCTTCCATGAAGTCGTCGGTGATGAGGACGCCGTGATGGAGGTTGAGCGCTTTGCGATTGAAGTCGCCCGAGGGTTTGCGGATCTCAAGGAATTCCTCAATCTCCGGGTGATTGACGTTGAGGTAGACGGCGGCGGAGCCACGGCGAAGCGACCCCTGGCTGATCGCCAGCGTGAGGCTATCCATGACGCGGACGAACGGGATGATGCCGCTGGTCTTGCCGTTAAGGCCGACCGGCTCGCCGATGCCGCGGACATTGCCCCAATAGGTGCCGATGCCGCCGCCGCGCGAGGCGAGCCAGACATTCTCGTTCCAGGTGTCGACGATGCCGTTTAGGCTGTCGGGGACGGAGTTAAGATAGCAGGAGATCGGCAGCCCGCGCCCCGTGCCGCCATTCGACAGCACCGGGGTGGCCGGCATGAACCACAGCCGCGAGATGTAGTCGTAAAGCCGCTGGGCGTGTTCGGCATCGTCGGCATAGGCCGAGGCGACGCGGACGAACAGATCCTGGTAGCTTTCGCCAGGGAGCAGGTAGCGATCCTTCAGCGTCTCCTTGCCGAAGTCGGTCAGGAGCGCATCGCGACCATGGTCGACCTCGACCGGATAGGGCTTGGCAATCGACCGGCTGTCGGGAAGCGCAGCGGGAGCCGCGACCGTTGCGGTCGCGATGTCGGCGGTCATCGTATCGGTGGTCATGGTCTCGCTCACTCGTTCGCTGTCCGTGAAATCCATCGCTCGGCACTCCCTCGACGCTGTCGCGGCGTTCCCGCCATGTTCGACTCGGGGGCGGACACAACCTAGCATCGGGCGGTCACGCCGAAGAGAACAAAATAAGACCGCCCAGCGGTTAAAGCCGTGCGTCGCATCCCGTCGCAATCATCCGATCACGACGCCCCGCCTACCACTAGTTGCGCTCGCCCCCAAGCCTGGCCACCAGAAATTGTGCCAAACGACTGTCGGGAGCAAGAGCGTAAATGCTCGCCCTATCACCCGGTTCCGCCGGATCGGGCGTCCGACAAGTCCGGCGGGACTGCGACGCGCCGGTTTTCCGGGCTTCCCAAAAATGCAAGCCGACGCGAAATATTTTGCCGGTCGCCTGGCCGGATCGGTCGGCTCGGTTGACGGTGCAGGGGCCACCGGTCGTCGCGGCCCGCCGGATCGTTTTCGTGACGCGGGACGTTGGCGCGCTACCGATTTGGAGAACCACCATGCGCCTGCCCATCCTGTTGCTCCTCGCCGCCGCTGTCGCGCTGCCCGCGTGCACCACATCGCGCGACGACGTTCGTCAAAGCCGGCAGGAGGTGCGCGAGCAACGTCAAGACGTGCGCGACGCCCAGCAATATGGTGATCGCGAGGATGTCCGCGAAGAGCGCGAGGACGTACGCGATGCGCGCGAGCAGTTGCGCGAGGATCGTCGCAACCGCCGTCGCCGCTGAACGGATCGGCCGGTCGCCGACACCCGCAACGACCGATTATCCGATTGGTACCAAGGCGTGATGGGAAACAATACCCACACGTGAAAAGAGGTTGCCGGGCGTCTCGCGACGACCCGACAACCTCCCAACATGGTCAGCGGCCGGAGAGTTCCAGCCCGGAGGACCATGCGAACCGCATCACCTAATGTACCGCCGCGTTGACTGAAGGAGAATACCCTCCGCGGCGACGCGACGGATTAGCGGCGCGTCCCCCGAACGAACCGAACCGAACTCACTGCTGAACCATGAGACATCGGATCACCTCCTTTCGCTTGTTGAACGACATCGTGACCAGGGCTGGCCACGACCGCGAATGTGAGTGACCAGGCGCGCCGATGCAAGCGCTATTCGCGCGGCGCGCTTTACCCGCGGCAATCTTCCGTCACGCGCTCGACCTCGGCCCAGGCGGGGACGACGAGCGGCGCGGCGCCGGCCTGCTCGACGACGAAGCGCCCCCGGCTGAACCCGATCGCGTCGAGCAGCGGGTCGGCCGGGGGCAGCGCCGCCGCGACATAGGCGGGTGTGCCGCCGGTCGGCCGGACCGGCAGGCTGCGCGACGTGCTGC
>CAXTRJ010000098.1:0-9648 GCA_964246585.1 uncultured Sphingomonas sp. | reverse complement strand
CGCCGGCCTCGGACTCGCCCGCCTCGACGCCTTCCGCCTCACCCTCGCCGCGACCACGGTTGCGGCGACCGCGACGGCGGCGGCGCTTGCGCCCGCCCTCGTCCTCGCGCGGCTCGCTCCGGGCCTCGGCGCGACCGTCGCGTCGCGGCGCGGCGTCGACTTCCTCGGCGCCGGCTTCCTCGAAGCCGTCCTCCTCGACCTCGTACTCGATCTCCTCGGGCAGGTCGTCCTCCTCCGGCTCGACCAGCGCCTCGAAGCGCGGGGCATAGGCCGGCGGCGGGCCGGACGCCTCGACCGTCATCCGCGCGCCCTCCTGCTCGCCGTCGGGCAGGATCTCGACCTGGACGCCGTAGCGCTCCTCGATTTCGGCGATGTCGGGGCGCTTGCGGTTGAGCACGTAGAACGCCGCTTCCTGCGACGCGCGGAGGCTAAGCAGCGAGCCGCGCCCGCGCGCGGCCTCGTCCTCGATCATGCGCAGCGCCGACAGGCCGGCGGACGAGGCGGTGCGGATGAGGCCGGTGCCCTCGCAATGCGGGCAGCTGCGGGTCGACGCCTCGAGCACGCCGGTGCGCAGCCGCTGGCGGCTCATCTCCATCAGCCCGAACGACGAGATACGGCCGACCTGGATACGGGCGCGATCGTCCTTCAACGCGTCCTTCATCGCGCGCTCGACTTTGCGGACGTTGGAATTGTTGTCCATGTCGATGAAGTCGATGACGACGAGCCCGGCCATGTCGCGCAGGCGCAGCTGACGCGCGATCTCGGCGGCGGCCTCCAAATTGGTCGCGGTCGCGGTCTGCTCGATATTGTGCTCGCGGGTCGAACGGCCGGAGTTGATGTCGATCGACACCAGCGCCTCGGTCGGGTTGATGACGAGGTAGCCGCCCGACTTCAGCTGCACCACCGGGTGGTACATCGCCGACAGCTGATCCTCGACGCCGGCGCGCTGGAATAGCGGCACGGGGTCGGCGTAATGCTTCACCCGGCGCGCGTGGGTCGGCATCAGGAGCTTCATGAATTCGCGGGCGTGACGATAGCCGTCCTCGCCCTCGACGATGACCTCGTCGATGTCCTTGTTGTAGATGTCGCGGATGGCGCGCTTCATCAGGTCGCTGTCGCCGTAGACCAGCGCGGGGGCGGCGGATTTGAGCGTCTCCTCGCGGATGCCGTCCCACAGGCGGGCGAGATAGTCGAAGTCGCGCTTGATCTCCTGGCGCGTTCGGCTGAGTCCGGCGGTGCGGACGATGCAGCCCATCGACGACGGCAGCTGCAGGTCGGCCATGATCGACTTCAGGCGCTTGCGGTCGCCGGCGTTGCTGATCTTGCGGCTGATCCCGCCGCCGTGCGACGTGTTGGGCATGAGCACGCAGTAGCGCCCGGCGAGCGACAGGTAGGTGGTGAGCGCCGCGCCCTTGTTGCCGCGCTCCTCCTTTACAACCTGGACCAGCAGCACCTGGCGGCGGCGAATCACGTCCTGAATCTTGTAGCGGCGGCGCAGGTTCATGCGACGCTGGCGTAGCGCCTCGACCTGGTCGTCGGTGCCGTTGCCCTTGCGCGGGCGCGGCGCGTCCTCGGCGGTGTCGGTCGCGACCTCGTCATCCTCACCCTCGTCGTCGAACGCGTCGACGTCGTCGCGCGGCTCGGCGTCGAGGTCGTCGGCGTCCCCGTGGTCGTCCCCTTGGTCGTCATCGTCCTGGTCGGCGCGGAGCGCGGCTTCCTCGGCGGCGTGCTCGGCCTCCTCGCGGAGCAGCGCCTCGCGATCCTCCTTGGGGATCTGATAATAGTCGGGGTGGATTTCGGAAAAGGCGAGGAAACCGTGGCGGTTGCCGCCGTAATCGATGAACGCCGCCTGGAGCGACGGTTCGACCCGGGTCACCTTGGCTAGATAGATATTGCCCTTGAGCTGCTTGCGCTCGGCGCTTTCGAAATCGAACTCCTCGATCCGGTTACCCTTGACGACGGCGACCCGGGTCTCCTCCCGGTGGCGTGCGTCGATCAGCATACGCGTGGTCATGTAATAGTCTCCAGGCGCGCGAGTGCCGGGAAAACGGCGTCGTTCGCGCGCAGATGTGGGGCGCGGGCGGACATGGTCCCGCCGCGCGGATGATGGATGCTGCCCGCCGCACGCGCCGAGGCGTAGAGGCCGTGGCCTGCCCATCCGCCGTCCCGCCGGCGGATGCCGGTGAGGAGGGGAGAGGGGCGGGGTGCGTCATGGTGGGCGTCGACCTGATTGGCGGCGCCCGGAATGGGGCGCCGTGAAGGCGGCGACGTCGATCCCCTGACGATCGGGCGTACGGCCAGCCACGGCGGACTAGCACCGCCCCGGCCCGACAGCAACTGGCAGCACATGGTGAACGCCCGGTTAAGCATGAACGGCAACCAGCCCTTGAGCATAGGCGCCCGATAGCGGTCGGGCGGATGCGGGGAGCGTCCGGATCGGGTGGGGATGTTCATGGGTTTTCGCTGGACCGGGGTCGCGCCGACGCGGCATGGTCGCGCCGTGCTGGTGCTCCTCGCGTTCCTCGCCGCCATGACGGGCATGCCGGCGACCGCGATCGCCGCGACGATCGAGCGCGTGACGATCGAGCGCGAGCGGATCGTCATCCGCTTCGACGAGGGCGTGTCCGACGCGCGCGGCTTCCTGCTGGCCGGGCCGGACCGGATCGCGGTCGACGTCGCCGGGGTCAGCCCCGGCGCCCGCATAGCGGCGAGCGGGCCGGTGTCGGCGGTGCGCCAGGCGCGGCGCGGCGACGGCGCCACCCGGATCGTGTTCGACCTGGCCGAGCCGGCGATCGTCTCCGCCGGGCGACTCGACGGGGCGGGTCGCGAACTGACGCTGGAGCTGCGCCCGGTCGACGCCCGCGCCTTCGCCCGCGCCAGCCTGGCTGGTCCGCTCGACTTCTTCAAGCGCGGCAAGAAAGCGCCGAAATACAAGCTGTCGATCCCGGTGCCGCCGCCGGCGAAGTCGCTGCCGTTGCCGAAGGTGCGCGGCGACGACGATCGGCCGCTGGTGGTGATCGACGCCGGGCATGGCGGGGTCGACCCCGGCGCGATCAACGGCGAGACCGGCTTGCGTGAAAAGGACGTGACGCTGCGCATCGCGCGGGCGATCCGCGACGAACTGCTCAGCGGCGGCCGGGTCCGCGTCGCCTTGACCCGCGAGGACGACCGCTTCCTCGTGCTCCAGGAACGCTATGGCATCGGCCGCCGATTGAAGGCGGACCTGTTCATCTCGGTCCACTGCGACAGCGCCGGGGCCGACACCGCGACGGGCGCGTCGGTCTACACGCTGTCGGAGGTCGCGTCGGACAAGCAGGCCGCGCGCCTCGCCGCGCGCGAGAACAAGGCCGACATCATAGCCGGGCTCGACCTGGCCGACGCCACTCCCGACGTGTCGTCGATCCTGATCGACCTGACCCAGCGCGAGACGATGAACAGCTCGGCCGGCTTCGCCCGGCTGCTGGGGCGCGAGGCGAAGCCGTTGATCCCGACCAAGGCGAATTTCCACCGCATGGCGTCGCTGATGGTGCTGAAGGCGCCCGACATGCCGTCCATCCTGCTGGAGACGGGGTATCTGTCCAACCCCAAGGACGCGGCGTTCATCGACAGCGACGAAGGCCGCGCCCGCATCGCGCAGAGCGTCCGCCGCGCGACCGACGCGTACTTCGCCCGGCGCATGGCGTCGCGGTAGGCGGTCGATCCCGCTCGAAGCGGTCAGCGCGCCCTAAGCATTGATGCTCTCGTAGGACGAGATCAGCAGGTCGACGTCGGCGACCACCTCGCGCTGTTCGCACAGCCAGCGGGCGGTGGCGTCGTGCATCGGTTCGCCTTTATGCCCGTCGTGCAAGGTCGCGCCTTTCTCGATCAGCCAGATCATGTCGAGCGCGCGCGAACGCTGCCGCCGAAGATGCGTCATCCATTGTTCGACGACGTGGGACGGAACCGGTCTGTCCATGAAACCTCCATGCTGGCCATCCATCCTATAGCAAGCCGCCCCCGAGCGCGATGATGATCGACGGGGACCGCTTCGCCGGCCGGGGCGTTGGGCGAACATGTTCCTGTTCTTCTCCCGCAAGCTCGGCTGCGCCGGGTCGCTCGCGTTGGCGGCGGCCGTCACCCTGCTGCTGCTGTTCCTGCTCGGCGTCCTGTAGGCGTGCAGCGCTCCCCCGTCGCGGCGATCGCCGCCCTGGCGTTCATCGTCGCGAGTTGCAGGGGCGGCGCGGACCAGTCGCCGTCGATCCCGTCCGGCGACCGCGAGATCGGCGCCGAGCAGCATCCGCGCCTGCTGGCCGAGTTCGGCGGGGCCTATGACGCCCGGCAGGCGCGCTATGTCGAGGCGCTGGGCGAGCGCGTCGCGGCGGCGGCCGGGCTGGCCGGGGAGTGCACCTTCACGCTGGTCAACAGCGACGTGGTCAACGCCTTCGCCGTGCCGGGATGCTATATCTATGTCACGCGCGGGCTGCTCGCGCTCGTCACGAGCGAGGCCGAGCTGGCGGCGGTGATCGCGCACGAGGTCGGCCACATCGTCGCCAGCCACGGCCGTCGCCAGCAGCGCCGATCGATCTGGCGAACGCTGGGCGTCATCGCGGTCAGCCTGACGGGGTCGGAACGGCTGACGCGGCTGGCGGGCGAGGCGGCGCAGTATTTCACGCTGCGTTATTCGCGCGGGCAGGAGAACGAGGCGGACGACCTGGGCGTCCAATATCTGCAACGGGCCGGTTACGACCCGTACGCCGCCGCCGACATGCTGGCGACGTTGGGGCGGCAGGAGCGGTTCATGGCGGCGACGGGCGGGCGCGACGCGGCGCGGGGCCTGCCCGAATGGGCGTCGAGCCACCCGCTCGCCGAGCGCCGCGTCGCGCGCAGCCTGGCGGCGGCCGAGGCGACCGGACTGGCCGATGACGAACTGCCCGAGGCCGCGGAAGGTTATCTGCGCGCGGTCGACGGGCTGCTCTATGGTGACGACCCGGCGCAAGGCTTCGTTATCGGGCGGCGTTTCGCCCATCCGGTGATGCGGATCGCGTTCGAGGCGCCGCCGGGCTTCACCCTGACCAACAGCCCGCAGGCGATCCGCATCACCGGGCCGAACGCGCGCGGCGAGTTCGGCGGCGGCGTGTTGCCGCGCGATGGGCTGGAGGCTTATGCCGTCGGCCTCGCGGCGCGGTTGCTCGGCGATGCCCGGCGCGAGGTCGGCGTCGTCGAGCGCGTCGTGATCGGCGGGCTGCCGGCGGTGATCGTGCCGGTCGCGGTCGCCGTCGAGGGCGGGACGCTGCCGCTGACCGTCGCGGCCTACGACGCCGGTGGTGGCCAAGCCTATCACTTCGTCATGATCGCGCCGCCGCAAGGGGCGAGCGCGCGGGCGCTGGCGGCGTTGTTCGGCTCGTTCCGCCTGATGACGCCGGCCGAGGCCGCGCGGTTGCGCCCCCACTTCGTCCGGGTGGTCGCGACCCGCCCCGGCGAGACGTTGGCGACGATCGCGCGGGCGATGGCGAGCGACGATCCACGGGCGCTGTTCCTGCTGCTCAACGGCCGGACCGCCGACCAGCCGATCCGGCCGGGGGAGCCGGTCAAGCTCGTGCTGGAGGCGCGGCCGGGCGGATAAGGCGGGGCCGCCACCGACGGCCGCTTCGCCTGGGAGAGAGGCGGCTTCTAGACGCCCGCGGCAGTCGCGGCGGCTGGCGGCAGGTCCGCCTCCCCATATTCGCCCACGACCCAGATGAAGCTTTGCACGTCGATGTGGTCGACCGGCCTTAGCGCCGCGATGCCGGCGGCGGCGAAGGCGGCGAGGTCCAGCAGGCTCTCATACACGCCTGGCCTGATCTCGGGATCGTAGTCGACGGCGAACCGGTGGCCGACGCGTTCCGCGAAGTCGCGCGTGACGTTCGGCTTCAGGAACATGTGCCGATCCGGCGACCACAGGAACGGCAGGTAGGTCGCGATCGGCCAGGTAAGCGTTCCGTGCGGCTTCATCGCCTCACGCATTCCGGCGATCCCGGCACCGTGGTCGCCGTTGGCGAAGTTGGCGGCCGCGCGCAGGAACGCGCCGCCGTGAGCGGCCAGCGCTTCGCGCAGGCGCGTCGATTCCTGCAGTGACGGCATGTGCGTCCAGAGTTGGTCCTTGCGGAAGGCGGCGGCCAGAGCCTGGCCGTCCGCGTCCGTCGCTTGGCTGGCGGTCGACAGCGGCAGCAGCGAGGTCAGCGTCCCGTGCGCATCAATCTTGTAGCGGCGCTCGCCGTCGCGCGCCGTGTAGCGCTCGCCGTGGAAGCCGCCCGGCATATATCGCAGGAAGCGGGCGATCGCGCCGTCCATGCCGAGGTAGTTCGGGTGAAGCGTGCCCGCGAGGGTCATCAAGCGCGTACGCAGACGATCGCGGTCCTCGTCGTGGAGGATGTCGCCGGCCTGCTTGCCCCCGATAATGACGATCCCCGACCAGCCGCCGTCCTTGGCGGCGGCGATGCGCAGCTTGGCCTTGCCGTAGCTCTCGTCGGTGATCTTCATGGGCTTCACGGTTTCGAAGGCGACGCTCGTCCGGCCACCACCGCCGCCGCGCTCGCCAGCTTGTCGGCGCGTTCGTTCTCCGGGTGGCCGGCATGGCCCTTGACCCAGGTCCAGTTGATCCGGTGCGGGGCGACCGCCGCCAGCAGCGCCTGCCACAGGTCGGCGTTCTTGACCGGCTTCTTGTCGGCGGTGCGCCAGCCGTTGCGCTGCCAGCCCTTTATCCATTTGGTCAGGCCGTCCATCACGTAGCGGCTGTCGGTCGACAGCGTCACCTGGCACGGCCGCTTGAGCGCGTTGAGCGCCTCGACCGCGGCGGTCAGTTCCATGCGGTTGTTCGTCGTCAGCGCCTCGCCGCCCGACAATTCCTTTTCCGTGGTCCCGGCGCGGATCACCGCGCCCCAGCCGCCGGGGCCGGGATTGCCCTTGCACGCGCCGTCGGTGAAGATTTCGACGCTGGTCATCTCGGTCATGCGAACAAGGTCGTCCCGTTGGCCTGATAAAAGTCGAGACGACGCGTATAGGCGAGCGGATCCTTGCGCGTCACCAGCGCACCCGTCGGCGTGTTGAGCCAATCCCACGCCCGGGTCAGCGCGAAGCGGATGCAGGCGCCCATCGCCAGCACGGGAAGCTGCCGGCGGTCGTCGTCGGACAGGCCGAAGCTCGCCGCGTAGCCACCCAGCAACGCCAGCCCGACGCCCGGGTCATACCGCGCGCCCGTGGCGTCGAACGACCAGGCGGAATGCATCACCGCCAGGTCGTACAGCCGCAAATCGGTGCAGGCGAAGTAGAAGTCGATCAGCCCGGTGACCCGGTCGCCCAGCATCAGCACGTTGTCGGGGAACAGGTCGGCGTGTATCACCGTCGTCGCGCCGGCGCGGTCCCAGCGGGGCAGCACCGCGTTCAGCCCCGCGTCGAGGACCGCGCGCAGGTCGGGATCGATCCGGTCGAGGTCGCGGCCGCAGCGCTCCAGCAGCGGTCGCCAGCTATCGACGCCGAGCGCGTTCGCTCGCTCGCCGGTGAAATCGCCCAGCGCCCGGTGCATCGCGCCCATGGCGACGCCGGCCGCATGGGCCTGCGCCGGGGTGGGATGAGTGATCGAGACGCCGGGGAGGAAGCGGATGAGGCAGGCGGGCCGGCCTTCCAAGGTCTGTATCGCGACGCCGTCCCGGTCCTTGATCGCCGGCGGCACCGGGCTGCCCCGGTCGGCGAGATGGTCGAGCAGCGACAGGAAGAAGGGCAGGTCGCCCGCCTCGACGCGCTTTTCGTATAGCGTCAGGATGAACCGGCCGGTCGTGGTGTCGACGAGGTAATTCGTGTTTTCGACCCCTTCCGCGATGCCCTTGGCGGACACCAGATCGCCGACGTCGTAGCGCGCGAGGAACGAGGCGAGCGACTCGGCCGGCACATGGGTGTAGACGGCCATCAGCCAGGCTCCCCACCGCGGAAGCTGACAAACTTGACACGACGCGAGGCGCGAAACGCTTCCTCGCGAAGCCGCCGCGGGTCGGTGCTGGAGTTGGACGGGCGAGGAAGGGCTAGCATCGTGCACGGCCGATGCCACGACCGCCGGGCTGTAGGACAGCGAAAAACCGGTTCGACTCCCGCCGGGTCAGGCCGCCGCCTCAAGCCCGCGCGGCAGCTTGAAGGCCACCGTCTCGCGGTTGGTGACCACCTCGTGCTCATGGACTTCGTAGCGCGTCGCCAGCCGTTCGACCAGTTCGCGGACCAGCAGCTCGGGCGCCGACGCGCCGGCGGTGATGCCGAGCGTCCCGACGCCGACCAGGAAATCCCAGTCGATCTCGTCCGCCCGCTGGATCAGCCGCGCCGACACGCCCTCGCGCTGGGCGACCTCGACCAGGCGGAGCGAGTTGGACGAATTGGGCGCGCCGATCACCAGCATCGCGTCGCACGCGCCCGCGATCGCCTTGACCGCCGCCTGGCGGTTGGAGGTGGCGTAGCAGATGTCCTCGTCGCGCGGCCCGTGAATGGCGGGGAAACGCCGCCGGAGCGTCGCCACCACCTCGGCGGTGTCGTCGACCGACAAGGTCGTCTGGGTCAGGAAGGCGAGATTGCCCGGGTCGGCGGGCACGAGCGTTTCCGCGTCCGCCACCGTCTCGACCAGCGTCATGTCGCCCGCCGGCACCTGGCCGAAGGTGCCGATCACCTCCGGATGGCCGGCATGGCCGATGAAGATGATGTGCCGTCCGGCGGCGACCAGCCGCTCGGCCTGGCGGTGTACCTTTGACACCAGGGGGCAGGTCGCGTCGAGATAGTCGAGCCCGCGCCCCCGCGCGTCCGCCGGCACCGATTTCGGCACGCCGTGGGCGGAGAACACGACGGGCGCGCCGTCGGGCACCTGGTCGAGTTCCTCGACGAACACCGCGCCCTTGGCCTTCAGGCTATCGACGACGAACTTGTTGTGGACGATCTCGTGCCGGACATAGACCGGACGGCCATGCTTCTCGATGGCGAGTTCGACGATGCGGATGGCGCGGTCGACGCCGGCGCAAAAGCCGCGCGGCGCCGCGATCAGGAGGTCGAGCACGGGCTTGTCATGGGGCACGATCATGGCGGCTCCTTATGCGATTGCTTGCGCGGGCGGAAGGCGGTTCCTATGGTGCCGGCGACCTCGCGCCGCCTTGTTCGGCCGCCACCACGAACAAAGGTACGCGTCCCCGTGCAAGCCCGTTTCCTCGCCATACCCATCGCCCTCGCCTTGCTCGCCGGCTGTTCGCGCACCGGCGAGATCGACGCGACCGGCGGCATCACCACGGTGCGATCGGCCTGTCCGATCGTCGGACTGCCCGCCGCGACCGGCGACATCACGCTGTTCGACCCGCCAGCCAGCCGCGACGCCGCCGCGATCGACGTGGTCGCGTCGATGACCAACGTCCGCGGCACCTGCGACGAGAGCGGTTCCGATATCGTCACGGGCGTCACGTTCGACATTCGTGCCAGCCGGATGCGCGGCGACGCCCCTCGCGAGGTCGTTCTGCCGTACTTCATCACGATCGTCCGCGGCGGCAGCGCGGTCGTCGCCAAGCGGATCGGCCGGGTGACGCTGCGCTTCGACGCCGGCCAGACCCGCGCCGAGGCGAAGGGCCAGGCGTCGACCAGCGTCGCGCGCTCGGCCGCCAGCCTGCCGCCGGA
>CAXTRJ010000097.1:0-9711 GCA_964246585.1 uncultured Sphingomonas sp. | reverse complement strand
GGACCGCGACGGGACGACCACGCGCGAGGAATACCTCGTCTCGCGGCGCAAGGCCTATGCGAAACTCGACGCTAATGGCGACGGTGCCCTGCAATTCAACGAATGGGCGGGCAAGACGCTGACGAAGTTCGCCGACGCCGATCGCGACAAATCGGGGGCGATGACCGCGGCCGAGTTCGCCACCACCGCGCCCAAGCGCACGGCGCGGACTCGGGCGAACTGCCCGCCGGCCGCGCGCGCCGACGAGGGCTAGGCCGCCGCCATCCAGTCGGCGAGCGCGGTGCGGGCGCGGTCGGTGTACATCCGCTTGCGATCCGCCTTCTTGGTCCGGCCGGGGATCGGCGGGAACAGCCCGAAGTTGACGTTCATCGGCTGATAGGTTTCCACCACCGCGTCGCCGGTGATGTGGCCGAGCAGCGCGCCCAGCGCGGTTTCGACCGGCGGTGGCGTCATGGCGCGACCGGCGAGCTCGGCGGCCGCGAAGCGTCCCGCCAGCAATCCGATCGCGGCGCTTTCGACATAGCCCTCGCAGCCGGTCATCTGCCCGGCGAAACGTAGGTTCGGCCGCAATTTCAGCCTGAGCGTCCGGTCGAGCAGCTCGGGCGAGCGGATAAAGGTGTTGCGGTGAATGCCGCCGAGCCGGGCGAACTCGGCGTTCTCCAGGCCGGGGATGGTGCGGAACAGCCGGACCTGCTCGGCGTGCTTGAGCTTGGTCTGAAAGCCGACGATGTTCCACAGCGTGCCCGACGCGTTGTCCTGGCGCAGCTGGACGACGGCGTAGGGCCAGCGGCCGGTGCGCGGGTCGTCGAGCCCGACCGGCTTCATCGGACCGAACCGGGGCGTATCGACACCGCGTTCGGCCATTACCTCGATCGGCATGCACCCGTCGAAATAGGGGGTGTCGCGCTCCCATTCACGGAACTCGGTCTTGTCGCCGTCGATCAGGGCCTGATGGAAAGCGAGATACTGGTCCTTGTTCATCGGACAGTTGATGTAGTCCTTGCCGCCCTTGTCCCACCGCGCGGCCATCCAGGCCACGTCCATGTCGATCGAGTCGCGGTGGACGATGGGCGCGATCGCGTCGAAGAAGGCGAGCGCGTCGGCGCCCGTCTCGCCGGCGATGCCGGCGGCGAGCGCGGGGGCGGTGAGGGGGCCTGTCGCGATAATCGCCGGGCCGTCAGGCAGCGCGTCGACGCGTTCGCGAACGATTTCGATGTGCGGGTGCGCCTCCAGCGCGGCGGTGACGCCGGCGGAGAAGCCGTCGCGGTCGACCGCCAGCGCCGAGCCGGCGGGAACGCGGGTGCGGTCGCCCTCGCGCAGGATCAGCGAGCCGAGCGCGCGCATCTCCTGATGAAGCAGCCCGACGGCGTTGGCGTCGGCGTCGTCGGAGCGGAAGCTGTTCGAGCAGACCAGCTCGGCGAGCGACGTGCCGTGATGCGCGGGCGTGCTGTCGCCGCCGCCGCGCATTTCGGACAGGCGGACGCGGAAACCCGCCTCGGCGAGCTGCCAAGTGGCCTCGGACCCGGCCAGGCCGCCGCCGACGATGTGGATGTCGTGTGTCATGGGTGCGCAGATAGCGGCGACTTGCCCGCGGACCAAGCGGCGTGAGTGACGTTCCCCGGCGTAGGCCGGGGTCCAGTCACGGCACCTTCGCGATAATGGACGGGGCACCTGACTGGGCCCCGGCCTTCGCCGGGGAACGGCTTGGATGGCGGCCTAGACTCAGCCGGTGACGGGAAGCCGGACCACGCCGTCCCCGTCCCGCTCCAGCGGGCCGTAGGCGACCACCGTCTCCAGCAGCAGCGGGCCGTACAGATGCGGGAACGGCGCGCCGCCGCGCGACGGCTCCCAGCGCAGCGTGTCGGCGTTGGCGTCGAGGTCGACCGCCACGACGTGGAGGTCGTCCCGCCCGGCGAAGTGCTTGTCGACCGTCCCGGTCAGCTGGTCGGCGGTCGACAGGTGGATGTAGCCGTCGGCGAGGTCAACCGCCGCGCCGGCGAAGCGGCCGTCGCGCTCCAGCGTCGCCATCTCGTCGGCGGTCAGCACCTTGTACGCGGTGTTAGGCGAGGCTGGGGTCGGGCGCTCGCTCACGAATCGTCCTCCGGGTCGCCGGGTTCTTCCTCTTCGACCCGCTCGGTGATCGTCTGCGGGCCGGTGCCATCGTCGAGCTGGATCACGGCGTCGTCGGCGACCGGCGGCGCTGCGCCGAGTTCCTCGGCGACGAGCGCCTCGGCCTCGTTCTCCGGCGCTTCCTCTTCGTCGATCCGCGCCGCCGAGACGACGTGCTCGTCGTCGGCGACGTGGAACAGCCGGACGCCCTGCGACGATCGCCCGGTCACGCGCGTGTCGCCGACCGACATGCGGATCAGCTTGGCCTGGTCGGTGACCAGCATCAGCTGCTGCCCCGAATGCGCCGGGAAGCTGGCGACCACCGTGCCGTTGCGGCTGGAAGTAGCGATGTTGGTGATGCCCTGGCCGCCGCGATTGGTCCGGCGATACTCGAAGGCGGAGGTGCGCTTGCCGTAGCCGTTGGCGGTGACGGTCAGGATGAACTGCTCGGCCGTCTCGAACGCAGCCATGCGGTCGGCGTCCAGCGTCACCTCGCGCTCGCCCTCCTTCCACGGCGCGGCGCGAAGATACGCGTCGCGCTCGTCGGTGGTTGCGGCGAACCCGGCGAGGATCGACAGTGAGATGACCGCGTCATCCTTGGCCAGGCTGATCCCGCGCACGCCCGTCGCGGTGCGGCTCTGGAATTCGCGAACGTCGGTGGCGGCGAAGCGGATCGCCCGCCCGGAACGGGTCGCCAGCAGCACGTCGTCGTCCTCGGTAAGCAGCGCGACGCCGATCAGCCGGTCGTCGCTGACCCCCCCGTCTTCCTTGGCATCGAAGCGCATCGCCAGCTTGCCGTTCGACGGGATGTTGCTGAACGCGTCCATCGAATTGCGCCGGACGGTGCCGGTCGCGGTCGCGAACAGGACGTGGAGGTCGGCCCAGCGCGCTTCGTCCTCGGGCAGCGCCAGCACCGCCGAGATCGTCTCGTTCGGCCCGAGCGGTAGGAGGTTGTTCATCGACCGGCCCTTGGTCGCCGGCCCGCCCTCGGGCAGCCGCCAGACCTTCATCCGGTACACCTTGCCGGCGGTGGAGAAGAACAGGACGGGCGTGTGCGTCGAGGTGACGAACAGGCTGGTGATCGCGTCCTCGTCCTTGGTCGCCATGCCGGCGCGGCCCTTGCCACCGCGCTTCTGCGCGCGGAACGTGTCGAGCGTGGTGCGCTTGATGTAGCCTTGCATGGTCACGGTCACGACCATGTCCTCACGCTCAATCAGATCCTCGTCGTCGATGCCGTCGGCGGCGTTGACGATCTCGGACTTGCGCGGGGACGCGAACTCGTCGCGCACGGCGGCGAGTTCGCCCCGCATCACCGCGAACAGCTTTCCCCGGTCGGCCAGGATCGCCAGCAGCTCGGTGATCGAATCGGCCAGGCCCTGCAACTCGTTGCCGATCTCGTCGCGACCGAGCGCGGTGAGGCGATGGAGGCGCAGGTCGAGGATCGCGCGGACCTGGATATCGGACAGGCGATAGGTGTCGCCGGTGATCTCCGCCTCGACCGCCTCAACGAGCCGAATATAAGGCGCGATCTCGGCGATCGGCCATTCGATCGCGATCAGCGCCGCGCGCGCCTCGGCGGCGTTGGCCGAACGGCGGATGATGCGGACGACCTCGTCGAGGTTGGTCACCGCGATGACGAGGCCGAGCAGGATGTGGGCGCGGTCGCGCGCCTTGGCGAGCTCGAACTTCGACCGGCGGGTGATCACCTCCTCGCGGAAGGTGACGAACGCGGCGATGATGTCGCGAAGGTTGAGCAGTTCGGGGCGACCGCTGCGGATCGCCAGCATGTTGGCGGGGAACGAGCCTTGCGCGGGGGTGTGGCGCCATAGCTGGTTGAGCACGACCTCGGGCGTGGCGTCGCGCTTCAGGTCGATGACGATGCGGACGCCCTCGCGGTTCGATTCGTCGCGGATGTCGCTGACGCCCTCGACGCGCTTGTCCTTGGCGGCCTCCGCGATCTTCTCGACCAGCGCGTTCTTGCCCTGCTGATAGGGGATCTCGGTCAGCACGATCGAGCGCCGGTCGCCGCGCCCCTCCTCGACGATGTGGCGCGAGCGGATGATGATCGAGCCGCGCCCGGTCTCGTAGGCGGAGCGCGCGCCGGCGCGGCCGAGGATGATGCCGCCGGTGGGGAAGTCTGGCCCAGGCACGATCTCGAGCAGTTCCTCGGTCGTGATCGCGCCGTTGTCCATGTAAGCCAGGCAGGCGTCGATCACCTCGCCAAGGTTATGTGGCGGCACGTTGGTCGCCATGCCGACCGCGATCCCGCCCGCGCCGTTGACCAGCAGGTTGGGGAAGCGCGCCGGCAGCACCGCCGGCTCGCGTTCGGACCCGTCGTAATTGGGGACGAAGTCGACCGTGTCCTTGTCGAGATCGCCAAGCAGCGAGTTCGCCACCTTGGCCAGCCGCGCCTCGGTGTAGCGCATCGCCGCGGCCTTGTCGGGGTCCATCGACCCGAAATTGCCCTGCCCATCGACCAGCGGCACGCGCATTGACCAGTCCTGGCTCATCCGCACCAACGCTTCGTAGATCGAGCTGTCGCCGTGCGGGTGATATTTGCCCATCACGTCGCCGACGATGCGCGCGCACTTCCGGTAGGCCTTGCCGGCGACGAAGCCGCTTTCGTGCGCGGCGAAAAGGATGCGGCGATGGACGGGCTTCAACCCGTCGCGGACGTCGGGCAGCGCGCGCGCGACGATGACGCTCATCGCATAGTCGAGATAGCTCGACTTCATCTCGTCGATGATCGAGATCGGCGCGATATCGGGCGTGTCGGCGAGCAGGGTCGCGTCGGTCAAAGTGCGATGCTTTCGGGAAGGTTGTTCGTATGGACAGGCCTAGTCCGGCGAGCAACAAATGTCACGTGTGTGACAGCTTCTTGTCCCTCTCCCATTGGGAGAGGGAGGGAGCCGCCGAAGGTGGCGGAAGGGTGAGGACAGCAATCAGTATCACCCTGTCCTCACCCTCCCACTCGGCTGCGCCGAGCGGGCCCCTCCCTTTCCTGATAGGAGAGGGTCTAGGGCGCGATCTCCGCGCCGTCCCAGGCGAAGAGCTTGCCGCTATCGGGAGCCCTCAGCCCGTCGACGACGTCAAGCAACTGCACGGCGGCGCGTCCCGCGTCGAACAGCTGTCCCGTCGGCACGTTCGCCTGGAACGGCTTCGACAGCCCCGTGTCGACCGTGCCGGGGTGGAGCGCGACGACGATCGAGCTCGAATTGCGCCGGCGTTCCTCGATGGAGACAGTGCGGATCAGCTGGTTGAGCGCCGCCTTCGACGCGCGGTAGCTGTGCCAGCCGCCCAGCCGGTTCTCCGACACGCTGCCGACCCGCGCCGAGAGGGCGGCGAACACCGTCCGTCCGGTGCGCGGCATCATCGGCAGGAAATGCTTGGCGACCAGCGCCGGGCCGACCGCGTTGACGGCGAAGTTGCGTAGGAGCCAGTCGGGATCGAGCTGCGCCAGCGCCTTTTCCGGGCCGTGCTCGCCGTCGTGGAGGAGGCCGGTCGCGACAATCACCAAGGTCGGGGCAGGGCCTGTCGCGACCGTCGCGGCGGCGGCGGCGGCGATGCTCGCCTCGTCGCCGAGGTTGATCCGGTCGGGGCCCGAGCGCGACAGGCGGTGGACGCGGTTGAACGCGCCCTCCTCCTCGATCGCGTCGGCCAGCGCCGCGCCGATCCCGCCCGACGCGCCGATCACCACTGCGGCGCTCATGCGCGGACGAACCGCCATGCGTCGGCGGTGCTCCCGCTCGCGTCGAACGTGTAACCGTCGCTGTTGAACGCCTTCATGTCCTCGATCTCCTCGACCCGGTGCTCAACCAGCCAGCGCGCGACGGCGCCACGCGCCCGCTTGGCATTGAAGCTGACGAACCGAAGGCCTTCGGGACCGGGTTCGCGGAAGTCGACATGGATCATGCGAACCCCGGTCGGCAACTTGCCCGCGACCGCCGCCCAGTATTCCTGGCTGGCGAGGTTGAGCACGACGCCCGAGCCCTCCTCGGCGACGTCGCCCGCCAGCGCGTCGGCGATGCGGGTGCCCCACCAGGCGGTGAGGCTCCGGCGGCGGGGTGCCCAGCGGGTGCCCATCTCCAGCCGATACGGCCGCATCAGGTCGAGTGGCCGGAGCAGGCCGTAGAGCCCCGACAGCATTCGCAGATGCCCTTGCGCGAACGCCACCGCCGCCTCGTCCAGCGTCCGCGCCTCCAGCCCGTGGTAAACGTCGCCGGCGAACGCGAACAGCGCCGGCCGCTCCGGCGCGTCGACGAAATGGCGGAACCGCTCGACGTTGAGCAGCGCGAGCTTGTCGGAGATGCCCATCAGCTCGATCAGCCGACGCTTGCCGAGCTTCGCCGCGGCGGCCGCCAGCGTCGCCGCCTCGTCCGCGAAGCGCGGGGTCGACGTGTCCAGCGCCGGCAATGGGCGCTGATAGTCGAGCGTCTTGGCCGGGGAAAGGACGGCGATCATCGGCGTGGCGTTAGCCACCCGTCCGGGGCCGGTCAAAGCCGCCGTTCAATGACGGTTCAGCCGGAAACCCTCACGCGCCGGCAAGCGGGCGGCTTGACGCCACCCTTCCCCTCGATAGGAGCCTCGACGCGTGCAGGGCGTTGACGCTCACCCAACAGGAGAGTTCCCCGATGAAGAGTTTCGCGAAGCTGGCGCTGGCGACGGCCTTGGCCACCGGCGTGACCGGGCTGGCGTTCGCGGCGCCCGCCGAGGCGCAGAAAAAGGATGAGGCGGCGCCCGCTGTCACCATCAGCCCGGACGTGCTGAAGAGCGCGCAGCCGGCGCAGGCCGCGATCAACGCGCGCGACTTCGCCACCGCCGAGCCGGCGCTGGCCGCCGCCGAAGCCGCCGCCGCCACCGACTACGACAAATACATCACCGCCGGGCTGCGTTACGAGCTGGAAATGCAGAAACTCGACACGGCGCAGCGGGCCAACCCGAACGCGCCACTGAACCAGACGTCCCTGGCCGCGCCGCTCGACGCGCTGCTCGCCAACCCGAGCACGCCGGCGGCGAACAAGGGCGGCTACGCCTATCAGCGCGGATCGCTGTCGTTCAACTCGCGTCAGTATCCGCAGGCGCTGCAATATTACGCGCAGGCCAAGCAGCTCGGCTACGTCAATCCGAACCTCGACCTGCAGATCGTCAAGGCGAAGATGGAGAGCGGTGATGTCGCCGGCGCCAGCGCCGACCTCGACGCCGCGATCGCCGCGTCGACCGCTGGTGGCCAGAAGGCGCCGGAGGATCTGTACCGTTACGCCATCGCCAAGACCAATCAACGTAAGCTCGCGCCGCAGACGCTGAGCTGGCTCAAGAAGTATATCGCCGCCTATCCGACGACGAAGAACTGGCGCGACGTGCTGGTCACCTACGGGCTGCAGCAGAACCCGGTGGCGACGCTCGATAAGGAGCAAAAGGTCGACGTGTACCGCCTGATGCGCGCGACGCGATCGCTCGCCGACCAGAACGATTATGAGGACTATGCCCAGAAGGCGTTCGACATCGGTCTGCCGTTCGAATCCAAGACGGTGGTGACCGAGGGTCGCGCCGCGAGCAAGATCCCTGCGACCAGCGCGCGGGCGACCGCGCTCCTGTCGACGTCGAACACCGCGATCCGGGCGGAAGGGTCGCTGGCTCCGCTAGAGGCGCAGTCCAAGGCGAGCCCGAACGGCAAGACCGCGTCGCAGACCGCCGACGCCTATCTCGGGTCGGGCAACTACCCCAAGGCGATCGAGCTGTACCGCCTGGCGCTGACCAAGGGCGGGGTGGCCAATGATGAGGTCAATACCCGGCTCGGCATCGCGCTCGCCATGTCGGGCGACAAGCCGGGCGCCAAGGCCGCCTTCGCCGCGGTCACGGGCACGCCGCGCGCCGACCTTGCGTCCTTGTGGTCGACCTGGCTCGACACGTCGGCCTGATCCGAACTGGGCGGCGGGGATGTCCCCCCGCCGCCCCGGTCACTCGCCGTCGGGCACGGGTACGCCCGACAGCGACTTGGCGGTGCGGATCGTTAGCGACGTCTTGACGCTGGCGACGTTAGGGGCGGGCGTCAGGTGCGTCGTAAGGATTTCCTGAAACCCCTTCAGGTCGCTCGCGACGATCTTCAGGATGAAGTCGATCTCGCCGTTGAGCATGTGGCACTCGCGTATCTCCGGGATGCTCGCGACATGCTCCTCGAACGCGGCGAGATCGCGCTCGGCCTGGCTACGCAGCGACACCAGCGCGAAGACGGTGATCGGGTAGCCAAGCCGCCCGGCATCGAGATCGGCGTGGTAGCCCCTGATCGCGCCCGCCTCCTCCAGCGCGCGGACCCGGCGCAGGCAGGGCGGCGCGGTCAGCCCGACGCGCTCGGCCAGCTCCACATTGGTCATCCGGCCGTCAGCCTGCAACAGCGCCATGATCTGCCGGTCGATGCGATCGAATGCCATGTCCGCCGTCACCCTCGTCGACCCGCGCCCCTCGTGGGCTGGCCGGCGTTAGACTAAGATAATTACACCGCAACGCAATTGTCCCACATTGCGACTCGGCCGAAATCGCCGGTTCCTCAATTCCTGCGGCCACGTTAAGCAATGCCCGCGTCGCGGGATCGCCGCGTCGCGCGAGGAATTAGCCGGGTGCGTTTCGACGACAGCTTGAAGACGGTGCTATCCGCCGGGGCCGGCAGCGGCTTCGGCGCGGCGGCGACCTGGCGTCAGCTCGTCGACCTCATGGGGCGCGGCCGGATCACCGCCGATAAACCGACGATCGCCCGTTTGCGCCTGCTCCGCGGCGAGGTGCCGACGACAGTCAGGGCGGCGAGCGCCCGCGCGCTGGCCTTTGCCGCGCCACCCGCGCGACTGGTCGGGTTCTTCGCCGAGGACGAGCTGGCGATCGCCGCCCCGGTGCTGCGGACGGCGATGCTGACGGGGAGCGCATGGACCGCGTTGCTGCCCCGACTGACCCCGGTCGCGCGCTCGCTGCTGCGCCAGCGGCGCGATCTACCGGACGAGGCGGTGCGCGGGCTGGAAAGCCTGGGCGCGACCGACTTCGCGCTCGGTTTCGAGGCGCCGGTCGTCCAGCCGGTCGAGCCTGTCCCGGCCGAGCCAGTGGTAGAGCCGCCGGTCACGGCGCCGCTGAGCGAAAGCCCGTTCGTCTCGCTAGGCGCGATCGCACGGGGTTTGCCGGTCGTGGCCGAGGCGCTGCGCCACGTCAAGGCGGATGCGCCCGACCCTTCGGCACCGCCGGGCGGCTTTGCTATCGCCGACATCGTCGCGCGGATCGACGCGTTCAATCGCAGTCGAAACGAGGCGCCCGCGCCGGCCGCGCCGGTGAAGCCGACTGATTTTCGCTTCGAGACCGACGCCACTGGCACGATCCGCTGGGTCGAGGGCGCGCCGCGCGCGCCGCTGATCGGAGTATCGCTCGAACATGCCGCCTTGCAGGGGACGGCGCAGCTCGACGGGGTCGCCGCCGGCGCGTTCCGCCGCCGCACGAGCTTCGCCGACGCCCGGCTGGAGATCGCCGGATCGTCCGACGTGGCCGGATCGTGGCGCATCTCGGGCGTGCCCGCGTTCGACCACGCCACCGGCCGCTTCACCGGTTTCCGCGGCGCCGCCCGCCGCC
>CAXTRJ010000096.1:0-9749 GCA_964246585.1 uncultured Sphingomonas sp. | reverse complement strand
GTGCTGGCGCTGCCGGCCGGCTGGGGCGGGCTGATCGGGATGGGGCTCGCCGACCTCGCCCGCTGGCTGATCGCTTTCATCGGCGAGCCCGTCGCGATCCTGTGGACCGAGCGCGGCGTCGCGCTCGTCGCCGGGGTCGCCGGCGCGATCGTCTGGGGCCGCAGCCTGGAGATCGACATGAGCGGCGCGCCGTGGCGCCGCCGCCGCGACCGCGCCGCCTTCGTCGACGATCACGAGGAGGAGGAGCCGCTCGAGCTCACCCGCAAGCCGGTGACGCCGCGCGCCGTCGCCACCCCCGATCCGCGCCCCGGCCCGGTCATCGCCGATCGCCAGCTGCCGCCCTCGATCGCCAAACCCAAGGACAAGCAGCCCCAGCTCGACCTGCGCGACAACTACAAGCTGCCCGGGCTCGACCTGCTCGCCGAGCCGCCGCCCTCGACCGGTCACGCGGTCGACAAGGCCGCGCTGGAGCGCAACGCGCGCCTGCTCGAATCCGTGCTCGACGACTTCCACGTCAAGGGCCAGATCGTCGAGGTCCGCCCCGGCCCGGTCGTGACGATGTACGAGCTGGAGCCCGCGCCCGGCATCAAGGCCAATCGCGTCGTCCAGCTCGCCGACGACATCGCCCGCAACATGTCGGCGATCTCCGCGCGCGTCGCGGTCATCCCGGGCAGGAACGTCATCGGCATCGAGCTGCCCAACGCCAAGCGCGAGGCGGTGGCGCTCCACGAGCTGGTCGGGTCGCAGACGTTCGAGGATCTGACCGCGCAGCTCCCCATCATCCTCGGCAAGAACATCGCCGGCGATCCCGTCATCGCCGATCTCGCGCCGATGCCGCACCTGCTCGTCGCCGGCACCACCGGCTCGGGCAAGTCGGTCGGCTTGAATTGCATGATCCTGTCGCTGCTCTACCGGCTGACCCCCGACCAGTGCCGCATGATCATGATCGACCCCAAGATGCTCGAGCTGAGCATGTACGAGGACATCCCCCACCTCCTCTCGCCGGTCGTCACCGACCCGGCCAAGGCGGTCCGCGCCTTGAAGTGGACGGTCGAGCAGATGGAGGACCGCTACCGCCAGATGTCGTCGGTCGGCGTCCGCAGCCTCGCCAGCTTCAACGACAAGGTCCGCGCGGCGAAGGTCAAGGGGCAGCCGCTCGGGCGCAAGGTCCAGACCGGCTACGACGCCGACACCGGCCAGCCGATGTACGAGGAGGAGCAGCTCGACTACGCCGTCCTGCCGCAGATCGTCGTCATCGTCGACGAGCTCGCCGACCTGATGATGACCGCGGGCAAGGAGGTCGAGTTCCTCATCCAGCGCCTGGCGCAAAAGGCGCGCGCGGCGGGCATCCACCTCATCATGGCGACGCAGCGGCCGTCGGTCGACGTCATCACCGGCGTCATCAAGGCCAATCTGCCGACCCGCATCAGCTTCCACGTCACCTCCAAGATCGACAGCCGCACCATCCTCGGCGAACAGGGCGCCGAGCAGTTGCTCGGCCGCGGCGACATGCTCTACATGCCCGGCGGCAAGGGCATCGTCCGCGTCCACGGCCCCTTCGTCTCCGACGACGAAGTCCGCGCCGTCGCCGACCATTGGCGCGGCCAGGGGCTGCCCGACTATATCTCGTCGGTCACCGAGGAGCCCGAGGACGGCTTCACCCTCGACGGCGCCCCCACCGGCGAGGACTCGGTCGAGGACCAGCAATACCGCGCCGCCATCCAGCTGGTGTGCGAGAGCCAGAAGGCGTCGACGTCATGGCTCCAACGCCAGCTCCGCATCGGCTACAACTCCGCCGCGCGGCTGATCGAGCGCATGGAAAAGGACGGCATCGTCGGCCGGCCCGACCATGTCGGCCGCCGCGAGGTGCTCCGCGACGCCGAGGGACACGCGATCTGAACGAGTGGACGAGGCAATCGGACGAAGTCGATCGCAACTTCGACGCGTTCCAGCACCTGCTGGCGTCGCTGCTGCCGTTGCATCGTGACGAATATGCCTTGATGCGTGATCGCCAAATCGTCGCCTTCTACGGATCGCCGGCGCAGGCTTATCGCGCCGGGCTCGCTCGGTTCGCTGACTTGCCTTTCTCGATCCAGCAAGTCACCGACGAGCCGGTCGACCTTGGATTTTGGTCGCGCGCGCAGCCACGCTTGATCGCACGGTAAAGGAACTCGCGCTGCCTGGCGCTTCCCAAGCTCATGAGAACCGGACAGTGCTTGGATCAATCCCGTTCGTGCCGAGTAGAGACTGAGTAGGCCCGTAAGGGCCGTATCGAAGTCTCGTATCGAGGCACCGATCCACGCGCCCACCGGTCTCCTTCGACTGCCTATCCCCCAATCCAAGGCCCCCCATGACCCCGCATGAATTCACCCGGAAATGGCGCGGGGTCGAGTTGAAGGAGCGCACCGCCTCCCAGAGCCACTTCAACGACCTGTGCGCGCTGCTGGGCGTCCTCGACCCGATCTCGGCCGATCCCCAGGGCGACTGGTTCACCTTTGAAAAGGGCGCGACCAAGACCGGCGGGGGCGAGGGCTGGGCCGATGTCTGGCGGCGCGGCCATTTCGCCTGGGAGTATAAGGGCCCGCGCAAGAACCTCGACACCGCCTTCGCCCAGCTGCTGCAATATAGCGTCGCGCTGGAGAACCCGCCGCTCCTCATCGTCTCCGACATGGACCGCGTCCGCCTCCACACCAATTGGACCAACACGGTGCAGGAGGTCCACGAATGGACCCTCGAGGACTTGCTCGACGGCGACGCGCGCGAGCGGCTGAAACGCGCCTTCACCGACCCCGACGCGTTCAAGCCCGCCAAGACCCGCCAGGCCCTGACCGAGGAGACCGCGCGCGAGTTCGCCGGCCTCGCCCAGCGCCTGCGCGAACGCGGGCACGACGCGACCCAAGTGGCGCATTTCGTCAACCGCCTCGTCTTTTGCATGTTCGCCGAGGATGTCGGCCTCCTCCCCGACCATCTGTTCACCAAAATGCTGGAGGTCAGCCGCCGCGACCCCGCCGGCTTCGTCGACAACGCCGCCACCCTGTTCGGCGCGATGGCGCGTCCCGGCGGCAAGGTCGGCTTCACCCCGATCGACTGGTTCAACGGCGGGCTGTTCGAGGACGATCATGTCCTGCCGGTCAGCGCCGACGATATCGACGACCTGCTCGGCGCGGCGCGGCGCGACTGGTCGGCGATCGACCCGTCGATCCTCGGCACCCTGTTCGAGCGCGGGCTCGACCCCGCCAAGCGCAGCCAGCTCGGCGCGCACTACACCGACCGCGCCAAGATCGGCATGATCGTGCAGCCGGTGATCGTCGACCCCCTGGAGGCGGAATGGGCGGCGGCGCTGGCCAGGATGACCGCGCTGGTCGCCAGCGCGCCGAGGCGCACCGTCGATCGGCTGCTGTCGCCCGCGCAGCGGCGCAAGGCCGATCGCGTCATGGCGGAGGCGACCGCGATCCACGACGCCTTTGTTGAGCGGCTGGCGGCGTTCCGCGTCCTCGACCCGGCCTGCGGGTCGGGCAATTTCCTCTACGTCGCGCTCCGGGCGCTGAAGGACATCGAGCACCGCGCCAACCTCGACGCCGAGGCGCTCGGGCTGCCGCGCGGCTTCCCGCGCGTCGGGCCGGAATGCGTCCTCGGGATCGAGCTCAACCCCTATGCCGCCGAACTGGCGCGGGTGTCGGTGTGGATCGGCGAGATCCAATGGATGCGCCGCAACGGCTTCGACGCGGCGCGAAACCCGATCCTGCGCCCGCTCGACACGATCGAATGCCGCGACGCGGTGCTGGCGAAGGGTAGTTCCGCTCTTAATCCTCCCCGAGCTCGTCTCGGGGAGGGGGACCATGCGCAGCATGGTGGAGGGGCCGTCACGACGGGAACCGACCCATCTTCCGTCACCCCGGACTTGATCCGGGGTCCCGCTTCCCCTCAGCGGCCGAAAAGCAGCGTGACCCCGGCTCAAGGCCGGGGTGACGAGGGGGTGAGGGCGCCCGCCACCCCCACCCCCGCCGACTGGCCCACCGCCGACGTCGTGATCGGCAACCCCCCGTTCCTCGGCAACAAAAAGATGATCCGCGAGCTGGGCGAGGACTACACGGTCGCCCTGCGGAAGGCGTGGCCGGAGGTGCCCGGCGGCGTCGATCTCGTCTGCTACTGGTTCGCCAAGGCATGGGCGATGATCGCATCGGGACGCCTGACCCGCGCCGGGTTGGTCGCCACCAACAGCATTCGCGGCGGCGCGAACCGTGAAGTGCTAAAACCCATTGTCGATCACGGCCGCATCTTCGAGGCATGGAGCGACGAGGAGTGGACCGTCGATGGCGCGGCGGTGCGGGTGTCGCTGGTCTGCTTCGAGCGCGATGTTGATGGACCCGCACGCTTGAACGGAGTGACAGTCGCCAAGATCCTGCCGGACTTGACTGCCGACGGCGGCGCGATGGATCTGACAGACGCAGCGCGACTGGCGAGCAATCGCGGGGTATCCTTCCAAGGGCCCGTCAAGGTTGGACCCTTCGATATTGACTCCGCCGCCGCGAGAGACTGGCTACGCCTGCCCAGCAACCCGAACGGCCGCCGGAACGAAGACGTGATCTTCCCATTGCTCAACGGCAGCGACATCACGGGCCGCAGCTCAGATAGATGGTTAATCAACTTTTTGGAAAGGCCGGAGCCCGAAGCGGCCCTGTACGAAGCGCCGTTCGAGTTTGTCCGCGCGAGCGTAAAGCCGATCCGTGATGCGAACCGTGACGAGTGGCGTCGTGACAACTGGTGGCGGCTAGGCAGGTCCGGCCGAGACCTTCTCTCGGCGACTGAGCCGTTCGACCGCGTGATCTTCACGCCGCGAGTGTCCAAGCACCGAATGTTCGTCTGGGCACCGGCCCGTACGCTTCCGGACTCAGCCGTGGTCGCCATCGCTCGCGATGACGACACCAGCTTCGGCATCCTCCATTCGCGCTTCCACGAACTCTGGTCGCTGCGGATGGGGACGTTCCTCGGCGTCGGCAACGACCCCCGCTACACCCCCTCGACCACCTTCGAGACCTTCCCCTTTCCCGAAGGCCTCACCCCCGACATCCCCGCCGCCGCCTATGCCGACCACCCCCATGCGCGCGCCATCGCCGCCGCCGCCGCGCGGCTGGACGCGCTGCGTGAGAACTGGCTCAACCCCGCCGACCTCGTCGTCCGCGTGGCGGAGGTCGTCCCCGGCTATCCCGACCGCCTCCTCCCCCGCGACGCCGACGCCGCGGCCGAGCTCAGGAAGCGCACGCTGACCAACCTCTACAACGCGCGGCCCCAGTGGCTGGCGAACGCCCACGCCGCGCTCGATGCCGCGGTCGCCGACGCCTATGGCTGGGGCGATGACTTCCGCGCCGGCGCGCTCGCCGACGACGACATCCTCGCCCGCCTGTTCCGCCTCAACCAGGACCGGGCGTGACGCACGGTTAATCCTCTCCGGGACAGGGAGGAACAACCCCCACAACGCCCTGTCCTACACGCCGCCATTCCGCCATGCCCCGACCCATGACGGCCCGTCTCAACCTAACCGCCCCCGCCGAACCCCCCGCACCCTCGCGCGGGAGGCGGTTCCGAGCGGGACGTAGCGTGAGGTTGGTAAACTTCCGCGCCCCCCACCCCCCTCGCACGCCGCTCACGATCGCCGGCGAATCGGAGACGCCCGTCACCGGAACGCCGCCCAGTGATCTCTCCCCCGCGCGAGAGGCGCCGACCCCCTCGTCGTGTCAAGTTTGTCAATTTCCCCGCCGCCGCGCCGCCCACGACCCGGCCGCGCCCGTCGCGGGTTCAGAGGCGGTTCACGCCCGTCCGTCCATCCACCCCTCGTCCTGTCCCGGGAGACCCCAGTGAAGCTCGCCTACCCCGCCGTCATCGCCGCCATCGTCATCGCCGCCCCGCTCGCCGGGCAGGCGACCGGCGATCTCGCCGCGGTGCAGCGCCATCTTCAGGCGACCGAGACGATGACCGCCGGCTTCACCCAGACCGATCGCGCCGGCAAGGTGCTGACCGGCACGCTGACGCTGAAACGCCCCGGCAAGATCCGCTTCCAGTATGAAAAGGGCGTGCCGATCCTGATCGTCGGCGATGGCAAGGCGTTGACTTTCATCGACTATTCGGTGCGCCAGGTGCAGCGCTGGCCGATCGGCAACTCGCCGCTGGGTGTGCTGCTCGACCCGCGCCGCGACCTGTCGCGCTTCGCCACGGTCACGCCCGGCGGCGATCCGCGCGTCGTGTCGATCGACGCCGCCGATCCCAAGCACCCCGAATATGGCCGCATCAACATGGTGTTCGCGCGCGACGCCGCCGCCCCCGCCGGCCTCACCCTGCAAGGCTGGGTCGCGCTCGACAGCCAGGGCAACCGCACCACCATCCGGCTGTCCAACCAGCGCTTCAACGCCGCCGTCGCCGACGGCGCGTTCCGCTGGAACGATCCGCGCCGCACCGGCGGGCGGAATTGACCGGCCTGAAGTGACTGACCGATCCATTCACCTAAGCGACAGGTTCGCTGCCCTATAGCGGTTCTCGCGGATGTGAGGCCGGCTTGGGTTTCCCCCTGTTGCCCGGATCGGTTTCATTTCCCGCCTGCGTGACGAACGCTAGGTTGGCCCTCGCTCCACGCCCCCGGAGCGGGGGTCTTTCCGCGCCGGGCGGCTTGCGGAACACTTCCGCAAGACTCGCCCAAGCGCGGCCGGCGCAAGCCCGCTTGCGTCCGACGGCGCGGCTTTGCCGCGACGGGCATTCCTCGCTAAACCGCCCCCCGTGAAGATCGTCTCCTGGAACATCAACTCGGTGCGCTTCCGCATCGACATCGTGGCGCGGTTCCTCCGCGAGGCCGACCCCGACATCCTGTGCCTTCAGGAGACCAAGGTCATCGACGGCGACTTCCCCGCCGCCGCCTTCCGCGCGCTCGGCTACCCCCACATCGTCCTCCATGGCCAGCGGATGCACCACGGCGTCGCCATCGTCAGCCGCGTCCCCCTGGCCCGGGACGACCGCCTCGACTGGCAGGCCAACCGCGAGGCGCGCCACGTCGGCGTGCGGCTCGACAACGGCGTACGGCTGGAGAACGTCTACGTCCCCGCCGGCGGCGACGTCCCCGACCGCGAGGCGAACCCGAAGTTCGGCCAGAAGCTCGACTTCCTCGGCCGCATGACCCGCTGGTCGGAGGGGCTGGACGCGCCGACGCTGCTGGTCGGCGACTTCAACGTCGCTCCCCTCGAATCGGACGTGTGGAGCCACAAGCAGTTACTCGACGTCGTCAGCCACACCCCCATCGAGGTCGAGACGCTCGGGCGGTTGCAGGCTGCTGGCGGGTGGACCGACCTCGGCCGCCACTTCCACCCCGCCCCGGCACGGCTCTACACCTGGTGGAGCTACCGCGCCCGCGAATGGGCGCTGTCCGATCGCGGCCGCCGGCTCGACCATATGTGGGGAACGGGGCCGGTCGCCGCCGCCGCCACCGCGCATCACGTGTTCGAGGATTGCCGCGGCTGGCTGAAGCCCTCCGACCATGTGCCGATCATGACCGAGTTCGCCTGGTGAACCCGCGCGCGGTGGCGCGGGCGATCGACGCGCTCCGACGCGGCTGGCCGATCGCGATCGACGGCACGGCGCTGCTCGCGGTCGAGACGGCGGACGGGGGGACGCTGGCGGCGTTCGACCCGGCCGGGGCGGCGCCGCTGCTGATCTCGTCGGGCCGCGCCGCCACGCTCCGGCTGACCAACCAGCGCCTCGCCGCCGAGCCCGACACCCCCGTCACGATCGAGCGGACGCCCTGGCTCGACCTGGCCGCCGCGACCGCGCTGGCCGACCCGCAACACGACCTCGCGACGCCGCTCAAGGGTCCGTTCCGCGCGGTCGAGGATCGCTGTCCGGCGGCATCGGCGGCGGCGCTGAGGCTTGCCCGGATCGCCGGGCTGCTACCCGCCTTCTTCGTCGGCCCGGCCTTCTTCCTCGACGACGCCGGCGTCGAGGTGTCGCTGACCCCCGCCGACATCGACGCGCATCAGGACGCCGGCCGGCTCGCCATCGCCACCCGCGCCCGCCTCCCGGTCGACGGCGCCGAGCAGGCCGAGATCGTCGCCTTCCGCGCCCCCGACAGCGCCGACGAGCACATCGCCCTCTTGATCGGCCAACCCAACGGCCGGCCGCCGCTGGTCCGGCTGCACAGCGAATGCCTGACCGGCGACGTGCTCGGCAGCCTCAAATGCGACTGCGGCCCGCAACTCCGCGCCGCGCTGACCGGGATCGCCGCCGCCGGCTGGGGCATCCTCCTCTACCTGCGCCAGGAGGGTCGCGGCATCGGCCTGGTCAACAAGCTGCGCGCCTACCGGTTGCAGGACCAGGGGTTCGACACCGTCGACGCCAACACCCGCCTCGGCTTCGCCGTCGACGCCCGCGACTTCGGCGTCGCCGCCCGGATGCTCGACCTGCTAGGGCAACGGCGGGTGCGCCTCCTCACCAACAACCCGGCCAAGGTCGCCGGGCTCGAGGCGGCGGGCGTCTCCGTGGTCGAGCGCGTACCGCACCACCTCCCGCCCAACCCGCACAACGAACGCTACCTAGCGACCAAGCGCGACCGCACCGGGCACGAGTTCTAGGGTCCAGACCCGTAACTTGCGATGGTCGTGATCGCCCGGAGAGCCCCGCTGGCGAGGAGCGCGGCGCGGACGCGTAGCTGAAGCTACGCGCAAGCAAGCGACGTAGCCAGCGGGGCTCTCCGGGCGACCGCGTAGCGGCGGGCCGGATTTGGCCCACAGGGGTGTCTCTCGTCGGTTACGATGCAAACAGCATCGCGCCCTCCTCGTTCCTACCTGTGACCCAAATCCGGCTCCGTCACAACCGTCGCCAGTTATGGGTCTGGACCTTAGCCGAGCAGCCGCGCTACCTCGGCGAAGTCCGGGGCGACCGCGTCGACCCCGATCGCCTTGAGCCGCGCGGCGTGGCCGGTATCGCAATGCGTCCCGGCGCATAGCCCGATGACGTAGCCACCGCTCGCCACCGCGCCGGTCGCGCCGACGGGCGAGTCCTCGATGATCGCGCAATCGGCGATGGCGACGCCGAGCGCGGCCGCGCCGTGGAGGTAGAGGTCGGGAGCCGGCTTGCCCCGCGCGACGTGCTCGCGACCGCTGTACAAGTGGTCGCCGAACGCGTCGGCGAGCCCGAGATGGTCGAGGTGCCGCCTGATCCACGCGGTCGAGCTCGACGACACGATCGCCTTGGGCAAGGACGGCGGCAGCGAGCGGACAAAGGCGACCGCGCCCGCCACTTCCGCGATCCCCTCGGCCATGACCCGCGCGTCCTCCGCCTCGCGCGCCGCGTGGAAGTCGTCGGGCAGCGCGCGGCCGATCCAGTTCTCCAGCGCGGCGGTGAAGTCCGGCCCGGCCATCCCCATGAACCGCGTCATCGCCTGTTGCGGCGTCGTCGGGTGACCGGCGGCGGTCAGCCACTCGGCGAGCTGGCGGTTGCCGGCATATTCGCTCTCGATCAGCACGCCGTCGAAGTCGAACAGGATCGCGGAAAACTTCATGCCAGCGCCCCACGCGCGCCGAACAGGGCGCTGCCGACGCGGACATGCGTCGCGCCGATCGTCACCGCCGTCTCGAAATCGTCGGACATACCCATGCTGAGGCCCTCCAAGCCGTGGTCGCGCGCCAGCTTCGCCAGCAGCGCGAAATAAGGCGCCGGCTCGACCGCGGCCGGCGGCAGGCACATCAGCCCCGCGACCGGCAGCCCCGCGC
>CAXTRJ010000095.1:0-9755 GCA_964246585.1 uncultured Sphingomonas sp. | reverse complement strand
CCCCGGAACAGGTCGGTGATCATCCCCCTCCGACAACCATGCCTCCCCGGCGTAGGCCGGGGTCAGCTACGGTGGTCGTCGAGAGTGGATGTCACGCCCGCGTAGCGCACCGTGACTGGACCCCGGCCTTCGCCGGGGGAGGCGTTTACTTGTTAGACGGGTACACGCCCCGGGCTTGATCCGGGATGACGGGCATTCACAGGGCCTACCCGCGCCTCATCCCACCGGCGGGGTCGGCTCCTGCGTGGCGCGCTGCTGGTAGAAGCGCTGCACCACCGCCCAGCCTTCGGCGGCGGTCTCGACGAAGGTGAAAATGCCGAGGTCGCGCTCGCTGACGACGCCTTCGTCGACCAGCGCCTGGAAGTTGACCACCCGCTCCCAGAACTCGCGGCCGAACAGCAAAACGGGGATCGGCTTGACCTTGCCCGTCTGGATCAGGGTCAGCAGCTCGAACAATTCGTCAAAGGTGCCGAACCCGCCGGGGAACGCCGCCAGCGCGCGGGCGTGGAGCAGAAAGTGCATCTTCCTGAGCGCGAAATAGTGGAACTGCATCGATAGCGACGGGGTGACATAGGGATTGGGCGCCTGTTCGTGGGGGAGCACGATATTGAGTCCGACCGACTCGGCATGGACGTCGGCGGCGCCGCGGTTGGCCGCTTCCATGATCGACGGGCCGCCGCCCGAGCACACGACGAAGTGGCGCAAGCCCTTCTCGTCGCGGGGGAAGTTGGAGGCGAGCTGGGCCAGTTCGCGCGCCATGTCGTAATAGCGCGACTTGGCGACCAGGCTCTCGGCGATGCGACGGCTTTTCTCGTCGCTGGCCATCTCCAGCAACGCGTGCGCCTTGGCCGGCTCGGGGATCCGCGCCGAGCCATAGACGACGAAGGTCGAGCCGATATGCGCTTCCTTGAAGATCAGCTCGGGCTTTTGCAGCTCCAGCTGGAAGCGGACGGGACGCAGATCCTCGCGCAACAGGAACTCCATGTCCTGAAAGGCGAGGCGGTAGGACGGATGCTCGGTCTGCGGCGTCGACACCGAGTCCTTGGCGGTCTTGGCATCCTGGCTGGCGCGCGCGAAGACGCGGCTCGGTACACGGGTTTCGGTCATCGGGGGCCGGTAGGGCAATCGCGTGTCGGCGTGAAGTATCTAGCGGCAGAACCGGGCGCCGTCGTCCTCGAGGTGCAGGTGGTCGCGGTGCGCGGCGTTGTAGTCGGGGCTGAGCACCGTGCCGAAGCGTCGACAGGCCGAGGCGCGGATTGTGCGAAGGAAATCGCGCACCGCCGGATCGGGCGAGTTCCAGTCGGCCAGGATCGAGACTCGTCGCCCGTCCTTCAGCACGAAGCCGCCGATGTCGACCGCGTTGGCGATCGCATGGCCCGATCGGCGGCCGGCATTCTTGGCCGAGCCGACGACGTTGCGGCAGGCATAGCTGCCCATGCTGTCGATCCGGGCGAGTTCGCTGCCCAGCTTCTGATAGGCGGCGGGGGCGACGGCGTTGCGCGCCCAGCCGGCGAACGCCCGCGCCGCGCCGCAACGCACCGCCGTCAGGTTGTTCACCGGGACGCCGATGTCGAGCAGCTGGACGGTGCCGGCGAGGCCGCAGCCGGGGCCGAGCGTCTTGTCCGGGAGCGGGCGGAACGACACGCCCTCGCGGCGGAGATCGGCGTGGCATCGCGCGGTCTCGCGGGCGGAGGGACGCGTGATCTCGGCGCGGGACTGGGACGGACGCTCGGTGCGGCCGCAGGCGGCGAGGAGGAGCAGGAGGGCGACCGCTCCCCATTGCGTCATGCCGGGCCCTTCGACAAGCTCAGGAGAGCCTTGTTCCGGCATCCATCGTTGCGCGCGTGACCCATGCCGATGTCTTTGGCGCAACGATGGACCCCGGAACAAGTCCGGGGTGACGTTTGGGGCCGTGAACTGTCGCCCGAAACCATCATACTATCCGCTAATCCGGCTCGGGACCGGCGACATGCTCCAGCAGGTCGGCCGGCTGACAGTCGAGCGCGGCGCAGATCGCGTCGAGCGTGGAGAAGCGGATCGCCCGCGCCTTGCCGGTCTTGAGGATGGAAAGGTTGGCGAGCGTCAGGTCGACGCGGCCGGCGAGCTCGGTGAGCGACATGCGGCGGTCGAGCAGCATGCGATCGAGGTTGACGCGGATGGTCATGGTCAGACCGTCATGTCGGCGTCGTCGCGAAGGCGCGCGCCCTCGCGGAACACCTCGGCCAGCACCAGCGTCAGGAGCAGCATCAGCAGGTTGCCCGTGTCGAAGTCCGGGGCGCCCAGGTCCAAGGCCGCGACGGCGCTGGCGGGAAGCACCACCGGCAGGATCAGCTTGGCCAGGAACAGGAGGCCGAACACCGCCGCGATCGTCCGCAGCCGGCCGACATTGGCGGCGACGAACGGGTTGCCCCTCGCGGCGCTCCGCAGCAGGGCGAGGAGCTGGACGATGACGAACCCCGCCAGCAGCAGCGCGGCCAACATCCGTATCGCCGTCGCCTGGTAGTCGATCGGCCGCTCGCTCTCGACCGCGCGACCGGCGGCGGAGGGCAGCAGCTCCGGCGCCAGCAACGATATCAGCAGCACGACCGTGCCGGCGATCAGCCCGACCGCGACCAGCCCAAGCAGGGCCATCAGCAGGTAATAGAGAACGCGGCTGAGCCGCGTGCCGAAGGTGTTCATCATAATCCCCTTTTCGCGTGACGCACCTCACGGGCGCATTGATAGTCAATAACCCAGTATTGTTATCGTCAAGCTGCATATTGATATTCAATGCCTGTAAGACGCGTTGTCGACGGATCGAATGAAGCCCTCGGCGTCGATCGCGATTGACAGCCCCCCGCGCCCCGCTACCGCCGTCGACGGGCCACGCCGTCCCAACGCGGCGCGCGCTCTCTGCGAGGAGAGACTGAATGACCGATATCATCGCGCCCGCCCCGGGTGCCGTTGCCAAGCCCGCCACCAAGCCGGCGCGTCCCTTCTTCTCCTCGGGCCCCTGCGCCAAGCCGCCCGGCTGGGAGGCCGCCAGGCTAGCGACCGAGTCGCTCGGCCGTTCGCACCGGTCGAAGCTCGGCAAGGCGCGCCTTGCCTATTGCATCGACCTGATGCGCGAGACGCTGCGATTGCCCGACACTCACCGCATCGGCATCGTCCCCGGCTCCGACACCGGCGCGTACGAGCAGGCGATGTGGACGATGCTCGGCGAGCGGCCGGTCACCGCGATGGCGTGGGAGAGCTTCGGCGAGGGCTGGGTGACCGACGCGGCCAAGCAGTTGCGGATCGACCCCGTCGTGGTCCGCGCGGATTATGGCCAGCTGCCCGATCTCGGCGCGGTCGACTGGTCGCACGATGTCCTATTCACGTGGAACGGCACGACCTCGGGCGTCCGCGTACCCGATGGCGACTGGATCGCCGATGATCGCGCGGGACTGAGCTTCGCCGACGCGACCAGCGCGGTGTTCGCCTATGACATCCCGTGGGACAAGATCGACGTCGCGACCTTTTCCTGGCAAAAGGTGCTGGGCGGCGAGGGCGCGCACGGTGTGTTGATCCTGGGCCCGCGCGCGGTCGAGCGGCTGGAGCGGTACACCCCGCCCTGGCCGCTGCCCAAGGTGTTCCGCCTCGTCAGCAAGGGCAAGCTGGCCGAGGGTGTGTTTAAGGGCGAGACGATCAACACGCCGTCGATGCTGGCGGTCGAGGACGCGATCTGGTCACTGGAATGGGCCAGGTCGCTCGGCCCCGACGGGCTGATCGCGCGGTCGGACGCCAACGCTGCGGCGCTCGACCGCATCGTGGCGGAGCGCGACTGGCTGGGCCACCTCGCCGCCGACCCCGCCTCGCGGTCGAAGACCAGCGTCTGCCTGACCGTCGCCGGCGCCGACGAGGCGCTGATCAAGCGGATGGCGGGGCTGTTGGAGGCGGAGGGCGCGGCGTACGACGTCGCCGGTTACCGTGACGCGCCGCCGGGCCTGCGCGTCTGGTGCGGCGCGACGGTCGACACCGCCGATATCGTGGCGCTCGGGCCGTGGCTCGACTGGGCGTACGCGGTGGCGAAGGGCGGCTGACCTGCTGTTCCCCTGCGAAGGCCGGGGCCCAGTCACGGCGGGTTCGACCGGTTCGCCGCTACTTTCGACAACCATTCCAACTGGGCCCCGGCCTTCGCCGCGGTACGGAGAACCGAAATGCCTAAGGTACTCATTTCCGACAAGATGGACCCCCGCGCCGCGCAGATCTTTCGCGAGCGCGGCGTCGAGGTCGACGAGATCACCGGCAAAACTCCCGACGAGCTGAAGGCGATGATCGGCGGGTATGACGGGCTCGCCATCCGCTCCTCGACCAAGGTCACGCGCGACATTCTTGACCATGCGACGAACCTCAAGGTCGTCGGCCGCGCCGGGATCGGCGTCGACAATGTCGACATCCCCGCCGCCTCGGCCAAGGGCGTCGTCGTGATGAACACGCCGTTCGGCAACTCGATCACCACCGCCGAGCACGCGGTCGCGCTGATGTTCGCGCTCGCCCGCCAGCTGCCCGAGGCCGATGCGTCGACCCAGGCCGGCAAGTGGGAGAAGAACCGCTTCATGGGCGTCGAGCTGACCAGCAAGACGCTGGGGCTGATCGGCGCGGGCAATATCGGCTCGATTGTCGCCGACCGCGCGCGCGGGCTTCGCATGAAGGTGATCGCGTTCGACCCGTTCCTCACCCCCGAGCGCGCGGTCGAGATCGGCGTGGAAAAGGTGGCGCTCGACGACCTGCTCGCCCGCGCCGATTTCATCACGCTGCACACGCCGTTGACCGACCAGACGCGCAGTATCCTGTCGGCCGAGAACCTGGCCAAGACCAAGCGCGGGGTGCGCATCATCAACTGCGCGCGCGGCGGGTTGGTCGACGAGGCGGCGTTGAAGGCGGGGCTCGACTCGGGGCACATCGCCGGCGCCGCGCTAGATGTGTTCGTCGAGGAGCCGGCCAAGGCGTCGCCCCTGTTCGGCACCCCCGGCTTCGTCTCGACGCCGCACCTCGGCGCGTCGACCACCGAGGCGCAGGTTAACGTCGCGATCCAGGTCGCCGAGCAGATGGCCGACTTCCTCGTCTCGGGCGGGGTGACCAACGCGCTCAACATGCCGTCGCTGTCGGCGGAGGAAGCCCCCAAGCTGAAGCCATACATGGCGCTGGCGGAGAAGCTCGGGTCGCTCGTCGGGCAGCTGGCGCATGGCGCCATCGGCCGCATCTCGGTCCATAGCGAGGGCGCGGTCGCCGAGCTCAACGCCAAGCCGATCACGTCGGCGGTGCTCGCCGGTTTCTTGCGGACGCAGACGGCGACGGTCAACATGGTCAACGCGCCGCTGCTCGCGCGCGACCGCGGGTTGGAAGTGCGCGAGGTCCGGACCGAGCGCGAAGGCGATTACCACACACTGCTGCGCGTGTCGGTCCGGACCGATAGCGGCGAGCGCTCGGTCGCGGGGACGCTGTTCGGCGACCAGGCGCCGCGCCTCGTCGAGCTGTTCGGGATCAAGGTCGAGGCCGATCTCGCCGGGCCGATGCTGTACGTCGTCAACGACGACGCGCCGGGCTTTATCGGCCGCATCGGCACCGCGCTGGGCGAGGCGGGGGTCAATATCGGCACCTTCCACCTCGGCCGGCGCGAGGCGGGCGGCGAGGCGGTGCTGCTGCTGTCGGTCGACGATCCAGTCACGCGCGACCTGGTCGCTGCGGTCCGCGCCTTGCCGGGAGTGCGGACGGCGGTGGCGCTGCGTTTCTAGGTGGCCGACGACACGCTCCATAACCGCGCCAAGCTCTGGCTGGCGCATACGCTCGGGCTCGACCACGCGACGCTGCACGTCCATGTCGGGATGGTGGTGTGGGTCGCGGGCGTAATCGTCGCCGGCGACATCGGCGCGGTATGGCCGCTGGTGGTCGCGGTCGCGGCCGAGCTCGCCAACGAGGTGCTCGACCGGTTTCGCAACGGGTCGTGGCGGGTGCGCGACACGCTGGCCGACGTCGTCAACTCGGTGCTGTGGCCGGGCGTGCTGTTCGCGCTGGCGCGGGCGGGGATAATCTAGCGGGCATTTCGCTCGCCCGCTTGTCCTCGGACGGTAAGTGCCTGGAGTGTCCGTTTGTGACAATTAGCTGCCACGCTGCTTTGACAAGCGTGGCGACCTCCACCCGATAATCGTCAACCCTGCGATCACCATAAGACACAATACGCGAGCGATGCTCGTCAGCTCCACAAACAACAGAATAGATGGCGCGAGGCCAGCAACAAACAGGCTGCCCTTACCGGCGACAGGCTCGCTTCTTTGTACCAAAAGCCAGAAGGTAGCGATCAGGCCGAATAGGCTAAGGGCTGCATAGCATAGTGTATATACCTTAGCAGACAAGTCGAAGTAGCGCAGGCATGCGCAGGCAGTACTTAGGCAGGCTATGGCGAGCCATATGAATGGCGGTACGGTGCGATGGATCATAATTGCAGCGTAACGGCGACGGCAATGTCCGCAAGTGGTCGCAAGCGGAGGTCGAGCAGAGATTGTCTCCAATGACGTACCTCCGTCGGCAATCCGCCCATAGCGCTTCCGCCCGACACACCCTATCAGCCCCGGCGATGACCAAGCCCGGCCTTCTCCCGCAAGGGTTCCACGACCGCCTGCCGCCCGACGCCGACGCCGCCGCGCGGCTCGAGCGCGACGTGCTCGCCGCCGCGCATCTGTACGGTTACGAGCGCGTTGATCCGCCGCTGGCCGAGTTCGCCGACGCGCTCGGCACACGGCTGAAGGCGGGGGGCTTGCGCGACGCGGTGCGCTTCGTCGATCCGGTCAGCCAGGCGACGCTGGCGATCCGTCCCGACCTGACCGCGCAGGTCGCCCGCATCGCCGCGACGCGACTGGGCCACCATCCGCGCCCGGTTCGGTTGAGCTATGCCGGGACGGTGGTGAAGCTACGCGCGACCGAACTGTCGCCGGCGCGCGAGTGGCGGCAGATCGGCTGCGAGCTGATCGGGCTCGACACCGTCCCCGCCGCGTTGGAGGTGGTGACGGTGGCGCTGGACGCGCTGGCGGCGGCGGGGGCGACGGGGGTGTCGGTCGATTTTACCCTGCCCGACTTGGTCGACACGCTGGCGGCCGGCGCGATGCCCGTCGCGGCCGATCGGATCGCCGAGCTGCGCGATCGGCTGGACGCCAAGGACGCCGGCGCCGTCGCGGCGATCGCCCCCGATTACCTGCCGCTGATCGAGGCGGCGGGCCCCTTCGCGCCGGCGGTTGAGCGGCTGCGTCGGCTGGACCGCGACGGCGCGCTGGCGAGCCGGCTGGGTGGGCTGGGGCGGATCGCCGAGGCGTTGGGCGACCGCGCGACGCTGACGCTCGACCCGACCGAGCGGCACGGCTTCGAATACAAGTCGTGGCTCGGCTTCTCGCTGTTCGCCGCCGGCATCGGTCGCGAGGTCGGACGCGGCGGCACCTACACCGTCGTCCACGCGGAAGGCGCGGAGGAGGCGGCGACCGGCTTTTCGCTCTACGCCGACCCGCTGGTCGCGATCGCCGCCGCGCCGCCGCGCCGCCGCCTGTTCCTGCCCGTCGGCACCTCGGCCGAGGTGGGCGCGGCGTTACGCGGCGAGGGATGGGTCACCGTCGCCGCGCTGGAGGCGGGCGACACCCCGGAGGCGCAGCTCTGCACTCATCTGTGGCGAAACGGTGCGGCGGAGGTGGTCGAGTAGGGAGCGCCGCCGTTCCCTGCCCCGTCGCCCTGGGCTTGACCCGGTGTCCTGCTTTTTCTTCTCTCGCCGCATGGAACGGAAAGGTCGCGCCAGCCTGGAAGGCAGCGGGACCCCGGATCAAGTCCGGGACGACGGGATGGCGGGACAGTTCCCCACCCACTTCCGCGCGGAACCCGTGGACCACCCGGCGATCCCGCCCTAACGCCCACCCGAACGGCAGGGAGTGTGTAAGTGGCCAACGTGACAGTCATTGGCGCGCAGTGGGGCGACGAGGGCAAGGGCAAGATCGTCGACTGGCTCGCCGAGCGCGCCGACATGGTGGTGCGGTTCCAGGGCGGGCACAATGCCGGCCACACGTTGGTCGTCGGCGAGAACGTCTACAAGCTGTCGCTGCTGCCGTCCGGCGTCGTGCGCGGTACGCCGTCGGTGATCGGCAACGGCGTCGTGCTCGACCCCTGGGCCTTGCGCGACGAGGTCGCCCGGCTGGAGGGGCAGGGGATCCACGTCTCGCCGGAGACGCTGCGCGTCGCCGACACCTGCGCGCTGATCCTGCCGTTCCACCGCGACCTCGACGCGCTGCGCGAGGACGCCAGCGGCGCCGGCAAGATCGGCACGACACAGCGGGGGATCGGGCCGGCGTACGAGGACAAGGCCGGCCGGCGCGCGATTCGGGTCTGCGACCTGGCCCATTTGGATGATCTCGGGGCGCAACTCGATCGGCTGACCGCGCACCACGACGCGTTACGCGCCGGGTTCGGCCAGCCGCCGATCGACCGCGACGCGCTGCTGGGCGAGTTGCGCGAGGTCGCCGATTTTGTGCTGGGCTTCGCGCGGCCGGTATGGCGCGACCTGAACGAAGCGCGGGCGGCCGGGCGGCGCATTCTGTTCGAGGGCGCGCAGGGCGTGTTGCTCGACGTCGACCACGGCACCTATCCGTTCGTCACCTCGTCCAACACCGTCGCCGGCGCGGCGGCGGCGGGGTCGGGTTTGGGACCGGGGGCGGTCGGCTTCGTGCTGGGGATCGCCAAGGCCTACACCACTCGCGTTGGCTCGGGGCCGTTCCCGACCGAGCTCGATGACCCGGTCGGCGAGCGGCTGGGGACGCGGGGGCGCGAGTTCGGCACGGTGACGGGCCGTAAAAGGCGTTGCGGCTGGTTCGACGCGGTGCTCGTCCGCCAGTCGGTGGCGGTGTCGGGCATCACCGGCATCGCGCTGACCAAGCTCGACGTGCTCGACGGCTTCGACGAGGTCAGGATCTGCACCGGTTATCGGCTCGGCGACACGACGATCGACTATTTCCCCGCCCATGCCGCCGACCAGTCGCGGGTCGAGCCGGTCTACGAGACGGTGCCTGGCTGGGCCGGGTCGACCGCCGGCGCGCGGAGCTGGGCCGACCTGCCGGCGGAGGCGATCAAGTATGTCCGCCGGGTCGAGGAGCTGATCCGTTGTCCGGTGGCGCTGGTGTCGACCAGCCCCGAGCGCCTCGACACCATCCTGGTGCGCGACCCGTTCGCCGATTGAGGCGCGGCTATTGGGGAGTGTTGGCCGCGTTAAAAGCGGCGTCAGGCAGTCCCGCGTCGTTCGACAGCGCGTCCTCGACCACTTCGTTGCCCGTCGCGGTCGCCGGCTGGGCCAGGCTGGTGTCGTTCAGCAGCATGTCGTTGCCGGGCGTCGCGTCGACCTGGGCGGTGTTGCCGGGCGACAGCTTCTGCTCCGCCGGCGAGCTGGCGACCTGGGCAAGCGCCGCGCTCGATGCGGCAAGCAGGGCGACGCTGGCGATGGTGGTAAGCCGCATGATCGTTCTCCAGTGATCTAAGACAAGGCCGGGGATCGGGCGACGATGCCGCCCGACCCCCGGGTCCTTGATCCACTTAGCGTGGCGTGGTCGCCGCGCCGCCGCCGGTCGCGGTGTTGCCGGTCATCGTGTTGCCGGTCGGCGATGTCGACCCGGTGCCGGACGCGCCCATCGAGCCGCCGACGCCGCCCGTCCCCGTCGAGGGGATGCCGACGCTGCCGTCCATCGTCGACCCGGCGCCGGTCGAGCCGGTGG
>CAXTRJ010000094.1:0-9877 GCA_964246585.1 uncultured Sphingomonas sp. | reverse complement strand
CGCGCGGGCATCGGCACCTTCAGGTGCTTGCCCGACTGCGCCGGGGCGTCGGCGGTGAAGGCGAGCTCGACCTCCGGCTCGTCGGCCAGCGCGCGCGCCGCGCCGCCGAGGACGGCCTTGAGGCGGTCGAGGGGGGGTTCCTGCGTCATCGGCCTTTCAGCGCGTCCATCGCAGCGTCACGAAGCCTCGGCACGTCGTCCCGAGCAATCGAGAACACCAACGCGCGCTCAATGTCCTGGTATTCGTGCCTTAACCGGTTTCCGAACGCTCGTATCTTGGCGACGGGAATGTCCGGGCCGATGCTGGTCATCTCTTCTGGCCCGATCTGGATGACCGCCTCGGTGATGCGTTGCAAGAGGCGCTCAACCGCTAGGACCGTCTTCAAGTCCGCTTCGAAGCTCCCGAAACTCAACCCGTCGAGAAAACGACGGAGATGGTCAGCATCGTCGACGATGTCTCGAAGTCTACGCGCGGTCCGTTCAGAAAACATCCACTCGATCCCTGTCGATCTCCGCCTGGAGCCGAACCCGACAGGTCGGCTCCGACACCATGTCGACGGGAGCGCCGACCATCGCGGCTATCTCCTCCGCCATCCAGAACCATCCCCAGTTGTGTTTCAGGTCGGGCCGGAACCGAACGGCCAGATCGAGGTCCGAGTCAGCCCGCGCTTCGCCGCGCGCGGTTGAACCAAAAAGCGACAGCCGCTCGATGCCCAGGGCCCGGAGCTCCGTTTCCCGGGCGCGCAACCGTGCGAGCGCCTCTTCCTTGATCATACGCGCACTCTAGTGCCGCGAGCGGCCGCAAACCAGCCTCATGTCCGCCCCACCACGCTCTCCGGCAGATCCTTGCCGAACACGCGCTGGTAGTATTCCGCCACCAGCGAGCGCTCCGCCTCGTCGCATTTGTTGAGGAACGACAGGCGGAAGGCGAAGCCGACGTCGCCGAAGATCAGCGCGTTCTGCGCCCAGGTGATGACGGTGCGGGGGCTCATCACCGTCGAGATGTCGCCGTTGACGAAGCCTTTCCGCGTCAGGTCGGCGACCTTGACCATCTTGTCGACCTCCTTCTTGCCGTCGGGCTTGTCGTACTCGCCCGATTTGGCGAGGACGATCTGCGCCTCGACCGCGGCGGGCAGGTAGTTGAGCGTCACGACGATGTTCCAGCGGTCCATCTGGCCCTGGTTGATCTGCTGCGTACCGTGATACAGCCCGCTGGTGTCGCCCAGGCCGACGGTGTTGGCGGTGGCGAACAGGCGGAACCAGGGCGACGGGCGGATCACCCGGTTCTGGTCGAGCAGCGTCAGCTTGCCCTCGGTCTCCAGCACGCGCTGGATGACGAACATCACGTCCGGGCGCCCGGCGTCATATTCGTCGAACACCAGCGCGGTCGGCGTCTGCAGCGCCCAGGGGAGCAGCCCTTCGCGGAACTCGGTCACCTGCTGCCCGTCGCGCAGCACGATGGCGTCGCGCCCGACCAGGTCGATGCGGCTGATATGCGCGTCGAGGTTGATCCGGATGCACGGCCATTTCAGCCGCGCGGCGACCTGTTCGATGTGCGTCGACTTGCCGGTGCCGTGATAGCCCTGGACCATCACCCGGCGGTTGTGGGCGAAGCCGGCGAGCACGGCGAGCGTCGTGTCGGGGTCGAACACATAAGCCGGATCGAGGTCGGGGACGCGCTCGTCCGCCTCGCTGAACGCGGGCACCTGCATGTCGGAATCGATGCCGAACAGGTCGCGGACCTTGGCCATCTTGTCGGGCGCGTCGAGCAGCGTCGTCTCGCGGCTGTCGGGCTGGGTATTGGGGATGTCGGTCATCAATGCCTCGCGTTGGGGAAACGCCTTAGGGCAACGCCGGGCCCCCGTTCAACCGCCCACCTTGGGCGGCAGACGGAACAGCGTGACGAAACGCTCCGCCAGCGCCCGGTCGCCCCCGATCCGCAGCACGCCGGCGGCCTCCGCGTCGGCGATCGGCCGGCCGCCATAGACGATGGCGGCCATCGTCACCGGATCGCTGTCGAAGGCGGCGTCGACGGGATCCGGGGCGCCGCGGGCGACTGTCAGCGCATCGTCGACCCGCACGAGGAACTCGTCGCGGCCCAGCCGGAAACCGATCGTCGCCGCCATCCCCGCCGCCCGCTCGCGCGCGAACATCGTGCGGAACGACAGCATCAGCGACGCCGCCGACAAGGGCAGCGACGGATCATGCCCCGGGGAACGCGCCGCCCAACGGCCAAGCGCCTGGATCACCGGCTCGCTTTCACGGCCCCAATCGGTCAGTTCGTAAACCTGCACCGAGGCGGGCGGCGGCAGGCGGTGGCGGATGACGATGCCGGCGGCCTCCAGCCCGGCCAGCCGTTGCGTCAGCACGTTGGCGCTGATGCCCGGCAAGCCCTCGCGCAGTTCGCCGAAACGTCGCGCGCCGAACATCATCTCGCGCACGATCAACAGCGCCCAGCGCTCGCCGACCAACTCCAGCGCATGCGCCGTGCCGCACGCGTCGTCATACCAGCGCCGCGCCTGCGTTATTTTTTCTGACTTCATGGTTGCCTTAGGTAACTGCCCGGGGCATGATCGGCAAGCATCGAGTCGCAAGGGAAAGGACACCGTCATGGCCAAGATGATCTTCGTCAACCTGCCGGTCGCCGACGTCGCGCGCTCGACCGCCTTCTACGAGGCGATCGGCATGACGCGCGACCCGCGTTTCAGCAACGAGCAGGCGTCGGCGATGATATGGTCCGACACGATCATGTTCATGCTGCTCGACCGCGCCTTTTTCGCCACCTTCACGACCAAGGACATCGCCGACGCCACCCGGACGTCGGAGGTGATACTCTGCCTGGCGCAGGACAGCCGGGAGGCGGTGGACGCGATCACCGAGACCGCCGCCACCGCCGGGGGCCGGGTCGATTTCCGCCCGCCCCAGGACATGGGCTTCATGTACGGCCGCAGCTTCGAGGATCCGGACGGCCACATCTTCGAGCCGAGTTGGATGGACCTCGACGCGGCTGAGGCGGCGATGGCGCCCGAGGCGGCGGCGGCATGATCCGGCTGGCGCGCCTACGCGACATGGGAATCGCGCTGACGGCGTTCGCCGCCACCGCGTTCGCGATCCTGGCGACCAAATGCCCGTTCGCCTGAACCAAAACAAGGGAGAGACGATATGGAATATCTCGACGGTTTCGTCGCCGCGGTGCCCGCCGCCAACAAGCAGGCCTATATCGACCATGCGAGAAAGGCCTTGCCGCTGTTCAAGGAGTTCGGCGCGACGCGCATGGTCGAGGGCTGGGGCGACGACGTGCCCGATGGCAAGGTCACCGATTTCCGCCGCGCGGTGCAGGCGGAAGAAGGCGAGGTCGTGCTGTTCAGCTGGATCGAATGGCCCAGCAAGGAAATCCGCGACGCCGGCATGAAGCGGATGATGGAAGATCCGCGCATGGCCGAGCTCGGCGACATGCCGTTCGACGGCAAGCGCATGATCTTTGGCGGGTTCGTGCCCGTCCTCGACGCGTAAGGGAGCGCCGGCGATGGCCAACCCGCACGGTACGCCGATCTGGTACGAGTTGATCACCCCCGACCCGGACGCGTCGAAGGCGTTCTACGACGACGTGATCGGCTGGACGATCGAAGCGCGGCCCTCGGGCGCGATGGATTATCGCATGATCGATGGGGAGCGGCGGCGCGAGGCCGGGCTGGCTGTTCTATGTCGGGGTCGACGACGTCGACGCGACAGTCGCGAAGGTGACCGGGGCGGGCGGCGCGGTGCATATGCCGCCCGTCACGATGGAAGGCATCGGTCGAATAGCGTTGGTCGCCGACCCGCAAGGCGCGCCATTCTACGTCATGCGCGGCGCGAGCGACGAGACGAGCGCCGCCTATGACCGGACCGGCATGGGCAAGTGCAACTGGAACGAGCTCGCCACCTCCGATCACGCGGCGGCCAACGCCTTCTACGCCGACGTGTTCGGCTGGACCTATCCCGACAAGATGACGATGCCGGGCGACATGGGCGACTATGTCTTCGTCGAGGCCGCCGGCGAGACGATCGGCGCGACGATGAAGACACAGGACGAACAGCCCGTCGGCTGGCAATTCTACTTCCGCGCGCCCGACATCGAGGAGACCGCGGCGAAGGTCGTGGCCCAGGGCGGAACGGTCCACGCCGGCCCGATGGAGGTGCCCGGCGGCGACCGCATCATCGTCGCGAGCGATCCGCACGGCGTCATGTTCGGCGTCGTCGGGCCGGCCAGCCGAGGAGAGCCGGGATGACCCGGATCGCGCCCTGCCTGTGGTTCGACGGCGCGGCGGAGGAAGCGGCCGCCTTTTACGCCGCGACCTTTCCCGACAGCCGGATCGAGGCGGTCCACCGCGCGCCCGCCGACTATCCCGACGGCAAGGCTGGCGATGTGCTGACGGTCGAGTTCACGGTGCTCGGCGTACGTTTCGTCGGGCTCAACGGCGGTCCACATTTCACCTTTGACGAGGCGGTCTCGTTCCAGGTCTACACCGACGACCAGGCGGAGACCGACCTTTACTGGAACGCGATCATCGGGGGTGGCGGGAGCGCCAGCCAGTGCGGCTGGTGCAAGGACCGCTGGGGCCTGTCATGGCAGATCATCCCCCGCGCGCTGACCGACGCGATCGCGAACCCCGATCGCGCCGCCGCCAAACGCGCGATGGAGGCGATGATGGGGATGGGCAAGATCGACATCGCCGGGATCCAGGCGGCGGAGGTCGGCTGACAGTCGGGTCGCCCGGCTCACGCGAACGCCGGCGCGCCCTTCAGCTGCTGGTAAGCGGCGATCACGCGTTGGAGTTCGCCTTCGTGGCCGCGATCGCCGCCGTTGCGGTCGGGGTGGAAACGACGGACGAGTTCGCTGTAGCGCTTGCGCAGCGTCGTGCGGTCGCAGTCGGGCTCGAGCCCCATGATCTTCAGGCTTTCGCGGTCCTGGCCCGATAGCGGTCGCCCGTCCGGCCGGTCGGCGGCGGGGGTGCGGCGATAGCGCGCGGCGATGGCGTCGAGCGGATCGCCGAACTCGGCCCAGCGCGGCCCCGGATCGCCGCCGGCGGCGGCGAACGCCCGCGTCTCGCGCTCCCAACCGGCATAGGGTCGCTGCTGCGCGTGAATCTCGTCGGCGGTCATGCCGTCGAAGAAGTTGTAGCGGGCGTTGAACGCGCGGACATGGTCGAGGCAGAACCAGCGGAACCGTGGCGGCCCCTCGTAGCCGCTCGCGGGGCCATCCGCCGGTGGCGCGCGGAACTCGCCGGGCTCGGGGCAGCCCGGCTGGTCGCAGCCGCGCCCCGTGCCTTCGATCCGTCCGTGGAACCGGGTGTGCGGCCGATCCTTCTTTTCCGTCGCGCCCGCCACCGGCTCCCCGCCTATTTTCGCCCAGCGGCAGGCCCCTTTTGGGTGGCCCGCCGAAACCGGCTATATAGGCGCGATGACCACCCCCGCCACCGCTCCACCCGCCGGTCCCGCCGCCGGAACCGTCGCCGCCGACATGCATCGCCGGCTCACCGCCGCGCTCGACCCGACTCGGCTCGAGGTCGTCAACGAAAGCGCGCACCATGCCGGGCACATGGGCGACGACGGATCGGGCGAAAGCCATTTCCGCGTCCATGTCGAGAGCCCGGCGTTCGTCGGCGTCTCGCGCGTCGGGCGGCAGCGGCTGGTCAACCAGGCGCTGGCCGACCTGTTGCGCAATCGCATCCACGCGCTCGCGATCCGGGCGACCGCGCCGGGAGAGCCGTGATGGGGTACAAGCTGTGGTACTGGCCCGACATCCAGGGTCGCGGCGAGTTCGTCAGGCTGGTGCTGGAGGCCGCCGGCATCCCCTACGACGATTGCGCGCGTGACCAGGGGGTCGACGCGCTCGTCGCCGACCTGGAGGCCAGGACCGGCGAAGGCAGGACCGGCCGGGCGCCGTTCGCGCCGCCTTATCTCCAGCTCGACGGACTGGTGATCGCGCAGGTCGCCAACATCCTGATGTATCTGGGCGAGCGGCACGCGCTGGCGCCGTCGAACATGGCCGACCGGCTATGGCTTCATCAACTGCAACTGACGATCGCCGACCTGGTCGCGGAGGTCCACAACGTCCATCACCCGGTCGACATGATGGCCTATTACGACGACCAGAAACCCGAGGCGGCGCGCGCGGCGACGCAGTTCCGCGAGGAGCGGATGCCCAAGTTCCTCGCCTATTTCGAGGCGGCGGCGAACGCCAACGACGGCGACTGGCTGATCGACGATCGCTGGACCTATGCCGACACCTCGCTGTTCCAGCTGGTCGAGGGGTTGCGCTATATGTTTCCGCGCCGGATGGCGGCGATCGAGGGCGATTATCCGACGCTGGTCCGCATCCGCGACCAGGTCGCCGACCTGCCCGGCGTCCGCGCCTACCTCGCCAGCGATCGGCGCGTGCCGTTCAACGAGGACGGCATATTCCGCCACTATCCCGAGCTCGACGGCGAGTGACCCGCGCACCCAGGCCCGCAGCGCGCATCCTGCTGGTCGACGGGCTGGGGCGGGTGCTGTTGTTCCGCTTCGACCCCGACGACCGTCCGCCATTCTGGGTGACGCCGGGCGGGGCCGTGGAAGTTGGCGAAGGTTGGGCGCAAGCGGCCCGGCGCGAGTTGTTGGAAGAAACCAACCTCGACGCCGATCCCGGCCCCGAGGTCGCGCGGCGGGTGGTCGATTTCGTCACGATCGAGGGCGTCCCCGTGACCGCCGACGAGCGCTATTTCCGCGTCGAGGTCGACGCGCACGAGGTCGATCCGGCCGGCCACACCGCCCTCGAACGGCGCGTCATGCGCGGCTGGCGCTGGTTCACCCGCGCCGAGATCGCCGACCACGGTGAGCCGATCTACCCCGCCGACCTGCTCGACCTGCTCGACGCCACGGAGAAAAGCGATGCTTGACGACTTCGTCCTCCAGACGATCGCCCCCGTCACCCACGACCTGGGCGGGTTCAAGGTCCACCGCACCTTGCCGGCGAAGGAGCGGACGATGGTCGGGCCGTTCCTGTTCTTCGACCAGATGGGGCCGGCGCACCTGCCGGCGCACGAGGGGATCGACGTGCGGCCGCATCCGCACATCAACCTGGCGACGGTCACCTACCTGTTCGACGGCGCGATCGACCACCGCGATTCGCTCGGCACACGGCAGCGGATCGCGCCGGGCGCGGTCAACCTGATGACGGCGGGGCATGGCATCGTTCATTCGGAGCGCTCGCCCGGCGACGAGCGGACGCGCGGCCCGGTGCTCGACGGCATCCAGACCTGGCTGGCGCTGCCCGAGGCGAACGAGGAGATGGACCCGGCGTTCGAGCATGTCGCGGAAAGCCGCCTGCCCGTCGTCGAGGCGGGCGGCGCGACGGCGCGGGTGATCATGGGCGAACTGTGGGGCGCGCGCGCGCCGACGACGACCTATGCCGGCACGATCTACGCCGATGTGGTGTTGGGGCCGCAAGCGCGAGTGCCGATCGACGCCGCCGCCGAGGAGCGCGCGGTGTACCTGACGACCGGCGAGGCGACGCTGGAGGGGATGACGCTCGCGCCCCAGCGGCTGTACGTGCTGCGCCCGGGGATCGCCGCGACGCTGCGCTCGGCGACGGGCGGACGGGTGATGCTGTGCGGCGGCGACGCGTTCGCGACGAAGCGGCATGTGTGGTGGAACTTCGTCTCCTCGTCGCGCGACCGGATCGAACAGGCGCGGCGCGACTGGACGGCGGGCGCGTTCCCGCGCGTGCCGGGGGACGAGAAGGAGTGGATCCCGATTCCCGACCAGCCGAAAACGGTGAGCTATCCGTGACTTCCCTACCCTCCCGCTTGCGGGAGGGGTCGGGGGAGGGCATGTCGGACAGGTCGCGTGACGGGACAGGCCCTCCCCTAACCCCTCCCGCCGGCGGGAGGGGAATGATGACCGACCTACAGCGCATCCCGCTCTCGACCGGCGTCTCGCTCGACGTCCAGGTCGCCGGCGATCCCGCCGCGCCGGCCGTCATCCTGCTCCACGGCTTTCCCGAGTCGCACCGGACGTGGCGGCATGTCGTGCCCGAGTTGGCGCGCGACCGTTTCGTCCTCGCGCCGGATCAGCGGGGCTATGCGCGGTCGGACAAGCCGGTCGGCGTCGCCGAGTATGCGCCCGAGAAGATCGTCGCCGACCTCATCGCGCTGGCCGACAGCCAAGGGATCGACCGCTTCACGCTGGTCGGGCATGATTGGGGCGGCGCGGTCGCGTGGATGGCGGCGCTGCTGCATCCCGAGCGGGTCGCGCGGCTGGTCGTCGTCAACGCGCCGCATCCGCTGATCTTCCAGCGGACCATCTTCGACGACCCCGAGCAGCGCCGGGCGAGCCAGTATATCCGCGCCTTTCGCGATACGACGATCGACCGGGGGCTGATCGGCGCGGGGCTGGAGAAGTTTCTCGGGTCGACCTTCGCCAAGCACATCGCCGGTGCCGTCGCCGGCCCGGACAAGGCGGCGTATCTCGACGAATGGAGCCAGCCGGGCGCGATGACGGCGATGCTCAACTGGTACCGCGCCAGCGCGATCGTCGTGCCGGGGGTGGGGGAGGACGCGCCCCGCCCCGCCTTCCTCGACATGGCCTTCCCGCCGGTGACGCAGCCGACGCTGGTGATCTGGGGCATGAAGGACACGGCGCTCCTGCCGAGCCAACTCGACGGGCTGAACGCGCTGGTCCCCGACCTGGAGGTCGCGCGGGTCGCCGACGCGGGGCATTTCGTGCCGTGGGAGAAGCCCGAGCCGGTGATCGCGGCGATGCGCGAATGGCTGGCGGCGCACGCGGCGTAGCCCAAGCCGCGCGGGGCTTGGGGGATATTGCTGCATCTGCTAAGGGCGCGCGCATGCTCAATCTCAACGGTATCACCGTGCGCCTGGGCGGGCGCACGATCCTCGACCGCGCCACCGCCGCGCTCCCGCCGGGTAGTCGCGTCGGGCTGATCGGACGCAATGGCGCGGGCAAGTCGACGATGGTGCGCGTTGTCGCCGGGCTGCTCGATCCCGACGAGGGGTCGGCCGACATGCCGCGCGGGTCGCGCATCGGCTATATCGCGCAGGAAGCGCCGCACGGGACCGCGACGCCGTTCGAGACGGTGCTCGCCGCCGATACCGAGCGCGCCGAGTTGATGGCGCGCAGCGAAACCGAGCAGGACCCGGACAAGCTCGGCGACATCTACGAACGGCTGATGGCGATCGACGCCTATACCGCGCCGGCGCGGGCGGCGAGCATCCTGGTGGGCTTAGGGTTCGACGAGGAGATGCAGGGGCGCGCGCTCGACAGTTTTTCGGGCGGGTGGAAGATGCGGGTGGCGCTGGCGTCCTTGCTGTTCTCCGCGCCCGACCTGCTGCTGCTCGACGAGCCGTCGAACCACCTCGATCTGGAGGCGGTGATGTGGCTGGAGGACTTCCTCAAGGGCTACAAGGCGACGATCGTCGTCGTCAGCCACGAGCGCGATTTCCTCAACAACGTCGTCGACCATATCCTGCATCTGTCGGGCGGCAAGATCACGCTGTACCCCGGCGGCTATGACGCGTTCGAACGGCAGCGGGCGGAGCGGATGGCGCAGCTGGCGGCGGCCAAGGCGAACCAGGACGCGCAGCGCGCCAAGCTGCAGGACTATGTCGCGCGCAACTCGGCGCGCGCGTCGACCGCCAAGCAGGCGCAGAGCCGGCAGAAGATGCTGGCGAAGATGCAGCCGATCGCCGAGCTGCACAACGACCCGTCGCTGTCATTCGGATTCCCCAATCCCGACGAGCTGCGCCCGCCGCTGATCACGCTCGACATGGCGGCGGTGGGGTATGACGAGGTGCCGATCCTGAAGCGGCTGAACCTCCGGCTCGACCCCGACGACCGCATCG
>CAXTRJ010000093.1:0-9899 GCA_964246585.1 uncultured Sphingomonas sp. | reverse complement strand
TGCGGCGGTCGAGGGCGCGCGGCTGCGCCCGCTGCTGGTCACCGACGCGCCGCGGCTGCCGTTCCGCGGCCTGCACATCGACCTCGCGCGCAACTTCCACAGCAAGGCGCAAGTGCTCAAGCTCGTCGAGCAGATGGCCGCCTTCAAGCTCAACAAGCTCCATCTTCACCTCGGCGAGGACGAGGGCTGGCGGATGGAGATCAAGGCCTTTCCCGAACTGACCGAGGTCGGCGCCTATCGCTGTTTCGACGACAGCGAGAGGACCTGCCTTCAGCCGCAGCTCGGCGCCGATCCCGACCGCGCCGCGCCGACCAACGGGTTCCTCTCCCAGGTCGATTACCTCGACATCCTGAACGCCGCCAAGACGCGCGGGATCGAGGTGATCCCCTCGTTCGACATGCCCGGCCACTCGCGCGCGGCGATCCGGTCGATGGAGGCACGCTACGAGCGCCTGAAGGCCGCCGGCGACCTCGCCGGGGCCGAACGCTTTCGCCTCGTCGAGCCGGGCGACACGACGCGGTACCGCAGCATCCAGAACTACGACGACAACACGCTCAACGTCTGTCTCGAAAGCACCTACCGCTTCCTCGACACCGTGATCGACGAGGTCGCGGCGCTGCACCGCCAAGCCGGCACCCCGCTCAAGATGTACCATATCGGCGCCGACGAGACCGCTGGCGCCTGGTCGCAATCGCCGGCTTGCAAGGTGATGATGGCCAAGACCGGGCTGGAGGCCAAGCAGCTCGGCGCGCATTTCATCGAACGCGTCTCGGGCACCCTCGCCAAAAAGGGCATCGCCGTCGCGGGGTGGAGCGACGGAATGGGCCACACCGCGACCGCGCGGATGCCCGCTTTGGTCCAGTCGAACATCTGGGGCGGGCTCCATACCGGCGGCGCGCGCGAGGCGCACGAGCAGACCAATCGCGGCTGGAACACGGTGTTGTCGCTGCCCGACTTCGCGTATCTCGACTTCCCATACGCCGCGCATCCGGAGGAGCGCGGCTATGACTGGGGGGCACGGGAGGTCGACACCTTCAAGACGTTCGCCGTCATGCCGGGCAACCTTCCCGCCAACGCCTCGCTGATCCCGAACGTCCTGGCGCAGCCGGCGACGCTCACCGACGAGGTGCCGCTGACGCCCGGCCGCGGCGTGATCGGGCTGCAAGCGCAGCTGTGGAGCGAGACGACGCGCAACGACGCGCAGGTCGATTACCTTTACTTCCCCCGACTGCTCGGGCTGGCCGAGCGCGCATGGAACCGCCCCGCCTGGGAGCCGGCCTATGTCGCCGGCGCGAGCTATACGCTGGGCGACGGCAAGGTTGATCGGGCGGCGCTCCTCGCCGACTGGCGCGGCTTCGCCGGCAGGGTCGCCGCGCAGCTGCCCGCGCTCGACCGGGCCGGCGTCGCGTACCGCCTCGCCCCGCCGGGCGCGCGGATCGTCGGCGGCCGGTTGGAGGCGAACGCCGAGTTCCCCGGCCTCGCGATCGAGTACCGCGCGGGCGATGGCGCGTGGCGGCGTTATAGCGGCCCGGTCGCGGTATCGGGCCCGGTAACGCTGCGCACCCGTACGCCCGACGGCCGCCGCGCGAGCCGCAGCGTCGTCGTCCGGTGAGGAACGCCTACAGGCTTGCGCTGGCATCCTCCGCCCTGCTCGCCGCCGCTCCGGCGACGGCGCAGGCCCCGGCGGGTTACACGCTGGTCTGGTCCGACGAGTTCGATCGCGACGGTCCTCCAGACCCGGCGAAATGGGTCGCCGACACACACGCCAACAAGATCGGCTGGTACAATGACGAACGCCAATACTACGCCGCCGACCGGCCGGAGAATGCGCGTGTCGCGGACGGCCGGCTGGTAATCACCGCGCGGCGCGAGACGCTGGACGCGATGCCCGACCACGGTGGCCAGCGCTTCACGTCGGCGCGGCTCATCACCAAGGACAAGGCGACCTGGACCTACGGCTTCTTCGAGGTCCGCGCGAAGCTGCCCTGCGGCGCGGGGGCATGGCCGGCGATCTGGACGCTGGGCTCGACGCGCGGCCACCCCGACGGCGGCGAAATCGACATCATGGAGTTCGTCGGCAACGATCCCGGCGTCGTCCACGGCACCGTCCACACCCGCGCCTCCGTCGGCACCTCCGGCAATGGCGGCAGCCTTCCCTTGCCGACCGCCTGCGACGCGTTCCATCTCTACCAGCTCGACTGGACACCGACCGCGCTACGCATCGCCGTCGACGGTCGGCCGATGCACAGCTACCTGAAGGCTGGGAAGCCGGCGGCGGGCTGGCCGTTTGACGCGCCGCAATATCTTCTGCTCAACCTCGCGATCGGTGGCGCGATGGGCGGCAAGGTCGATGATGCCATTTTCCCGATCGCGTTCGAGGTCGACTACGTACGGGTCTACCAAAGGCGATAGCCCGCCGTCCGGACCGGAGCAGGATCATAGTTGACGCGTCCGCGCCGGGTGCTGGTCGACGACGACGCGGCGACGTTCCGGGACGAGATCGCGCCGCGCTATCAGCACGGAGCATGCGGGGCTTCGCCGAGGCGAACCGATGCCGCTCGGGCCGACCGACGCCGAGCCGCGCATCTGGATCGGCAACGCCACCCGGGTCGCGCCGCATTACGACATGTCGCCCAACATCGCCTGCGTCGTCGCCGGGCGCCGCCGGTTCACGCTGTTCCCGCCGGACCAGGCGCGCAATCTTTATATCGGCCCGGTCGAGCGAACGCCGGCGGGTCAGCCGGTCAGCATGGTCGATCTGGCCCCCCCGACCTCGCGCGGTTCCCCCGTTTCGCGGAGGCGATGGAGCACGCGCTGGTCGCCGACCTCGAACCCGGCGACGCCATCCACGTCCCCGCGCTGTGGTGGCACGGCGTGGCCGCGACGGGGGCGATCAACGTGCTGGTGAACTTCTGGACTCCGCCCACCACGCCCACGCCATTCGCGGCGATGATGCATGCGATCTACGCCGTGCGCGAGTTGCCCGAAGCGGAACGCGCTGCCTGGCGCGATTGGTTCGACCACTATATCTTTGGCGCCGACGCCAGGGAGGCGGCCGCGCATCTGCCGGAGCAGGCCCGCGGCGTCCTGGGCCCGCAGTCACCCCAGCGCGATCACCTGATCCGCGCCTATGTCTCGCAAGCGATCACGAAGAACGGACCAGCGCGGCCGCGTCAGAAATAGGTGTCGAGTATCTCCAGGCAGCGATAATCCTCATCGACGAGGAGCAGCCGCCGCCACCGGTCGAAGGTGAGGCACGGGTGCGAAATGCCAAAGCCGATCAGGTCGCCGACGCGGAGGTCGTCACCCGCGACGATGTCCAGGAAGGCGTGCTGGTCCATCATCCCGGTGACGATCCAATGGTCCGGCGCGGTGACCGGTCCTGCGTCGCGGCCGGGACGGTGATGCAGCAGCGGGCGGGGGAACCCGGCGTCGAACGCCACGTCGCGCTTGCCCATGGCGATCACCGCCCGGCCCGAGTCGGGAATCGACTGGACCGCCGCCCAGAGCTCGAGCGCGGGGAGCAGCCCGCCCCGCATCGAAGCCGCCACCGGATTGCGCGCGGTGATGTCGGCTTGCGCTTCGGCGTAGAGACCGCCGTCATGGCTGAGGTAGCAGCCCGGCCGCAGCACCAGCTCGAATCGATCGCCGGCCAGCGCCGCCGCGAACTCCTCGGCGACGACGTCGTACCAGGCGGAGCCCGCCCCCGACAGGATCGCGGGGGAACGGCCGAAACCGCCGCTTCCATCGATCGCGGCGGCGGTGGCGACCGCGCGCCGCAGCAGGGTGCGGATCGCCGCCTCTTCGCCGACCACGCCTTCATAGACCTCGACCCCGGCAAGCCGGACGTGCGGCGACCAACGACCGACAGCGCCCAGCACCGCCTGCTCCTCCTCCGCCGAACGGACGCCGGTGCGAAAACCGCCTGCGCCGGGTAGCGGCCCGAGTTCGAGCAGGACGTCGATCCCCAGTCCGCGCGTCGCGAACGCCGCGCCCAGCGCCGCTACGCCCGCCGGGGAATCGACGAGGCAGAAGAGTTCGCATCCGCCCGACGCGACGAGGTCGACGAGGATGGCGATGTTGGCGGCGTCGACCACCTGATTGGCGATTAGGACGCGGCCCGCGCCGAACCGCGCGGCGACCTGCGCCTGCACGGCGGTGGCGACGGTGACGCCCCAGGCGCCCGCCGCGCGTTGCCGTTCGAACAATTTGGGCGCCATCGTCGTCTTGCCGTGCGGCGCGAGCTTCATGCCATAAGTGTCGACGAAGCGCTGCATCCAGCCAAGGTTGTGTTCGACCCTGGCGTCGCGCAACACGGCGGTCGGCAGCGATACGTCGCCGCCGAGCACTTGCCAGCGCGGCGCGGGGTCGCCCTCGCGCCACTCCGCCGGAAAGCGGCCCAGGCCCTTGGTCGCGGGCCATTCAGATGAGGCGGGTTCGGCGACGGTCATTGCGCGTTCCTCGTTGGTAGGTGATAGTAGCGCGACTGGGCTGTTTTGGACATTCCCGACCGATACCAGAGCATGGGCGAGCATGACGGCGGCGAGCGAGCGTTACGAGACGGTCCTGCGGGGCGGCGAGGTCCATGACGGGTCCGGACGGACGCCGTACCGGGCGGACCTCGGCTTGCGCGATGGCCTGATCGCCGCAATCGCCGCGCCCGGAACGCTCGATGGCGAGCGCGTCGTCGATGCGACTGGGCTGGCGGTCGCGCCGGGGTTCATCGACGTCCACACCCACGACGATCTCGCGGTAATCGAACGCCCCGCCATGCTGCCCAAATTGTCGCAAGGCGTGACCACCGTGGTCGTCGGCAATTGCGGGATCAGCGCCGGCGCCGGGACGCTGCCGCCGGGCGAGACGCCACCCGATCCGATGGCGCTGCTCGGCCCCGCCGATCGCTTCCGCTACCCCGATTTCGCCGCCTATGCCGCAGGCGTCCGCGCCGCGCGCCCCGCCGTCAACGTCGTCGCCCTCGTCGGCCACATCGCGCTTCGCCACGCGCATCTCGATCGGCTCGACCGTCCCGCGACGCCGGCGGAGGCCGCCGCGATGCGCGCCGACCTCGAGGCCGCGCTGGCGGCGGGTGCCTTCGGGTTCTCCACCGGTCTCGCCTATGGCAACGCCGCCGCCGCCACGACCGCCGAGGTGATGGCGGTCGCCGCCCCGCTCGGCGCGGCGGGCGGGCTCTATTGCACTCATTTACGCACCGAGTTCGCCGGCATCCTGGACGCGATGGACGAGGCGTTCGCGATCGGGCGACACGCCGGCTGCCCCGTCGTCGTGTCACACCTGAAATGCGCCAGAACAGCCAATCACGGGCGCAGCGTCGACGTGCTGCGGGCGATGGACATGGCCGGGGCGGATCAGGCGGTCGGGTGCGACTGCTACCCTTATACCGCCAGTTCCTCGACGCTCGACCTCGGACAAATCGACGACGGAACGCCGATCCTGATCACCTGGTCCGATCCGCATCCGGACCAGGCGGGACGGCTGCTCGCGACCATCGCCGACGATTGGCGGGTCGACCCGGTCGAGGCGGGGCGGCGGCTCCAACCCGCCGGCGCGGTCTATCACTGCATGGCCGATGCCGATGTCGAGCGCATCCTGTCCTATCCCGCGACGATGATCGGGTCGGACGGCCTGCCCGAGGATCCGCGACCCCATCCGCGCCTGTGGGGCGCGTTCCCGCGCGTCCTTGGTCATTATGCCCGCGACCGTGGGCTGTTCCCGCTCGCGGCGGCGGTGCGCAAGATGACCGGGCTGTCCGCCGACCGGTTCGGCATCGCCGATCGCGGCTATGTCCGCGAGGGGCTCGCCGCTGACCTAGTATTGTTCGATCCCGCCACGATCGCCGACGCGGCGTCCTACGACGCCCCGACCACCCCGGCGCGCGGCATCGTCGCCGTTTGGGTCAACGGGGTCGCGGCGATGCAGGACGGCGTGCCCACCGGGCGGCGTGCCGGCCGATTGCTCGATCGCCGCGCCGTGCGGCTCTACCCGAACTAGGATATCGACGATGTCAGACACACCCGACCTTACCCGTTACGGCATCGAGGGGGGCACCGGCACCGGTGGCCAGCACCTGCCCTTCGCCCGCGCCGTCGCCGCCGACGGCTGGCTCTATGTCTCGGGACAGGTGCCGATGGTCGACGGCGAGGTGATCGACGGCGGCATCGTGCCCCAGACGCACCAGGCGATCCGCAACGTCCTCGCGATCCTGGGTGAAGCGGGCTACGGCCCCGAGCATGTCGTCCGTTGCGGCGTGTGGCTCGACGACGCTCGGGACTTCGCGTCGTTCAACCGCATCTTTCGCGACTATTTCGGCGCCAACCCGCCGGCGCGCGCCTGCGTCGTGTCGAGCATGGTCGTCGACTGCAAGGTCGAGGTCGACTGCATCGCCTACAAGAAGCCCTGATCGGTGACGCTCTCCGGCCCCGGCCTGCTGTTCGCCGCGGCGGTCGCGGTCCTCGCACTGGTGGTTCTGATCACCCGGTTCCGCCTCAATCCGTTCCTCGCGCTGGTGCTGGTCTCGCTGACCCTCGCGCTGGCGATCGGAATGCCGCCAGGCGACATCGTCCAGGCTTATGAAACGGGCGTGGGCCGAACGCTGGGCCACATCGCGCTGGTCGTCGGGCTCGGCGCGGTGCTGGGCAAGATGATGGTCGAATCGGGCGGCGCCGAGCGGATCGCGCGTACCCTGGTCGGCGCGTTCGGGCCCAAGCGGGTCGACTGGGCGATGGTCACCGTCGCTTTCCTGGTCGGCCTGCCGGTGTTCTTCGAGGTGGGATTCGTCCTGCTCGTGCCGATCGTGCTGACCGTCGCCCGCCGGACGGGTACGCCGCTGATCCGCGTCGGGCTGCCGATGGCGGCGGGGTTGTCGGTCGTCCACGGCCTGGTGCCGCCACATCCCGCGGCGTTGCTGGCGGTGACCGCGTACGGGGCGGATATCGGCTGGACCATTCTGGCCGCGCTGGTCGTCGGGCTGCCGACCGCGGCGATCGCGGGCCCGCTGCTCACCCGCGTGGTGGGGCGGGATATCGTCACCGCCTTCGACGGCGGCGCGGGTGGCGTCGTCCCTGACGAGCGCGATGACGCCACCCTGCCGAGCTTCGCCATCACCCTGTTCGTGCTGCTGCTGCCGGTGTTGCTGATGCTGCTGGGCAGCGCCGCGGGCCGGATCGCGCCGGCGGGGTCGGGCGCGGAAGGCGTGCTGCGGCTGATCGGCAGCCCGGTCGTGGCGCTATTGCTGGCGGTGTTCGCCAGCTTCTGGTTCCTGGGACGGCAACGCGGGTTCGACCGGGAGACGATCCTCGACTTCACCAACCAGTGCCTCGCGCCGACCGCCGTCGTCACGCTGGTTGTCGGCGCGGGGGCCGGGTTCGGCCGCATCCTGATCGACGGCGGCGTGTCGGACGCGATCGTGGCGGCGGCGGGACAGGCGAGCGTGCCCGTGCTGCTGCTGGGCTGGCTGATCGCCGCGCTGCTGCGCATCGCCACCGGCTCGGCGACGGTGGCGATGGCGACCGCGTCGAGCATCGTCGCGCCGATCGCCGCCGCGACGCCCGGGGTTCATCCCGAGTTGCTGGTGCTCGCCACGGGCGCGGGATCGCTGGTCCTGTCGCACGTCAACGACGGCGGCTTCTGGCTGGTAAAGGAATATTTCGGGCTGACGGTGCAGCAAACCTTTCGCACCTGGACGGTGTGCGAGACGGTCATCTCGCTCGTCGCGTTCGGCTTCACCGCGCTCCTGGCGGTGGCGCTGGGTTGAGCGTCGGCAGTAGCCGGACCTGCTCGACGCCGTAGATCGGGCCTCCCTCGGGCGGCACCGTGACGATGCACAGATCGCCCTCGCCGACGTTGGCGGGCCGGACCAGCGGCGCGGTCAGCGTTTGGCGGTTGGGCGACGCGGCGGGATCGGCGATCGGCATCGCCGCCACGACCGGACCCTCGCAGGTGCCGGACCGGACCAGCACCGTGCCGAAGCGCGTCGGGTTGTACCGCCACACGACCGAGCGCCGCTGCGGCTCGCGTAGCGCGTAGTGGCGCGCGAGGCGGCCGATCTTGATCTCGATCCGGTCGACCGCCGCCATCGGCGCGGCGCGGTAAATCCAGCAGGTGTCGAAGATGTTGAGGCTGTAGGCCGGGCCGGCGGTCGCGTCGGGGGTCAGCGCCACGCGCAAGCGGATACCCGCGTCCGAGCATGGGTCCAGCCGCGCGCTGTCCCGCGTCAGCAGCGCGTCCGACGTGACCGCGAAGTCGCGCGCGTCGGACAGCGGCGCGCCGTCCGCGCCAAAGGTGCGCGCCCTGACCGTCGCGCCGAGCGGCACCGTGAACGGCGCGGCGTAGCGACGGGCGCGAAGCGTCGGCTCGCCCCCGTCGGTGGTGTAGCGGATCGTGCCGCTGGGAACCTGCTTGGTCAGCGCCACCACAGCCCGCCCGGTGGTCAGCGCGGTCGCGACCGGGGTCTGCACCGCGATATCGGCGGCGAAGGCGCTGTCCGCGACGCCCACCCCCTGCCGGCGATAGCGCGCCATCTGCGGCTCCAGCCGGCGGAGGAAGCCTGGCCAGTCGCGGCTGGCGCGCGGCGACCAGCTGATCTCCGCCAGCGCGTCGAGCCGGGGGGTGAGCGCGTGATCGATCTGCGCCGGGGTGACGAGATACTCACTCCAGAAATTGGCCTGCGCTCCCAGCACATGATGCGCGCGATCGGCGGGGATCGCGGCGGGCAGCGGATCATAGGCGTAGATGTCGGCAAGCGTCTGGACGCGCAACCGCCCCGGCGGCTCGTCGCCCCGCGCGCTTTGCAAATTGTCGAAGTACAGCGTCGGCCCGGGCGACAGCACGACGTCGTGCCCGAGGCGCGCGGCCTCGATCGCCCCCGCCTCGCCGCGCCACGACATGACGGAGGCCGACGGCGGCAACCCGCCTTCCAGGATCTCGTCCCAGCCGATCAGCCGCCGCCCATGATCGGCCAGGAACGTGCCCAGGCGACCGATGTACCAGCTCTGCAGCTTCTCCTCGTCGGCGATGCCGAGCGCGCGCATCCGCGCCTGGACCGCCGGCGAGGCCCGCCATTGATCCTTGATCGCCTCGTCGCCGCCGACATGGATGAACGGCGAGGGGAAGATCGCCAGCACCTCTTCCAGCACGTTCTCGACGAAGCGCAGGCTCGGCTCGTCGACCCCGAACAGATAGGGGTTGATGCCGAACTCGTTCGACACCGGCGGCCGGTCGCCGAACACGCCGAACTCCGGATACGCGGCGATCGCCGCCTGGGCGTGGCCGGGCACGTCGAATTCGGGCACGATCGTCACCGCGCGCTCGGCCGCGTAGGCGACGAGGTCGCGCAACTCATCCTGCGTGTAGAAGCCGCCGTAACGCTGCCCATCGGCCGGGCTGCCCGTCACCGGCGGCATCCGCCACGCGCCGACGCGGGTGAGCTCCGGGTAACGCTTGATCTCCATCCGCCATCCCTGGTCGTCGGTCAGGTGGAGCTGCAGCGTGTTGAGCTTGTGCTGCGCCATCTGGTCGATCACCGACTTGATCGCCGACACCGGCAGCATGTGCCGGGCGACGTCGAGCATCACTCCGCGCCAGGCGAAGCGCGGCGCGTCGCGGATCGCCAGGACGGGCACGTCGACGCGCTCGCCGCCACCCTTGCCCGGCGTCAGCAGCTGGGCCAGCGTCATCGCGCCGTAGAACAGCCCGGCGTCGCTCGTCGCGGTGACCTCGATACCGTCCTGGGTCACGCCAAGCGAATACGCCTCCGCCGCCATCGCGCCCGCCGGCGCGCGGGTGAACACGATCGCGGCGGGCCCGTCCTCCACAACGCTAAGCGCCGGGCCGCCGGCGGCGCGGATGGTCGCCACAGCGAGCCGCGCCGTTCGCCCTGCGCT
>CAXTRJ010000092.1:0-10010 GCA_964246585.1 uncultured Sphingomonas sp. | reverse complement strand
CGCCGGCTCGCGCGGTTCGGCGGCGGCGTCGACCGCGCGGTTCTGTGGCGCGGCGACGACCCGGTCGTCGGCCGGCTTGGGCAACGGCTGCTCATGGCCGGTGCGCTTGCCGAGCACGGTGTACAGACGGAGCGCCAGGAACCCGGCCACCATCGCTAGCAGTACAACGTAGAACACCGTGCCTCCGATCTTTTGCGTGAGCGTACATAGGCCCGTCACGCGCCCGATTCAAACCGCCACCGGGTTTGTCCGCCGTTGAAACGCGGCCAACCCCCTGCTAGCGCCCGGCCACATCGCCGGCGGCCCCGCCACCGGCCGCAACGCTCCCCTTACGCAGAGGCTATCATGGCAGATCAGGACAACGTCGCAAACGGCCAGGAGCCGCTCCCCAACGGCGCCGACACCACGCCCTCGGCCGGCCTGATCTCGCAATATATCAAGGACATGTCGTTCGAGAACCCGAACGCGCCGGCGGTGTACCAGAACAACACGCCCCCCGCGATCGACGTTCAGTTCAACATCGGCGCGGTGCAGGTCGCCGACGAAATTCACGAAGTGACGCTGAAGATCGACGTCCGCGCCGAGACGGAGGGGCAGATCACCTTCATCGTCGACCTGTCCTATGCCGGCCTGTTCGGCCTGCGCAACATCCCCGACGAGCATGTCCAGCCGTTCCTGCTGGGCGAAGCGCCGCGCCTGATCTTCCCGTTCGCCCGGCGGGTGCTGGCCGACGCGGTGCGCGACGGCGGCTTCCCGCCGCTCCTCCTTGAGCCGATCGACTTCGCCCAGCTCTACATGCAGCAGGCCGAGGCGCAGGCCGGCCAGATGAGCGGCCAGATCGGCCAAGCCTGATCCCTCGCGCGCGCCCGGCGGGGTCGGCATGAACCTCACGCGCGCGCTCGGCTCGGTCGGCGGGCTGACCTTGGTCAGCCGCGTGCTGGCGCTCGGGCGCGACTCGCTCCAGGCGACCTATGTCGGCGCCGGCTTCGCGTCGGACGCCTTCCTGGTCGCGTTCCGCCTGCCCAACATGTTCCGCGCGCTGTTCGCCGAGGGCGCGTTCTCGGCGGCGTTCATCCCGATGTTCAACCGCAAGGTCGGCGAAACGGGGGAGACCGCCGCCGGCATCCGCTTCGCCGAACAGGCGCTGTCGGTGCTGCTGCCGGTGCTCGTCGTCTTCACCGCCGTCATGCTGGTCGCCGCCTGGCCGATCACCTGGGGGCTGTCGGGCGGGTTCAACGACCCGACCCCCGACCAGTTCTCCTATGCGGTGACGCTGTCGCGGATCACCATCCCGTACCTGCTGATGATCTCGCTGGTGTCGCTGCTCGGCGGCATCCTCAACTCGCTCGGGCGTTTCTGGGTCAACGCCGCCGCGCCGATCCTGCTCAACATCGCCATGGTCGCGGCGCTGCTCTTCTTCCGCGGACCCGACCCCTACGCCACCGCCCGCGTGCAGGCGTTCGCCGTCACGATCGGCGGCGTGCTTCAGCTCATATGGCTGGTCTGGGCCTGCCGGCGCGCCGGCGTCTCGCTCCGCCTGCGGCGTCCGCGTCTCGACGACGACGTCAGGCGGCTGCTGAAGCTGATCATTCCCGCCGCCGCCGGTGCCGGCGCGGTGCAGATAAACCTGCTCGTCTCGACCGCGCTCGCCGGGCGCCTGCTCGAGGCCGGATCGATCTCGTACATCTACTACGCCGATCGCCTCAATCAACTGCCGCTCGGCATTATCGGCATCGGTCTCGGCACGATCCTGCTCCCGACCATCTCGCGCCAGCTCGGCCGGCGCGAGGACGAGGCGGCGATGCACACCCAGAATCGCGGGATCGAGCTCGCGCTCCTGCTGACGCTCCCGGCCACCGTCGCCTTTCTCGTCGCGGCGCGACCGATCGTCCGCGCGCTGTTTCAGCACGGCGCGTTCGACGCCGCCGACACCGTCGCCTGCGCCCAGGCGCTCGCCGCCTTCTCGATCGGCCTGCCCGCCTATGTGCTCGTCAAGGTGCTCACCCCCGGCTTCTACGCCCGCGAGGACACCCGCACCCCCGTCCGCTTCGCCACGATCTCGATCGGCGTGAACCTCGCGCTCAATCTCGCCCTCATTCCCACGATCGGCCACATCGGCCCACCCCTCGCCACCGCCGTCGCCGCCTGCGTCAACGTCGCGCTGCTCTACGGGACGCTGCGTCGTCGCGGCCATTTCAAGGCGGACGGCCAGCTCGCCCGGCGCCTGCCCCGCCTCGCCATCGCCGCGCTGCTGATGGGCGCGGCGCTGTTCGGCTTCGACCGGCTGCTTGAACCCTGGACGAGCGGCCTGCTCCTGACCCGCGTCATAGGCATGGCAGCGTTGGTCGCCGGCGGTTGCCTGGTGTATGCCGCCGCCTGCTTCCTCACCGGCGCGTTCACCCCCGCCGACCTGCGCGCCAGCATCGGCCGCCGCGCAAAGCCACCGACCGCCGAACCTCCTACCCAAGGACTCCATTGATGCGCGTCGTCTCCGGCATCCAGCCGACCGGCAACCTTCACCTCGGCAACTATCTCGGCGCGATCCGGCAATGGGTGGCGATGCAGGACGCGATGGCCGCCGACGACAGCTGCCTGTTCTTCCTCGCCGACCTCCACGCGCTGACCGGCCAGATCGACCCGGCGCGGCTGGCGAGCAACACGATCGAGATGGCCGCCGTGCTGCTCGCCGCCGGTATCGACCCGGCGAAGTCGATCCTGTTCAACCAGGCGCGCGTCCCCGCCCATGCCGAGCTGGCCTGGATCCTCGGCGGCACCGCCCGCATCGGCTGGCTCAACCGCATGACGCAGTGGAAGGATAAGGCCGGCAAGAATCGCGAGGGCGCGTCGGTCGGCCTGTTCACCTATCCCGTGCTCCAGGCCGCCGACGTCCTCGCCTACCGCGCCACTCACGTCCCCGTTGGCGACGACCAGAAACAGCATCTCGAACTCGCCCGGGACGTCGCCGCAAAGTTCAACGCCGACTTCGCCGTCGACCTGTTCCCGCTGCCCGAGCCGTTCATCTCGCCCGCCGCGCCGCGTATCATGTCGTTGCGCGACGGATCGGCCAAGATGTCCAAGTCCGACCCGTCGGACGCGTCGCGGATCAACCTAGACGACGATGACGACGTCATCGCCCAGAAGTTCAGAAAGGCCAGGACCGACGCCGAGCCGCTGCCCGACGATCCCGCGCTCCTCGCCGATCGGCCGGAAGCGCGCAACCTCGTCACAATCTATGCAGCGCTGGCCGAGGAGGAAACGTCGACCATCCTCGCCCGGTTCGCCGGCCAGGGGTTTGGCCAGTTCAAACCGGCGCTGGCCGATCTCGCCATCGCCCGGCTGTCGCCGATCCGCGAGCGGATGCGCGCCCTGCTCGATGACCGCTCGGGCGTAGCCGCGACGTTGGCCGAAGGCGCCGACCGCGCCCGCGCCATCGCCGCCCCCACGCTGCTCGCCGCGCAGGAGGCGGTCGGGCTTCAGGTGTGACGGGAAGAAACCGTTTCGCGACGGGGCGTTAGCATCCGTCGTTCAACCGTTGTTCAGCGGCGAAAAGCGATTACATTCGCATAGCTTGGCCGCCCGGCCAGCTCCTGCCAGCGTAAAGGTCGCATCCATGTCATTCGCCCCCAAGGCCCTGGTCGGCGCCGCGCTCCTCGCGCTGGCCGGCTGCGCCACCCCGTTCGCCGCCAAGGTGTCGCGTTTCCAGCAGCTGCCCGCCCCCACCGGCCAGACCTTCACCGTTCAGGCCGACGATCCCCGGCTCCAGGGCGGCATCGAGTTCAGCCAGTACGCCTCGCTCGTCACCGCGCGCATGGCCGAGCTCGGCTATCGCCCCGCCGCCAGCGGCGCGCGCGCCGACCTCGTCGTTAACATGGCCTACCGCGTCGATACCGGGCGCGAGCGCGTCCGCTCGACCGGCCTTGGCTATGGCGGCTTCGGCGGCCCCGGCTTCGGCTATGGCGGCTTCGGACGTGGCTTCGGCTATGGCCGCGGCTTCGGTCGCGGGTTCGGCTATGGCGGTTTCGGGCGCGGTTGGGCGTACGGCTTCAACGACCCGTTCCTGTTCGGCGGTGGTTTCAACGACGTCTACAGCTACACCGTCTTCACTAGCGAATTGGCATTGACGATCAACGGCGCCGGCGGCCAGCGCGTGTTCGAGGGCACCGCCCGCGCCCAGTCGCGCACCGACGACCTGCCACGGCTCGTCCCCAACCTGATCGACGCGATGTTCACCGAATTTCCCGGCAATTCGGGCGAGACGGTCAACATCACGATCGCGCCCGAGGATGGTCGCCGACAGGTCCGCCGCTGACCCTCAACTAGCCCCGACTCGGTCGGGGCTAGCCCTCCAGCTGGCGCAATAGCACCAGGACCGCGCCGTCGACGTCGCGGTCCTGGTCGCGCAATTCCTCGATCCGCCGCACCGCGTGGATCACCGTCGAGTGGTCCCGCCCACCGAACTTGCGCCCGATCTCGGGCAGCGACCGGGTCGTCAGGCGTTTCGCCAGATACATCGCGATCTGCCGCGGCCGCGCCACCGCCCGCGCTCGCCGGGCCGAGACGAGGTCGACCGGCTTCAGCTCGAAATGCGCCGACACCGCCTTCTGGATCTCCTCGATCGTCACCCGCCGCTCGGCCCCGCGCAACGTGTCGCCCAGGGTCGCCACCGCGAAGTCGAGGTCGATCGTCTCACCGGTCAACTGGGCATAGGCGACGACTCGGTTGAGCGCCCCTTCCAGCTCGCGGATATTGGCGTGGATTCGCGTCGCCAACAGGTCGAGCACCTCGGCGGGCACCCGCACTTCGGGCAGGTCGACCAGCTTGCGCTCCAGGATCGCCCGCCGCAGCGCCGGCTCTGGGGCCTTGATGTCCGCGACCAGCCCGCCGCCCAGCCGCGACACGATCCGCGCCTCGACCCCGTCCAGCGCCTGGGGGCATCGGTCGGCGGCGATCACCAGCCGGTTGCCCGCGCCCACGACCTCGACGATCGTGTGGAAGAACTCCTCCTGCGTCGCGTCCTTGCCGGCGATGAATTGGAGGTCGTCGATCAGCAGCAGATCGGCGGCGCGCAGCCGCGCCTTGAAGCTGTGCGTGTCGCGCGCGCGCATGGCGGAGACGAACTCGAACATGAACCGCTCGGCCGACATGTAGATCACCGCCGCGTCGGGCCGCGCCGCCAGGAACGCGTGCCCCAGCGCGTGCATTAGGTGAGTCTTGCCCTGCCCCGTGCCGCTGTGGAGGAACAACGGGCTGAACCGCGGCGGCCCGGCTTCCGCCATCGCCTTGGCCGCGTTGAACGCCACGCGGTTCGACCCATCGACGACGAACCGATCGAACGTCAACCGCTCGTCGAGCGACGGACGCGCCGCCGGCGCCACCTTGGCCACCGCCACGGCCGGCGACTCGGCGACGGGGGCAACCTCCGCCGTCAGCACCACAGGGGCCGCCACCGCGCTCGCCGTCTCGATCGCGACGCTGCGAACGCTGGGCATCGCCGCGCGGAACTCGTGCAGCAGCCGGTCGGCATAATGGTTGCGCACCCAATTGGTCATGAAGGCCGACGGCAGCGTCAGCCGGACGCCCTCGCCATCGCTCGCCGCCGCCAGCTCCATGGGTTTGAGCCACTGGTCGAACAGCCGCGCGCCCGCCGACTCGCGCAGGTTGGCGCGCACCCGCGCCCACGCCCGCGTCACGTCGTCCGGTCGCTCCAACTGTCCCTGCCAAGCCGCCACGCGCACCTCTCCCGTGCGCTCGGACAGGTGTCCACGCGCCTCTTGTTTCGACAGCAAACGTCTCCCCCGTGCGGCCTGGCGCCGCCCCGGCTCAACGGTGTGAGTTGGGCGCGACGGCGGAGCGCCGGCGCGACAGGGGCCGTTATGAAGCAGCCGAGGAGGCGATCAACGCCCGTATTTTCGCGAGGGCGGGTTGACTGACGCAAATCCGTCAAAAAACTGCGATTGTCCTTTTCCTGTAAGGACTTACTACGGTGTTCCCGAAATCCCCCTCGCCCCGACTCCGCTCGAATCGCGCTGAGTCCTAGGATTCGCGCTGGGGTTCGGGTGGTTCCGCGTTGGACAGCAAAAAGCCCGCCGGGGCGACCCGACGGGCTGATACCTTTTCCGTCGACGAAGGCTCAGGCGAGCGCGGCGAGCCGCTTCGACAGGCGCGAGAACTTGCGGCTCGCGGTGTTACGGTGGAGCACACCCTTGGACACGCCGCGCGCCAGCTCGGGCTGGACCTGCGCCAGCGCGGTGGTCGCCGCATCCTTGTCGCCCGACGCCAACGCCGACTCGACCTTCTTAATGAAGGTGCGGATGCGGCCGACGCGGTTGCCGTTCACTTCGGCGCGACGATCGTTGCGACGGATTCGCTTCTTTGCCTGCGGCGTGTTCGCCATTACTGTCCTCTGGGTCTCGAACGATGAAAGGGCGCGCGGATGGCTCCGCGCCCTCGAAGCCGTCGTCCTTACCGGCCAAGGGCTTGCCGGTCAACCGCTTCGGGCTCACCCACGCTGGCACTTGGCGCAGTAGAAGGTCGATCGTCCGCCGTCGACGCGCCGCTTGACGACCGCCCCGCAGGCGCATGGCTGGCCCTCGCGGCCATAGACCAGGAACTGTTTGGAGAAATAGCCGAGTTCGCCATCGGGCCGGGCATAGTCGCGAAGCGTCGATCCACCCGCCTCGATCGCGGCCAGCAGCACTTGTCGGATCGCCTCGACCAGCCGCCCCAGCCGCGCCCGCCCGACCTGCCCCGCCGCCCGCCCCGGCGCGATCCGCGCCAGGTGCAGCGCTTCGCAGACATAGATATTGCCCAGCCCGGCGACGATCCGCTGGTCGAGCAGCAGCGGCTTGATCGGCGCCGTCCGCCCGGCGAACGCGGTGAGCAGGTGATCGGCGGTCAGGTCCGGCCCCAACGGCTCCGGCCCCAGCGCGGCGAACGGCGGGTAGCTCGCCAGCCCGTCCGTCGGCCACAGATCGACCGACCCGAACCGCCGCGCGTCGTTGAGCGCTAGCCGCCGCCCCGCCGCCGTCTCGATCACCAGATGGTCGTGCGCGCCGATCGCGTCCGGATCGACCCGCCACCGCCCCGACATGCCGAGATGGAACACCAGCGTGTCGCCGCGATCGGTGTCGATAAGCCCGTACTTCGCCCGCCGCGCGAGGCTCGTGACGGTCGCGCCGGTCAACCGCTGGCGCAAATCGACCGGAAACGCCCGTCGCAAATCCGCCCGCCGCGCCTCGACCGACACGAGCCGCTGGCCTTCCAGCACCGGCCCCAAGCCCCGGACGGTGGTCTCGACTTCGGGGAGTTCGGGCATGGGCATCAAGTAGGAGTGCGTTCGACGTTCCACCACCCATTCCTCCCCGGGACGGGGATGGGGACCGCCGCGCAGCGGTGGTGGAGGAGGTCCGCAGCCAGACGCGGCACCTGGGGAGGATCGCCGCTTACCGCCCCCTTTGCCTCCCCCGCCGCCACCGGCTAGGGCGCATCCCATGCCCGATCCCGCCGCCTCCACCGTCCCCTTCGGCTACGAGGACGTCGCCCCCGATGAAAAGACCCGCCGCGTCGGCGGCGTTTTCGATAATGTCGCCAGCCGCTACGACCTGATGAACGACGCCATGTCGGGCGGCATGCACCGGTTGTGGAAGGACCGCTTCGTCCGCCGGGTGAAGCCTCGCCCCGGCGAGCAGATCCTCGACATGGCCGGCGGCACCGGCGACGTCGCCTTCCGCCTCGACCGCGCCGGCGCCCGCGTCACCGTCGCCGACATCAACCCGGCGATGCTGGAGGTCGGCATGGACCGCGCGGCGAAACGCGGGTTGGCGGGCTTGGTCTGGACCGAGGCCAACGCCGAGACGCTGGCCTTTCCCGACCGCTTCTTCGACGCCTACACGATAGCGTTCGGCATCCGCAACGTCACCGACATCCCCGCCGCCCTGCGCGAGGCGCACCGCGTCTTGAAGCGCGGTGGTCGTTTGTTTTGCCTGGAATTCTCAACCACCCAGTGGCCCGGCTTCGCCGAGGTGTACGACGCCTATTCGCACAAGGCCGTGCCCAGGCTCGGCCAGCTCCTCGCCCAGGACGCCGACAGCTACCGCTACCTCGTCGAATCGATCCGCCGCTTCCCCGACATGCCGACGTTCGAGGCGATGATCGCCGACGCCGGCTTCGTCCGCACCGCGGTCGAGCCGATCATGGGCGGCCTCGTCGCGATCCACAGCGGCTGGAAGATTTGATGGTGTTCACGCGAAGGCGCGAAGGCGCGAAGGGGGAGTTCACGCGGAGGCGCGGAGGACGCGGAGAAGAATTTAGTGGCTGCGTGAGCGGCCCCTTATCTTCGGCCGGTAACCGGAAATTGAGAACCGCCACGCGCGCAACGCCTCCGCGTCCTCCGCGCCTCCTCGCGAACCAATCTTCCTTCTTCGCGCCTTCGCGCCTTCGCGTAAACCAAACCTGCCCGGACCACGCTCGAAAGTGACCGCCCCCGCCACCCACCTCTGGCGCCTGCTCCGGTGGGGCCGCATCCTCGCCCGCCACGGCGCGCTCCAAGGGATCGAGCGCGATCCCAACACGCCCGCCGCGCTCCGCCGCCTCGCCCGCGTCGCCCGGATCGGCGCGCGCGTTCCCGCCACGCCGCGCTACGCCGACGCGTTCCAGGCGATCGGCCCCGCCGCGATCAAGCTGGGGCAAACGCTCGCCACCCGTCCCGACATCGTCGGCGAGGCGGCGGCGCACGACCTCCAGCGGCTTCAGGACCAGCTGCCCGCCGTTCCGTTCGAGACGATCCGCGCGGCGATGGTCGCCAGTTTCGGCCGCCCGCTCGAGACGTTGTTCCAACGGATCGAGGAGGAGCCCGTCGGCGCCGCCTCGATCGCCCAAGTCCACCGCGCCGTCACCACCGACGGCCGCCAGGTCGCGGTCAAGGTGCTGCGCCCCGGCGTCGAGGACGATTTCGCCCGCGCCATCGACACCTATCGCTGGGCGGCCGCGCAAGTCGAGGCGATGGGCGGCGAGCTCACCCGGCTTCGCCCGCGCCTGGTGATCGAGAACTTCGCCCGCTGGACCGCGCGCGAGCTCAATTTCCGGCGCGAGGCGGCGTCGGCGTCCGAGTTGGCCGAGGGGATGACCGCCGAGCCCGACTTCACCGTCCCCGCGATCGACTGGCAACGCACCACCAGCAAGGTGCTGACGCTGGCCTGGATCGACGGGGTCAAGATGGCCGATCGCGCCGCGCTGATCGCCGCCGGCTACGACACCGCCGCGCTCGCCCAGCTGCTCGTCCGCGCCTTTCTGCGCCAGGCGATCGCCGAAGGGTTCTTCCACGCCGACATGCACCAGGGCAACCTGTTCGCGCTGCCGGGCAACCGCATCGCCGCGATCGACTTCGGCATCATGGGCCGGATCGACCGCCGCGCCCGCGTCTGGCTGGCCGAAATCCTCTACGGCCTGATCACCGGCAACTACGCGCGGGTGGCGGAGATCCATTTCGAGGCCGGCTACGTCCCCTCGCACCACAACGTCGCCGAATTCGCCACCGCGCTCCGCGCGGTCGGCGAGCCGATGCGCGGGTTGCCGGTCAAGGACATGTCGATCGGCATGATGCTCGACGGGCTGTTCTCGATCACCCGCGACTTCGACATGCAGACGCAACCGCATCTGCTGCTCCTGCAAAAGACGATGGTGATGGTCGAGGGCGTCGCCACCTCGCTCGATCCCGACATCAACATGTGGGACACCGCCGGCCCCTTCGTCGAGGAGTGGATCAGGACCGAGCTCGGCCCCGAAACCGCGCTCGCCGACCGCATCACCCTCGACCTGCGCACCCTCGCCCGCCTGCCCGAACTGGTCCGCCGCATCGAGGCCCGCTACCCCGCCCCCGGCGCCGCGCCCCCCGCCCTCCCGCTGGCGGACGTCACGGTCCTCCGCGTCGGCGGCGGCTGGCGCTACGCCGCCGTCGCGCTGGTCGCGGCCGCGGCGGGCGTGGGGGTGACGCTGGGGCTGGCGGGGTGAAT
>CAXTRJ010000091.1:0-10045 GCA_964246585.1 uncultured Sphingomonas sp. | reverse complement strand
CGGTGGTCCCGCCGGCGCGCCTCGCCAGCGGTTTCGCCTGGCCGGTCGAGGGCCGCGTCGTCAGGCGCTTCGGCCCGGGCGCCAGCGGCGAGCGCAACGACGGCATCAAGATCGCCGCCGCGCTCGACACCCCGATCCGGGCGGCGGCGGACGGCGTCGTCGCCTATGTCGGCGACGGCATCGCCGCGCTGGGCGGGCTGGTCATCGTCCGCCACGGATCGGGCTGGACCAGCGTCTATGGCCACGCGTCCGAACTGCTGGTCCAGCGCGGCCAAGCGGTGAAGCGCGGCCAGACGATCGCGCGCTCGGGCGACAGCGGCTCGGCGGGTCGCCCGGCGGTGCATTTCGAGCTAAGGCGCGGGCGGACGCCGGTCGACCCGGTGGGGCAGTTGCCGCGCCTTTGACTCTCCTCCCGCTTGCGGGAGGGGTTGGGGGAGGGCATGTGGTGACGGACGCCACGACCTTCATGGCGACAGCCCCTCCCCTAGCCCCTCCCGCAAGCGGGAGGGGAACAGGTGCCCCATGACCGCCTACAACTCCACCCTCCTCCGCACGTTGTCGTCGCGCGGCTACATCCATCAGATGACCGACGCCGCCGCGCTCGACGCGCTGGCGACCACACAAATCGTGCCCGGCTATATCGGTTTCGACGCGACCGCGCCGTCGCTCCATGTCGGCAACCTCGTCTCGGTGATGATGCTGCGCCGGTTGCAGCAGGCCGGGCACAAGCCGGTGGTGGTGATCGGCGGCGGCACGACCAAGGTCGGCGACCCGTCGGGCAAGGACGAGGTCAGGAAGCTGATCGACGACGACGGCATCGCGCGCAACATCGCCGCGATCCGGCGCATCTTCGAACGGTTCCTTCAATTCGGCGACGGCCCGACCGACGCGGTGCTGGTCGACAACGCAGACTGGCTGGGCGGCCTCAGCTACATCCCGTTCCTGCGCGATGTCGGGCGGCATTTCACGATCAATCGAATGCTGGCGTTCGATTCGGTCAAGCTGCGGCTCGAGCGCGAGCAGCCGCTGACCTTCCTCGAGTTCAATTACATGATCCTGCAGGCGTACGACTTCCTCGAGCTGTCGCGCCGCGTCGGTTGCCGGTTGCAGCTGGGCGGCTCGGACCAGTGGGGCAATATCGTGAACGGCGTCGAGCTGGCGCGGCGGATCGACGGCGCCGAGCTGTTCGGGGTGACGACGCCGCTGATCACCAACGCCGATGGCGCCAAGATGGGCAAGTCGGTGAACGGCGCGGTGTGGCTGCACGAGGATCAGCTGCCGCATTTCGATTATTGGCAGTTCTGGCGCAACACCGACGACCGCGATGTCGGGCGCTTTCTGCGGCTGTTCACCGACCTGCTCGAGGACGAGATCGCCCGGCTGGAGGCGCTGCCCGGGGCCGAGATCAATGAGGCGCTGTGCCGCGGGCGCGACGCCGCCGAGCAAGCGGCGGAGACGGCCAGGCGGACCTTCGAGGAGGGCGCGGTCGCCGAAGCGTTGCCGACGCTGAGCGTCGCGGGCGGGGCGATCGGCCTTGTCGACGCGCTGATCGGGTTGGGCTTCGCGGCGTCGAAGGGCGAAGCGCGGCGCTTGATCGCCGGCGGCGGCGCGCGGGTGGACGGCGACAAGGTCACCGACGAGGCCGCGACAATCGCGGTCGGCGCGGGGCCGGTCCGGCTGTCGGCGGGCAAGAAGCATCACGGGCTGCTCGTCGCGGGCTGACCGCCGCGGGGGTTCGTTAAGCAAGGTCGTTCCGTTCGCCTTCATCCAAGCGCCGCTATCCGGGTGGTCCTGAAACGGGGAGCACCGCGAGTGGCGACACGTCCTGCCGAAGCGTTCGACCATGATGCCCGCGGCGAGGCGCGCGACCCGGTCGACTTCCGCGCCCGCGCGACCGGCGCCGGCGGGCGGGCGCTGGCGTTGCAGGTGGTCAACATGTCGGCGCGCGGACTGATGGCGCGGTGCGAGGCGGGGTGCGCGGTGGGCGACCGGATCACCGTGACGCTGCCTGTCGCCGGCGCGATCACCGCCCAGGTCCGTTGGTCGCTCGGCGGGCGGATCGGCTGCGAGATGGACCAGGCGATCCCGCCGGCGAGCTATTACGGGCTGCTCGCGGCGATGGTGCGCTCTTAAGCCCCTCCCCTGAAGGAGAGGGGCTTCGCTTACCCCGACCGCAGCAACGCCACCCCCGCGTCGCGGTCGAACAGGTACAGCGCGACCCGCGCCGCCTGCCCCCGCGCGCCGTCCAAACCGCCGTCGCGGTCGATCAGCAGCCGCGCGTCATCGGTCGCGACGGGCAGCAGTTCGGACAGCAGCGCCGGCGTCGCGAGACGGAAGGCGTGCTCGCCTGATTGGCGAGTGCCGAGCAATTCACCGGCGCCGCGTAGGCGCAAATCCTCCTCGGCGATGCGGAAACCGTCGTTGGTTTCGCGCATCAGGGCGAGCCGCGCGCGCGAGGTTTCGCTCAGCGCCGAGCCGCGGATCAGCAGGCACACCGATTTGCCCCCGCCCCGCCCGACCCGGCCGCGCAGCTGGTGGAGCTGGGCGAGGCCGAACCGGTCGGCCGCCTCGATGACGATCAGCGTCGCATTGGGCACGTCGACGCCGACCTCGATCACGGTCGTGGCGACCAGCACGCCGAGCCGCGCGGCGGCGAACTCGGCCATCACCGCGTCCTTTTCGACCGGCTTCATGCGGCCGTGGACCAGACCCACGCGCCCCTCTCCCTTGGCGCCGAACCGCGCGCGGAGCGTCGTCGCGCGCGCCTCGGCGGCGGCGAGGTCGCTGCGCTCGCTCTCCTCGACCAGCGGGCACACCCAGTACGCTTGGCCGCCATCCGCCAGGTGCCGGCCGAGCGCGTCGACGACCTCGGCCAGCCGGTCCTCCGACACCACCCGCGTCTCGATCGGCTGGCGTCCCGGCGGCATCTCGTCGAGCTGGCTCTGGTCCATCTCGCCATATTGGGCGAGCGTCAGGGTGCGGGGGATCGGCGTCGCGGTCATCGCCAGCAGGTGCGGCGGGCGCTGCCCCTTGGCCTGGAGCAGCATACGCTGAGCGACGCCGAACCGGTGCTGCTCGTCGACCACGACCAGCCCCAGGTCGCGGTAGCCGACCGCCTCCTGGAAGATCGCGTGGGTGCCGACCAGGATGTCGATCGAGCCGTCGGCGAGCCCCATCAGCGTCGCCTCCCGCACCCGCCCCTTGTCGCGGCCGGTGAGCACCGCGACCTCGATCGGCAATCCGGCGAGGAGCTTGCGTAACGTCTCGTAATGCTGGCGCGCGAGGATCTCGGTCGGCGCCAGCATCGCGGCTTGCGCGCCCGCTTCGACCGCGATCAGCATCGCAAAGGCGGCGACCAGCGTCTTGCCCGAGCCGACATCGCCCTGCAGCAGCCGCAGCATCGGCGCGCTCTGCGCCAGGTCGCCCTCGATCTCGCCAACCGTCCGTGCCTGAGCGCCGGTCAGCGAGTAGGGCAGCTTCAACATATTCCTCAGCCGACCGTCGCCGACGAGCGCCCTGCCCTTCCGCGCCCGGGTCGATTGGCGCACGAGCATCAGCGCCAGCTGGTTGGCGAATACCTCGTCATAGGCGAGCCGCTCCAGCGCCTTCGCGTCCGCCGGGTCGGCGTGGAGCCGGGCCAGCGCCTCGCGCCAGCCGGGCCAGTCGCGCGCGGCCTTCAACCCCGGTTCAATCCATTCGGCGAGGTCGGGCGCGCGCTCGATCGCCTGCCCGGCCAAGGCGGCGATCTTGCGCGAAGTGATCCCCTCCGACAGCGCGTAGATCGCCTCGCGCTCGGCGAAGCCCTCGTCGCCCTCGATCACCGGCTGGACCAGCTGGAGTTCCTGGCCGTACATCTCCAGCCGTCCGGAAACCCGCTTGCTCTCGCCGAGCGGCAGCAGCTTCTTCACATAGCCCGACGCCGCTCCGAAGTAGATCAGGCTGACGTAATTGCCGAGCGCGTCGGTCGCGCGCACCCGCGTCGGCCCGCGCCCGGCGCTGGTCCGATAGTCGCGCGGGGTCAGCGTGATCGCGACCGTGCGGCCCGCGTCGGCCATGTCGAGCTCGGTCCGGGGCAGCCGGTCGATCCACCCGGTTGGCAGGTGGAACAGCAGATCGACGACGCGCGCGAGGCCAAGCCGCTCGAGCGGCTTGGCCAGCGCCGGGCCGACGCCCTTCAAGGCGGTCGCCTCGGCGAACAACGGATTGAGGATATCGGGCCGCATGACTATCTGGGCCTATCCCAGCCCACTTCCGTCATGCCAGCGAAAGCTGGCATCTCGTGGTTCACGGGCGCGCCCTGGAAACGAGGAGATGCCAGCCTGCGCTGGCATGACGAGTTTATGGATCACGACACCCGTATCAAGCGCCTGCGCTTCCGCGCCTGGCACCGCGGCACCAAGGAGGCCGACCTGATGATCGGCGGCTTCTTCGACGCGCACTCCGCCGTCTGGGGGCCGGAGGAGGTCGACTGGTTCGAGGAATTGTTGGAGGAGCAGGACGTCGACATCATGGCCTGGGCGATCGGGACGCAAGCGGTGCCCGAGCGCTGGGACGGGCGGATGATGACGGCGATGCGGTCGATCAGCTACGTGCCGATTGCCAGCTAAGCACCACCCCGGCGGAGGCCGGGGCCCAGTCACGGTGGCCTAACAACCGTGTGCTCTACCATTCGACCTTTATCGTGACTGGACCCCGGCCTTCGCCGGGGTGGAGAGTAAATGCCCGACCTTTCCACCATCCTCGCCGCCCGCGCGCCCCTCACCCTGTCGGGCGTGCCGACCGGGTTCCAGCCGTCGCTGCTCGCCGATCTCGCCCGCGCCGCGCCGACGCGCGTGGTGTTCGTCGCGGCGGACGAGGCGGCGATGCGCGAAATCGTCTCCACCGCGCCGTTCTTCGCGCCCGACCTGGAGGTGGTCAGCTATCCGGCGTGGGACTGCCTGCCCTACGACCGCGCGTCGCCGACGCTGCGCGTCATGGCAGAGCGGGTTTCGGCGCTGCACCGGTTGCAGGCGACGCCGAAGGGTCCGCAGCTCGTCGTCACCACCGCCAACGCCGCGACCCAGCGGACGCTGACCCCGTTCCGCATCCGCCAGCTCGTCGCGCGCCTCGCGCCCGGCGAGCGGATCGGCCGCGAGAAGCTGGCGACCTTGCTCCAGGCGAACGGCTATGTCCGCACCGAAACGGTCCACGACCAGGGCGAGTACGCCGTGCGCGGCGGCATCGTCGACCTGTTCCCCAGCGGCGCCGAACAGGCGCTCAGGCTCGACTTCTTCGGTGACGAGATCGAGTCGGTCCGCACCTTTTCGCCGGAGGATCAGCGCACCACCGGCCGCGTCGACGGCTTCGTCCTGCTGCCCGCGTCCGAAGCCTTGCTCGACGAGGAATCGGTCAAGCGTTTCCGCGGCGGCTACCGCGAGCGCTTCGGCGCGACCGCGACCGGCGATCCCTTGTACCAGGCGGTGTCCGATGGCCGTCGCCAGGCCGGGATGGAGCATTGGCTACCGCTGTTCGAGGACAAGCTGGCGACGCTGTTCGACCATCTCGGGGACGCCGTGGTGGTTCGCGATTCGGGCGCCGCAGCGGCGGCGGAGCAACGCTTCGAGGCGATCGCCGATTATTACGAGAACCGCAAACGCGCCGAGGCGGCGCAACCGGGCAGCTACCGCCCGCTTCCGACCAAGGCGCTGTATCTCGACGCGGCCGAGTGGGCGGCCGGGCTGACCGCCGCGACCGCGCACGTCACCTCGCCGTTCCACGAACCCGAGAGCGCGACCGTGCTCGACTTCGCGGTCGACGGCCCGCGCGATTTCGGGCCGGAACGCGGCACCGGCGAGAACCTGTACGAGGCGGTCGTCGCCCATCTCGGCAAGCTACGCGGCGGTGGGCGCAAGCCGATCCTCGCCAGCTACTCGGTCGGCGCGCGCGAGCGGCTGGGCAATCTGCTCAAGGACCATGGGCTGAACGGGGGCAAGCCGGCGGAGACGTGGCAGGAGGCGCTGGGCGTCGCCGACATCGCAAAGAGCGCCGGCGTCGCGCTCGTCGTCCTGCCGCTGGAGCACGGCTACACCGCGCCGGGCATCGCGGTGCTCACCGAACAGGATCTGCTCGGCGACCGGCTGGTTCGCCGGGCCAAGCGGCGCAAGTCGGCCGACGCTTTCCTCGCCGAGCTCGCGACGCTGTCGCCGGGCGACCTCGTCGTCCACTCCGACCACGGCATCGGCCGCTATATCGGGCTGACCTCGGTGCCGGTCGGCAAGAGCCCGCACGATTGCGTCGCGCTGGAATATGCCGGCGGCGACAAGCTGTACGTGCCGGTCGAGAACATCGACGTGCTGTCGCGTTACGGCTCGGGCGAGGAGGGCGCGACGCTCGACCGACTCGGCGGCGAGGCATGGCAGCGGCGCAAGAGCCGCATGAAGGAGCGCATCCGCGAGATCGCGGGCGACCTCATCGCCACCGCCGCCGAACGCGCGCTACGTCCCGGCGAGCTGATCGAGCGCGATTCGAGCGGCTACCCCGCGTTCGTCGACCGTTTCCCGTACGAAGAGACCGACGACCAGGATCGCGCGATCGAGGACGTGCTGGGCGACCTGGAGGCGGGCAAGCCGATGGACCGCCTGGTCGTCGGCGATGTCGGCTTCGGCAAGACCGAGGTGGCGCTGCGCGCGGCGTTCGTCGCGGCGATGTCGGGTCGGCAAGTCGCGATCGTCTGCCCGACGACGCTGCTCGCCCGTCAGCATTACAACAACTTCAAGGCGCGGTTCGAGGGCTTCCCGATCGAGATCGGGCGGCTGTCGCGTCTGGTCACCGCCGGCGAGGCCAAGACGACGCGCGACGGGCTGGCGGCGGGAACCATCGACGTCGTCGTCGGCACCCACGCGATCCTCGCCAAGTCGGTCGACTTCAAGCGGTTGGGCCTGGTCGTCGTCGACGAGGAACAGCGCTTCGGCGTGACGCACAAGGAACGTCTCAAGAACCTGAAGGCCGACGTCCACGTCCTGACGCTCACCGCGACGCCCATCCCGCGCACGCTGCAGATGGCGATGTCGGGCATCCGCGAGCTGTCGGTGATCCAGACGCCCCCCGTCGACCGCCTCGCCGTCCGAACCTATGTCATGCCGTTCGACCCCGTCGTGCTGCGCGAGGCGCTGCTCCGCGAACATTATCGCGGCGGGCAGAGCTTCATCGTCACCCCGCGCATTTCCGAGCTGCCCGACATCGAGGAGTATCTCCGCGAACAGGTGCCCGAGGTCCGCTACGTCGTCGCCCACGGCCAGATGGCGCCGACCGAGGTCGAGGAGCGGATGTCGGCCTTCTACGACAAGAAGTTCGAGGTGCTGTTGTCGACCACCATCGTCGAGAGCGGCCTCGACATCCCGAGCGCGAACACGATGATCGTCCACCGCGCCGACCGCTTCGGCCTCGCCCAGCTCTACCAGCTGCGCGGTCGCGTCGGGCGGTCGAAGACGCGCGCCTACGCCTATCTCGTGACGCCACCCGAGCGGCAGATGACCGAGGCGGCGTCGAAGCGGCTGAAGGTGCTGTCCGACCTCGACTCGCTCGGCGCCGGGTTCCAGCTCGCCAGCCACGACCTCGACATTCGCGGCGCCGGCAACATGCTCGGCGACGAGCAGTCAGGGCACATCAAGGAGGTCGGCTTCGAGCTCTACCAGTCGATGCTGGAGGAGGCGATCATGGAGGCCAAGGCCGGCGGCGCGCTGACCCGCCCGCGCGACTTCTCGCCGACGATCACCGTCGACGCGCCGATCCTGATCCCGGAGGAGTATGTCCCCGACCTCGACCTGCGCATGGGGCTCTACCGCCGCCTGAACGACTTGGACGAGTCGCGCGAATTGGAGGCGTTCGCCGCCGAGATGATCGACCGCTTCGGCCCCCTGCCCGACGCGACCGACAACCTCATCCGCGTCATCGAGATCAAGATGAACGCGAAAAAAGCCTGCGTGGCGAAAATCGACGTCGGACCGAAGGGCGCGCTGGTGTCGTTCCACGACGACAAGCCGCCCAACATCGCCGGGCTGCTCGCCTATGTCGACCGGCTGAACGGCGTGGCAAGGCTGCGTCCCGATAGCAAGCTGGTGGTGACGCGAAGCTGGGGCGACCCGAAGGCCAGGATCAATGGTGCGCTGCAGTTGTCGAAGGGGCTGGCGAAGGCGGCGGGGTGATGACACCTGACGTCTCTGACCGGTGTCGCCCCGCTTGTGGCCTTTTAGGCGATCCTTCCGCGAAGCCGAAAGCGGACGTAGAGTGAGGCATGCAAACGGCCGCCGCAAGGCCCGACAAGGTCACGTCGATCATAAAGGCCATAGGCGCAGGCGTATTCCTCTGCATCCCGGTTCTATGGGTATTTGGGATCGTCATGGCTAAAGACCACCCGGTTCCGATCGAAGTTCGAGGCTGTTACAAGAACGGGCAGCAAACTTTGCAAGTTCAGGGTACGCGCATAATTGTAAACGGAAACCCGACTCCCGAAGTTGACGTCAGATACATGGTCACGAACGCTGGTCGCCAGATCGAAATGGTGAACGGGTCTTGGTTAGCGCTAGATCAGGCCAAGCCGCCGCACAAACAAGTCGGTCGCGACATGATAATTCGTGTTCAAGACAACGCTTTGTTCGCCTTCACGCGTGATGCCGAAGCCATACCATTCGTAAGGGTAACGCCTCCGGCGACATGCCGCAGTGTCGGCATTCGGCCCAACCCCGCCTCAAAGCTGCCTGTCGCCTTTCCACCAGAAATGGACGTTCATCTTGTAAGCCGGCAGGGGTGAACACGCCCTGATCGACCGGTTCCGAATGCCTCATCGAGATCGCTTCAAACCGTATCTCGCGCCGAGCCCCGGGCGCAACGCACGCGATCAACTGCTATGATCGGCGATGATCTTCCATCCCTCGCGGCGGCGTTCGAACACGAGCGAGGTCAGGCCGGTCTGCGGCGGCTTGGCCGTGTCGGTCGGTGTCAGGGTCCAGCGGGCGACGTAGAGGATGTGGACCCCGCTGAGCGGCCGGAACGCCTGAGGCTGGAACGATAGGCGGCCGCGGCTGTTGCCGCCGGCGGCGAAGCTCGGCCGGTAGTTGCCGGCGATCTCCGCCCTGCCCTTCAGCATCTTGCCGCCAGCGACGAAGGTCGCGTCGTCGGCATAGATCGCCATGAAGCGGTCGAGATCGCCGGCGTTCCAGCCGGCGGCGCTTGCCGCCATCGCCGCGTCGACCGCGGCGCGCGCGTCGGCCTGCGGGGCGGCGGCGATCATCGCGAGGGGGGCGATCAGGCTCAGCATCAATCCTCCATCATCCGCGTCAACGCCGCTTCGTCGAGCGGCTCGGCGCACAGGAAGCCCTGGTACATCGCGCACCCTTCCGCCGCGAGCAGGTCGCGCTGCTCGGCCGTCTCGACCCCTTCCGCGACCACCGCCAGCCCCAGCCCACGCGCGATGGCGAGGACGCCGGCAACTATCACTCGGTCGCGCCGCGAGCCGGCGACGTCCTGCGCCAGCCGCTTGTCGATCTTGAGGTAATCGAGCGGCAGCGCCTTCAGATAGGCGAGGCTGGAGTAACCGGTGCCAAAATCGTCCAGCGCCACGCGGATGCCCGCCCCGCGTAGCCGCTCCAGCAGCACCGCCGCCGTGTCGAGATTGTCGATCAGCGCGCCCTCGGTCACCTCGACGGTCAGCCGCTCGGGCGCGACGCCGCTCGCCGCCACCCGCGCGAGGAACGCGTCGGCGAAGCCCGGCCGCGCCAGGTCGGCGGCGGTAAGGTTGAGCGCCACCCGCAATCTCCCGAGCGACGCCGGCCACGCCGCCACCCGCGCCAGCACCAGCCGCTGCATGTGGTCCGACAGCGCCAGGCCCAGCCCGGCGCGCGCGGCGGCGGTGAACAGCGGCTCGGCCCCGACCACCCCCAACGACGGATGCTCCCACCGCGCCAGCGCCTCGACGCCGCGGACCGCGCCGGTCGGCAGGTCGATCAGCGGCTGATAGGCGAGCGTCAGTTCGCCGTTCTCGATCGCGCGGCGGAGTTCGGTCTCGATC
>CAXTRJ010000090.1:0-10088 GCA_964246585.1 uncultured Sphingomonas sp. | reverse complement strand
CGCGAGCGGCTGACCCGCCGGCGCAAGGCCGGCGACCAGGACGCCGCCGTCGACCCGCTGACCGCCCCCGAGGTGCGCCAGGCGGTGCTCGCCGCCAGCTTCGAGGCGCTGGTCGGCTTCCAGCTCACCGACGAACAGCTGCGGTATAACGCGACGCGGTGAAGTCGCCGATTGACTCGGCATCGACCGGTCGCCAGGGTTCTCGGGTCGATGCCGGGTGACCGGGATGGGCGCCGCGCGGGAGAGACCCCGGACCTGATCCGGGGCGCCGAAGGAGCAACCGCCCCGGAATCTCTCAGGCAAACGGGACCGCGCGGGGCTGTATGACACTCTGGAAAGCGGCACCGGCGACGTCGGTGCCCACCGAAGGGGTAAGCCGCCGATCCGGGAGGGTCGCCGGCGAAAGCTCTCAGGTTCCGTGACAGAGGGGGCGCGGGAGGGTCGGTCCACCGGCTCGTCCGCGTCGCCGCGCACGGGAGTCTGATATGAGCGAAGTCGTCCACAACGGCCCCACCGATGATACCCACGCCCGTGGGCGGACGCTGTCGGGTGATCCCGACACGGACGGCGCCGAGGAACTCGCGCCCGAGTTGCTGCCGCTCGACGCCTGGCACCGCGCCGCCGGCGGGCGGATGGTGCCGTTCGCGGGCTACGTCATGCCCGTCCAGTATGAGGGCATCATGGCCGAGCATCTGTGGACCCGCGAGTCCGCCGGGTTGTTCGATGTCAGCCACATGGGGCAGCTGCTGTTCACCGGCGAGACCGCCGACGTCGATGTCGCCAAGGCGCTGGAGGCGCTGTTGCCGGGCGATGTCGCGGGATTGGGCGAGGGGCGGATGCGCTATTCGCTGTTGCTCAACGATGCCGGCGGCGTCCTCGACGACCTGATGGTGACGCGGCTGCCAGCCCTGCATCCGTTCGCTTCGAGCGAAGTCGAGAAGCCCGCTCCGGACACCGCGCAAGGTGTCTCGACTTCGCTCGACATGAACGGAGCGGGGGAGTCGTCCGGCCCCGCGTTCTACATGGTCGTCAACGGCGCTACTAAATATGACGATCTCGCCCATCTGCGCGAGGGGTTGGCCGACGACGTCACGATCAACCACATGGACGAGCAGGCGCTGTTGGCGCTGCAGGGGCCAAAAGCGGTCGACGCGCTCGCGCGACTGGTGCCCGGGGTCGAGGCGCTGGTGTTCATGACCGCCGGCGCGTTCGATTGGCGGAGCGCGCCGATGTGGATCAGCCGGTCGGGCTATACCGGCGAGGACGGGTTCGAGATTTCGCTTCCGGCCGACCGCGTCGCCGCCTTCGCCGACGCGCTGGTCGCGCAGCCCGAAGTTAAGCCGATCGGGCTGGGCGCGCGCGACTCGCTCAGGCTGGAGGCGGGGCTGCCGCTTTACGGCCACGACCTCGACCCCGAGACGACGCCGGTCATGGCCGACCTCGGCTTCGCCTTGTCGAAGCGGCGGCGCGAGGAGGCGAGCTTTCCCGGCGCGACCCGCATCCTCCTGGAGCGCGAGCAGGGTCCGGTCGCCAAGCGCGTCGGCCTTGTCGTCGAGGGTCGCCAGCCGGTGCGCGAGGGCGCGATGGTGGTCGATGCCGACGGCTCGGAGGTCGGCCGCGTCACCTCGGGCGGTTTCGCGCCCACGATCGGGAACCCGATCGCGATGGCCTATGTTCCCGCCGCGATGGCCGTTGCGGGGACCGTGATCCAGCTCGCCCAGCGCGGCAAGGTCCACCGCGCGACCGTCACCGCGATGCCCTTCGTCCCCCACCGCTACGTCCGTGCAGGAGGTCCAAAATGAGCCGTTATTTCACCGAAGATCATGAATGGGTCGATGTCGACGGCGAGGTCGGCACAGTCGGCATCTCCGACTACGCGCAGGGCCAGCTCGGCGACATCGTCTTCGTCGACGTGCCCGAGGAGGGCAAGCGGTTGACCAAGGGCGACGAGGCCGCGGTGGTCGAATCGGTCAAGGCCGCGTCCGACGTCTACGCGCCCGTTTCGGGCACGGTGATCGAGGGCAACGCCGCGCTCGCCGACGACCCGTCGCTGGTCAATTCGGACGCGGAAGAGGAGGGGTGGTTCTTCAAGATCACGCTGTCGGACGCCGACGAGCTCGACGACCTGATGGACGAGACCGCCTATGAGGCGTTCGTCGCGAAGCTGTAAGCCACACATTCACCGTCATGCCAGCGTAGGCTGGCATCTCCTGGTTCGGGCGGAATGCCCGCTCTCCGGGCGACCCCAGCCTTCGCTGGGGTGACGGTCTTCAGGAAGACCGTCATGCGCTACCTGCCCCTGACCCAACCCGACCGCGACGCGATGCTTGGCGTGATCGGCGCGTCGTCGATCGACGACCTGTTCGTCGACGTGCCCGAGGCGGCGCGGCTCGACGGGCCGATCCACGGCCTGCCGAATCATGCGTCCGAACTGTCGGTCGAGCGGCACATGGCCGCGCTTGCCCGCCGGAACACGGTGGCGGGGGATGTGCCGTTCTTCCTCGGCTGCGGGGCGTATCGCCACCACGTGCCCGCTAGCGTCGACCACCTGATCCAGCGCGGCGAGTTCCTCACCGCCTACACGCCCTACCAGCCCGAGATCGCGCAGGGCACGCTCCAGATGCTGTTCGAGTTCCAGACGCAGGTCGCGCGGCTGCTCGGCACCGATGTCGCCAACGCGTCGATGTACGACGGCTCGACCGCCTGCTGGGAGGCGATCGGCATGGCGCGGCGGATCACGCGGCGGGGCAAGGCGATCCTGTCGGCCGGGCTGCACCCGCACTATGTCTCGGTCGCCCGGACGATGGCGAAATACACCGGCGACGTGCTGGAGACGACCGACCCGTGGCTGGTCGGCGAGACCGACATCGACCGGCTGATCGCGAAGATCGACGACGACACGTCGTGCGTCGTCGTCCAGTATCCCGATATCCTGGGCCGCGTCGCCGAGCTGTCCGAGCTGGCCGCCGCGGCCCATGCGAAAAAGGCGCTGCTGATCGCGGTGGTGACCGAGCCCGTCGCGCTCGGCGCGCTGAAATCGCCGGGCGAGATGGATGCGGACATCGTCGTCGGCGAGGGACAGTCGATCGGCGTCGGGTTGCAGTTCGGCGGGCCCTATGTCGGGCTGTTCGGCTGCAAGGACAAATATGTCCGCCAGATGCCGGGGCGATTGTGCGGCGAGACGGTCGACGCCGATGGTCGCCGCGGCTTCGTCCTGACGCTGTCGACCCGCGAGCAGCATATCCGCCGCGAGAAGGCGACGTCGAACATCTGCACCAACTCCGGCCTCTGCGCGCTGGCGTTCTCGGTCCACATGACGCTGCTCGGCGAAAAGGGCCTGCGCGCGCTGGCGATGGCGAACCACGCCGGCGCGGTCGCCGCGGCGGAGCGGCTGGCGGAGGTGCCCGGCGTCGAGCTGGTCAACGACAGCTTCTTCAACGAGTTCACGCTGAGGTTGCCGACCGAGGCTCGCCCGATCGTGCGGACGCTGGCCGATCGCGGTATCCTGGCGGGGGTGTCGCTCGGGCGGCTTTATCCGGGGGTCGACGCGCTCGCCAACGGGCTGGTGGTGGCGGTAACCGAGACAACGACCGGGGACGATGTCGAGGCGCTGGCGACGGCGCTGGCGGAGGTGCTGGCATGACTTTCTCCTCCGTTCGCCCTGAGCTTGTCGAAGGGCCGTCCTTCTTCTCCGCCGCAACAAAAGGGCGAGGCTTCGACAAGCTCAGCCCGAACGGGATTTAATCATGGCACTGAACCAGAGTGGCTGGCGTCCGGAGCGCATCCAGGGTCGCGGCGAGGCCGCGCCGACCCACACCGGCAACAAGGCGCTGATGCTGGAGGAGGCGCTGATCTTCGAGATCGGCTCCGACCAGACGTCGGGGGTCGAGGTCGCGGAGCCGGTGGAGGTCGCGAGCCGGCTGGGCGGGCTGGAGCGATCGCGTCCGATCGGTCTTCCCGGTCTGTCCGAGCCCGAGACCGTGCGCCACTACACGCGCCTGAGCCGTCAGAACTACGCGATCGACCTTGGGCTGTTCCCGCTCGGGTCGTGCACGATGAAGCATAATCCGCGGCTGAATGAAAAGATGGCGCGGCTGCCGGGTTTCGCCGATGTTCATCCGCTCCAGCCGGTCGATACGGTGCAGGGCGCGCTGGCGGTGATCCACCAGCTCGCCCATTGGCTGGTGACGCTGACCGGCATGGACTCGGTCGCGATGAGCCCCAAGGCGGGCGCGCACGGCGAACTCTGCGGCATCCTGGCGATCAAGGCGGCGCTCGCCGCGCGTGGCGACGCGCGCAAGGTCATCCTGGTGCCCGAAAGCGCCCATGGCACCAACCCGGCGACCGCCGCCTTCGCCGGCTTTTCGGTCGAGGACATCCCCGCGACGGCGGAGGGCCGCGTCGACACGGCGGCGCTGTTCGCCCGGCTCGGGCCGGACGTGGCGGGCGTCATGATCACCAACCCCAACACCTGCGGGCTGTTCGAGCGCGACCTGAAGGCGATCTCCGACGCGGTGCACGCGGCGGGCGGCTACGTTTATTGCGACGGCGCCAATTTCAACGCGATCGTCGGCCGAGTGCGGCCGGGCGATCTCGGCATCGACGCGATGCACATCAACCTGCACAAGACGTTCAGCACGCCGCACGGCGGCGGCGGGCCGGGTTCGGGGCCGGTGGTATTCTCCGAGGCGCTGTCGCCTTTCGCGCCCTTGCCCTTCGTCGAGCGAGACGGCGACCAGTTCCGCCTTGTGGAGGAAGAAACCGCTGGCGAGCATCATGCCGGCAGCTTTGGCCGGATGGTCGCGTTCCATGGCCAGATGGGGATGTTCACCCGCGCGCTGACCTACATCCTCAGCCACGGCGCGGACGGCCTGCGCCAGGTCGCCGAGGACGCGGTGCTCAACGCCAACTACGTGCTCCGCTCGCTCGACGACGTGCTCGACGCGCCGTTCGGCGGGTCGGGGCCGTGCATGCACGAGGCGCTGTTCAGCGATGGCAATCTCGCCGAAGGCTTCTCGACGCTCGACGTGGCGAAGGGGCTGATCGACGAGGGCTATCACCCGATGACGGTGTATTTCCCGCTGGTCGTCCACGGCGCGATGCTGGTCGAGCCGACCGAGACCGAATCGAAGGCGGCGCTCGATCAGTTCATCGGCGCGCTGCGGAGCGTGGCGGAACGCGCCAAGGCGGGCGACGCCAGCTTGAAGACCGCGCCGCACTTCGCCCCGCGAAGCCGGCTTGACGAGACCGGCGCGGCGCGCAAGCCGGTGCTGGTGTGGAAGGAAGCGCCGTTGGCCGAGGCGGCGGAGTAGGGCGGGTGTGGCAGCAGCTGTTCGGCTGGACCAACGCCGTCGCGTTGGTCGGCTGGGCGCTGCTGATCCTGGCGCCTCGTGGGCGGGTGTTGCCGTTCGTCCGCGTCGTCGGCGTCGGCCTGCTGTGCGCGACCTATGTCGCCCTGCTCACCGGGCTGCTCGGCGGCTGGCTCGATCCCGTTCGGGAGGCGGGGACGTCGGCGTCGATCGGCGACTATTCGGTTCGGGGCCTGCGCGCGCTGTTCGCGAGCGACGGCGGGATCGTGATCGGCTGGACCCATTATCTCGCCTTCGACCTGTTCGTCGGGTGCTGGATCGCCGAGGACGCGGACCGGCGCGGGCTGGGCCGGGTGCTTCAGGCGCCAGTCTTGTTGCTGACGTTCTTCGCCGGGCCGGCGGGGCTGCTGCTTTACTGGCTTGGCTTGGCGACCATGCGGCGGGCCAGAAGCCGCTAGGCGGCCGAGCCGTCGATCGCCTGGCGCGTCGCGTCGCGCTGACGGACGCGCTCGCGCCAGACGATGACGAGGCCGCTGGCGATGATGATCGGCGCGCCGATCCAGGTCGCGGTCGTCGGCAGCGTGTCGAACAGCAGCCAGCCGAGCAGCGTCGCCCAGATCAGCGAGGTGTAATCCATCGGCACGACGACGGACACCGGGCCGAGCCGGAGCGACCCCGTCATGGCAAACTGCGCCGCGCCGCCGAGCAGCCCGACGCCGAGGAGACAGGTCCAGACCAGCGGCGCGTGTGGCTGCACCGCGAACAGGTACAGCAAGCCGAGCGGTGGCAGCGACAGGACGGAGAACCAGAACACCGTCGTCCCCGTCGCCTCAGTCCGGCCCATGCGGCGAAGCAGGACGGAGACGTTGGCGGTCAGGAACGAGCCGAGCAGGCCGATGCCGGCGCCCCAGAGCGGCAGGTCGCCGCTGCCCGGCTGCGTCACGACGAGCACGCCGACGAACCCGCCCAGCACCGCGCCCCAGCGCCACGGGCCGGTCGGCTCCTTCAACACCAGCGCGCCGAGGATGGTGGCGAAGATCGGGATGGTGAAGCCGATCGCGGTCGATTCGGCGAGCGGCAGCGCCAGGATCGCCGAGAAGAAGCAGAACATCGCCGACAGGCCGACGACCGCGCGAAGGATGTGCGCGGGAAGTCGCTCGGTGCGGACGGAGGCGAGGCCGGGACCGGCGGCGATGACGGCGGTGATCAGCATCGCCGCGCCGAACTGGCGAAAGAACAGGATTTCGAGCAGGCCCGCGCCGCCCGCCTCGGCGAGCTTGATGACCGCGTTCATCAGCCCGAACAGCGCGACCGAGGCGAGGCGGAGGCCGATGGCGGGGAGGAGGCGGTCGGTGGTCACCGTGGCCGCTTACTCACCCACCACCCGTCATCCCAGCGAAAGCTGGGATCGCATCGTGGCGGGCGCATCGCTGCCAACGCGATGCCAGCTTTCGCTGGCATGACGGAGTAGGTTGAGGCTATCCGCCCCCCAATGAAACACGCGCTCCCCGTCACCCGCGAAGCCGACTTCGCCGCCTGGTACCAAGCCGTCATCGCCGAGGCCGACCTCGCCGAGGAATCGGGCGTGCGCGGGTGCATGGTCATTCGTCCGTGGGGTTACGGCATCTGGGAGCGCATCCAGCGGCTGCTCGACGACCGGATCAAGGCCGCGGGCTATGACAACACCTATTTCCCGCTGTTCATCCCCTTGTCCTACTTCGAGAAGGAGGCGGAGCATGTCGAGGGGTTCGCCAAGGAGATGGCGGTCGTCACGCATCACCGGTTGATCGGTGATGGGAAGGGCGGGCTGGTGCCTGATCCGGCGGCGAAGCTGGAGGAGCCGCTGGTGGTGCGGCCGACGTCGGAGACGGTGATCGGCGCGGCGTTCTCGCGCTGGGTGCAATCGTGGCGCGACCTGCCGGTGCAGATCAATCAATGGGCCAATGTCGTGCGGTGGGAGATGCGGACGCGGATGTTCCTGCGCACCAGCGAGTTCCTGTGGCAGGAGGGCCACGCCGCCTACGCCTCGCCCGAACAGGCGCGCGAGGAGACGCTGAAGGCGCTGGAGATCTACCGGAGCTTCGCCGAGGACTGCGCCGCCATGCACGTCATCGCCGGCGAGAAGCCGGAGAACGAGCGCTTCCCCGGCGCGGTCGCGACCTATTCGATCGAGGCGATGATGCAGGACGGCAAGGCGCTCCAGGCGGGCACCAGCCACTTTCTCGGCACCAATTTCGCGTCGGCGCAGAACATCCGTTTCCAGAACGCGGCCGGCGAGCTGGAGCTGGCGAACACGATCAGCTGGGGCATGTCGACGCGGATGATCGGCGGGGTCATCATGGTCCACGGCGACGACGACGGCCTGCGCTGCCCGCCACGGCTCGCGCCGTGGCAGGTGGTGATCGTGCCGATGCTGCGCGACGGGCCGGAGGACGAGGCGATCGTCGCGTATTGCCGCGAACTTCAGGCCGAACTGACCCAGCTGTCGGCGTTCGGCGAGCCGGTCCGCGCGCTGCTCGACCTGAAACCCGTCAAGGCCGCGACCAAGCGTTGGGGTTGGGTGAAGAAGGGCGCGCCGATCGTCGTCGAGGTCGGCGGCCGCGACGTCGCCGGCGGCAATGTCTCGGTGATCGCCCGCACCAACCTTTACCGCGAGGACGGCAAGCTCAACAGCGCCGTTGCGCCGCGCGAACAGTTCGTCGCGGACGCGGCGTCGATGCTGGTCGACATTCAGGCGACGCTCCTCCTCGACGCGACCGAGCGGCTGCGCGCCAACATCGCGCCGGTCGACGACTGGGCGGGGGTCGAGGCGCATTTCGCCGACGGCCAGCGCAATCCGGGCTGGGTCGACGTGCGCTGGTCGAAGCCGACCGGCGCGGCGCTTGACGCGGTGGTCGAGCGGCTGAAGGCGCTGAAACTCACCATCCGCAACGCGCCGATGGGGCAGACCGGCCGCAACGCCAACGACCTTGGGGGACCATGCGTCTTCACCGGCGCGCCGGCGGTCGAGCGGGTGCTGGTCGGGCGGGCCTACTGACCGGGCGGAAACATCGGGGCGGTCGTGCGTAGGATCGGCGTCACCCCGTGCAGGAGAATGTCGATGCGTACTTTCGTCCTCGCCGCCGTCGCGCTGGCCGTCGCCGCGCCCGCGATCGCCCATCACGGCTGGAGCTCGTACGACGAGACCAAGCCGATCACGCTTAGCGGTACGCTCGACACCGTGACCTGGGGCAACCCGCACGGCACCGCGACGATGCGCTGGGACGGCAAGCGATGGGATGTCGTCCTCGCGCCGACGACGCGGATGACCGCGCGCGGGCTGACCGAGGAGATGGTCGCGCCCGGCCAGCGGATCGCCATGACCGGCTATGCCCGCCGCGATGGCGTGGCCGAAATGCGGATCGAACGCGTCACCGCCGGCGGCACGACGGTCGAGCTGCGCTGAGGCGGGTTGACGGCGCTGCTCGCCTCGCTGGCCGACTGGCTCGAGGCGATCGGGTTGCGGGCGTGGGCGAGCGACAACTATCCGCTGGTCAACACATTGCACTTGCTCGGCTTGGTCATGCTGGTCGGCGGGATTGGCGTGGTCGATTTGCGGCTCGCCGGGCTGTGGCGCGCGATACCGGTGGAGCCGCTGGCCCGCGCGCTGACGCCGATCGCGCTGGTCGGGCTTGGCGTCATGGTCGCCAGCGGCGTATCGCTGTTCGCCGCCGACGGCCGCGCGTTGGCGCAGTCCGACATCTTCCGCACGAAGCTGTTCCTGATCGCGGTCGCGCTGGCCAACGCGGCGGCGTTCCGCTGGCTGTGGCGCGATCGGATCGCGTCGTGGGACCGCGATCCGCCGGCACTTGGCCGGGCGATGGCGGCGGCGTCGCTGCCGCTATGGCTGGCGGTCGGCACCTATGGCCGGCTGATCGCCTACGCCTGAGCGAACGCCGTCGTCCACCAACGCTCGAAGCCGGCGCGCTCGTCGGCGGTCATGTGCAGCCCCAGCTTGCTCCGCCGTTCCAGCGCGTCCGCCGGGGACCGCGCCCATTCACGCTCGAACACCCAGCGTGCCTCGACCTCGGTCAGCCCGGCGCCGAACGGCTCGCCCATGCCCGCCTCGTCCGACACCCCGGCCAGCATTTCGGCGAGGAGCGCGCCGTAACTGGCGGCCATGCGCGCCGAGCGCGCCTCGCCGAGGAACGGCCAGCGCGCGCGGACCTGCTCCAGATAGTGGGCGAAGTCCGGGATCGTGCCGCCGGGGAAGACGCGGGCGCGGGTGCGCGGCTGGACCGCGACGCCCATCGCCGGCGCGATCCTGGCCAGCGCCTCCTCCGCCAGATGGCGCGCGGTGGTGATCTTGCCGCCGAAGATCGACAGCAGCGGGGGGCCGTTGTCGTCGAGTTCGAGGACATAGTCGCGGGTCACCTCGGTCGCCGCCGACGCGCCGTCGTCGTACAAGGGCCGCACGCCCGACCAGGTCGCGGTCACGTCGGCGGGCGAAACCTGCTTGGTGAAGTGCCGGTTCGCCGCGTCGCACAGATAGGCGATCTCCTCGTCGTCGATCACCGCGTCCTCCGGCCGGTCGACCGGCACGTCGGTAGTGCCGATCTCGGTCCCGCCCTGATAGGGAATGGCGAAGACGATGCGGCGGTCGGGTTGCTGCAAAATATAGGCGTGGTCGCCCTCATACAGCCGCGGCACGACGATGTGGCTGCCCTTGACCAGCCGCACGCCCGCGCCCGCGTTGATCCCGAGCTTGCCCAGCATCTCCGCCACCCACGGCCCCGCCGC
>CAXTRJ010000089.1:0-10095 GCA_964246585.1 uncultured Sphingomonas sp. | reverse complement strand
GTCGAGGCTGCCGGGGACGATCATCACCGGCACCGGCAGCGCGCCGGCGTCGGCGCCGGCGAAATGGGTGACCAGCGCCCCCGGCGCGCCGCTCGCCGCCGCGCCCAGGACCAGCGCGGCCACGTCGGGGTTGGCGGCGATCATCTCGCGGACGATCCTGGCCCCGTCGCCCTGACGGACGGTGATCGACGGGCGCAGGCCCGCCTCCTCGATCAGCGTGCCGGCGGCGGCGGCGACCAGTCCCTCGGCGTGGAGGCGGGCCTCCTCCTCGATCGTCGCCTGAACCCCGCCGAAGGCGACGAACTCGGCTTCGGGGATGAGCGCCAGGATCTCGACGCCGCCGCCGGTCTTGACCGCGCGCCGGGCGGCGAAGCGCAGCGCGATTCCGGCCTCCGGCGTGTCGTCGATCACGACCAGGTAGATGCGCATCGACGACTCCTCCTTTTGTCGCAAGGTGCCGCGTACCGCGTCGCCGGGCAAGGGCCGCCCGAAGGCGACACTTGACTAGTCGGTCTTGACCGGGCGGGGGCGGGGCGCGAAGGATCGGGCGAACGCTGCTCCCAGGCGAGAGAAGACCATGGCCGTAGAGATCAAGATGCCCGCTTTGTCGCCGACGATGGAGGAGGGGACGCTCGCCAAATGGCTGGTCAAGGAGGGCGACCAGGTCAAGGCCGGCGATCTGCTGGCCGAGATCGAGACCGACAAGGCGACGATGGAGTTCGAGGCGGTCGACGAGGGCACGATCGCCAGCATCGCCGTCCCCGAGGGGACGGACAATGTGAAGGTCGGGACGGTGATCGCGACGCTGACCGAGGAGGGTGAGAACGCGCCGGCGCCGGCGGCTGGCGGTGGCGAGACCGCCGGTGACACGGCGCCGCTGGCGGGCGAGAACGAGCCGGCCAAGGCCGACCTGACGTTCGATCCGGCCGATCCCAACAAGACCGGCAGCGAGGCGAAGCCCGCCGACCGTACCGAGGCACAGGCGGAGGATCATGGCCGCCCGCCCGAGGGCGGCGAGGCGCCGGGCGGCGCTTCGATGGCGGGGAAATCCGAGGCATCGGCGAGTGGCGACCGGGTCAAGGCGAGCCCCCTGGCGCGGCGGATCGCGGCGGAGAAGGGGGTCGACCTGTCGGGGCTGAGTGGGTCGGGGCCGAACGGGCGGATTGTCAAGGCGGACGTCGAGGGCGCGCCCGCATCGAAGGCTGGCGAGGGTCGCGCTCCAGTAGCGCAGGCCACCGATACTGGGCCCCGGCCTTCGCCGGGGAACAAGGAGGTCGCCGCGGCCCCCTTGCCAACTCCGGCAACCAAGCCGGCCGCCATTCCCGACATCCCGCACGAGGCGACCAAGCTCAGCAACGTCCGCAAGACGATCGCGCGGCGGTTGACCGAATCGAAGCAGACGGTGCCGCACATCTACCTGACGGTCGACGTCCGGCTCGACGCGCTGCTGAAGCTGCGCGGCGAGCTCAACCGGACGCTGGAGGCGCGCGGGGTCAAGCTGTCGGTCAACGACCTGCTGGTGAAGGCGCTGGCGGCGTCGTTGATGCAGGTGCCCAAGTGCAACGTCATGTTCACCCCCGACCAGCTGATCAGTTTCGCGCGCGCCGACATCTCGGTCGCGGTGTCGACGCCGAGCGGGCTGATCACGCCGGTGGTGCGCGAGGCGGACACCAAGTCGCTTTCGGCGATCTCGACGGAGGTGAAGGAGCTGGCCGGGCGCGCGCGCGAGGGCAAGTTGAAGCCGGAGGAATATGCCGGCGGCACCGCCTCCATCTCCAACATGGGGATGTACGGGATCACGCAGTTCGACGCGGTGATCAACCCGCCTCAAGGCATGATCCTGGCGGTCGGCGCGGGCGAGAAGCGCGCGGTGGTCGATGGCGACCAACTCGCCGTCGCGACGGTCATGTCGGCGACGGGCAGCTTCGACCACCGCGCGATCGACGGCGCGGACGGGGCCGAGCTGATGCAGGCGTTCAAGGCGCTGTGCGAGTCGCCGTTGGGGATGTTGGCTTGAAGCGTAGCTTGCAAAGGTGTACCTATTGGTGACACTTGCGGAGCTGTAAGATGAAGATGGGCATCAAGGAGTTTCGCGAGCGCATCAGCGAGGTTTCGACCGGGGACGAGGTCGTGATCGTCACGCACCATGGTCGTCGCGTGGGACGTTACATTCCCGAACGCCCGAGCGACCTGGACATCAACGCGTGGGTCGAAGAACGAAAGGAGTTCGGACGTAAGTGGCGCGCCGCCACGCCGGATTGGCGCGACCGGCTGAAATCCGAGGGCATCGATCCGGACGAGGTCGACGAATGACGATGCTGGTTATAGACACGAACATTCTGCTTCGGTGTAGCCAAGGTAAAGCGATGAATCACGTCTCGGCGCTGTTCAAGCGCGGCGTGACGCTGGCCACCACCGATCGTAACGCCGCCGAGATGCTGGATCGATTGATAAATAAGTTCGAGTTGGCCGAAGCGGTGGCGAGAGCCGAAGTTTCCCGGGTTCTCGAGCTTTTCGTCGTGCTTCTCACGGACGAATACCAACATTTGGCTCAGGCCGCCGATCAACGTCTGCGTCAGGGCGGCAAGTCCGACTGGCCGGTGCTGGCGGCCGCGATGGCGCTGGAGGGCGAGATCTGGTCGGAAGACACCGACTTCTTCGGAGTGGGGGTGCCGGTCTGGTCGACGGACAATGTCAGATTCGCCGAGCCGGCATGAGGCATCCTGGCGCACTCGATCATGGCGTTGCGTGACATGGGCCGGCGGACGCTAGTGGAGTTGCTGCATCTGGCGGCGGGGGTGGCGATCACCGCGCTGGTGTTCGCGGGCGCGGCGTGGGCGTATCCCCAAGGGGGCGAGACGTTGCGCTGGGTCGGGCTCGCGACGATGGTGGTCGTGGTGGCGATGAGCATCGCGCCGCTTCGGCTGGCGTTCGCGGCCGATCGGGGGGCGCGATGACCGACCAGCCGCCCGACGGCGCGCCGACGATCCGGGTGACGGCGATGCCGGCGGACGCCAATCCGTATGGCGACATCTTTGGTGGGTGGTTGATGGGGCAGATGGACCTCGCCGCCGGTTCGGTCGCGTCACGGCACTGCGGCGGGCGGGCGGTGACGATCGCGGTGGACGCGATGAAGTTTCACCGTCCGGTGTTCGTCGGCGACGAGGTGTCCTTTTACGCCGTGCTGGCCGTGACGGGTAACACGTCGATGACGATCGAGATCGAGGCGTGGCGCCGATCGCGGCACGCCGAGGAATGCTACCGGGTGACGCAGGCGCGGTTCGTGTTCGTCGCGATCGGCGACGATCGCCAGCCGCGACGAGTGCGGGGAGTGGCGGGATGAGCCTTTACGAAGGTCGTGCAAACGCCATTCTTGTGGCCGCGCTGCTCACGGCGGCCGCCTTCGTCATGGGCGTGAAGATCATCAATCCTTACATGCCGTTACTGTTCACAATCATAGCAGCAGTCCTTTTTGTATTCACTTCTGCGCTGATCGGAATTGTGACCGTTATGATCCCCGTCGGGCAAGCTGCTCAGCTGAAGGCGCCTGGGATTGCTCTCTTATTAGTAGTGTTGTCCAATTGTGCACTCGTCTGGTTCGTCGCACTGCTGATTCCAGGATCTCCAAGGTCTTTAGAAGCTGGGTTCGCAATCAATCTGCCGTTCGCAACAATCAGCGCGTTAATCTGGCTAACTTGTGATCATTTTCTGAAGAAAGTGCCCTCCGATGCCTGACACCTACGACCTCGTCATTCTCGGTTCCGGGCCCGGCGGCTATGTCGCCGCGATCCGGGCGTCGCAGCTCGGGCTCAAGGTCGCGATCGTCGAGCGGGAGCGGTTGGGGGGGATTTGCCTCAACTGGGGGTGCATCCCGACCAAGGCGCTGCTGCGGACGTCGGAAATCTACCACTACATGACCCATGCCGGCGATTACGGGCTGTCGGCGGAGAATGTCTCGTTCGATCTCGGCCGCGTCGTCGAGCGCAGCCGCAAGGTGGCGGCGCAGCTCAATGGCGGCGTCAAGGGATTGATGAAGAAGCACAAGGTCGCGGTGCACGAGGGCGTCGGCGCGCTCACCGCGCCGGGCAAGCTGTCGGTCAAGCAGGGCGACAAGACGGTCGAGTTGGAGGCCAAGAACATCATCGTCGCGACGGGCGCCAGGGCGCGCGACCTGCCGTTCGCCAAGGCCGACGGCAAACGCGTCTGGACCTATCGCCACGCGATGGTGCCGGCCGAGATGCCGACCAAGCTGCTGGTCATCGGATCGGGCGCGATCGGGGTCGAGTTCGCCAGCTTCTACCGCGACATGGGCGCCGAGGTGACGATCGTCGAGATGCTGCCGCGCATCCTGCCGGTCGAGGACGAGGAGGTGTCCGCCTTCATGGCCAAACAGCTGGGCAAGGCGGGGATCGCGATCCGCACCGAGGTCGGCGTCGAGGCGCTCGACGTGTCGGACACCGGCGTGACGGCCAGGATAAAGGCCAAGGATGGCGCCGTCGAGACGGCCGAGTTCTCCCACGTCGTCGTCGCGATCGGCATCGTGCCCAATACCGAGGAGATCGGGCTGGAGGCGCTGGGCGTCGAGACCGAGCGCGGGCAGATCAAGGTCGACGGGTTCGGACGCACCAACGTCGCCGGCATCCATGCGATCGGCGACGTGACGGGGGCGCCGTGGCTGGCGCACAAGGCGAGCCACGAGGGCGTCGTGTGCGTCGAGAAGCTGGCGGGTGGCGATCCGCACCCGTTCGAGGTGTGGAACATCCCGGGCTGTACCTATTCGCGGCCGCAGGTGGCGTCGGTTGGCATGACCGAGGCGAAGGCGAAGGAGGCGGGCCACGAGGTCAAGGTCGGCAAGTTCCCCTTCATCGGCAACGGCAAGGCGATCGCGCTGGGCGAGGCGGAGGGGTTCGTGAAGACGGTGTTCGACGCCGGGACCGGCGAGCTGCTCGGCGCCCACATGGTCGGGGCGGAGGTCACCGAGCTGATCCAGGGATACGTCGTCGCGCGGCAAATGGAGACGACCGAGGCCGAGCTGATGGAAACGGTGTTCGCGCACCCGACGCTGAGTGAGATGATGCACGAAAGCGTGCTGGGCGCGTACGGGCGGGCGATCCACTATTAGGACGCTGGCGGCGCTGTTGTGCGTCGCTTCGGTGGCGCCGGCCGCGCCCGACCCGGCGCCGACGCCCCCGGCCTACGCGGCGGACGCGAGGGAGCTCGATCGGTTGATCGTCGCGAACTACGCTTATGCCGAGCGGTTACCGGGAGGGGTGTTGCCCGATTCGCCCATGCTGGTGGCGCGGCGCGCGGCGGTGCGCGATCGGTCGTCGCTGCTCCATTACGCCGAGGATCGGTTGACGACGCTGGCCGACCATCACGCGATCACCGGCGCGTCGTTCCGGGACAGCTGGGCGGTGGTGCCGAGCTACAGCGACCTATGGCTCGACGGGGCGGGGGTGATCGAGGCGGTGCGGGTCGGGAGCCCGGCGGCGACGGCGGGGATCGTCGCCGGCGACCGCGTGGTCGCGGTCGGGGACGTGGCGATCGCCGACGCGGTGGCGCGGTTCTGGAGCGACCTGGGGCTGAGCGTGACGCCCGATCGGGCCGGCTACGCGGCGCGCGTGCTGACGGCCGGACGGCGCGACCGTTCGCGCGTGCTGACGGTGGCGCGGGGTGGCGATGGGCGGGTGGTGACGCTCGCCAGCCTGTACCGCGACGAGCCGGCGCGACCGCCCGTCACGGTGGTGCGCGAGGGGCGGGGCGCGACGATCCGGATCGACAACTCGCTCGGCGACTTGGCGGCGATCGCCGCGTTCGATGCCGCCATGGCGGGACTGGAAGCGGGCGCGCCGGTGACGATCGACCTCACCAATACGCCGAGCGGCGGCAACACCGTTGTCGCGAGGGCGATCCTGGGGTGGTTCGTGACGGAGCCACGCGCGTACCAGCGTCACGACCTGTCCGCCGAGGGGCGCGAGACGGGGATCGCGCGGCGCTGGGTCGAATATGTCCTGCCGCGCCCCGGCAAGCACCATCGCGGGCGCGTCACCGTTCTTGTCGGGCGCTGGACGGGGAGCATGGGCGAGGGGTTGGCGATCGGCTTCGCCGAACTGGGCGCGCGCGTTCGCGGCGACCGCATGGCGGGCCTGCTGGGGGCGATATACGATTACACGCTGCCGGCGAGCGGGCTGGTCGTGAAGTTCCCGGTGGAGCGGTTGTCGACGGTGTCGGGCGTGCCGCGCGAGGCGTTCGCGCCGCGCTAGGCGCTAGGCTGGGCGTCGGGCGGAACGCTGGCGACCCGGCGACGTTCAGGAGGCGAAGGAGAACCGTCATGGCATCATGGAAACCACTCGCGGGACTGTCCGCCGCCGCGCTGCTCGCCGCCTGCGGCGGGGCCGACAACGAAATCCCGCTTACCAACACCGGGCAGGTGATCCTGAACGACGCCCAGGCCAATTATCAGTTCCGCAACGACGAACCACCGCCCGAGCCCGACTTCCCGACGGGCAACGCCGCGACCGGCAACATGGCGACGGGCGACGCCGCCATGGGCGACGACGCCGCGATGGCGGGTAACACCATGGGCAACATGGCTCCCTAGACGCGAGCTCTTACCCGCGTCACAAGCCGGGCAGGCCTTCCCGGGAGTTCACCATGTCACCCTTCGCGATCCTGTGGCCCGCCTTCGCGATGGTCGCTCTGGTGTTCGCCGTGTGGTTCACTCTGCTGTGGCAGCGGCTGCGCTTCATCAAGCGGCAGCCCCCGACGCGCGCGGACTTCGCGAGCAGGACGGCGATGCTCGGCTATTTCGGACCGGTCGCGCGACCGGCGGAGAACCTGGCGAACCTGTTCGAGATGCCGGTGCTGTTCTTCGCGCTGGTGCCGCTCCTGCTGATCACCGCGCATGTCAACGGTGCGCAGGTGACGCTGGCCTGGGCGTTCGTGGTGCTCAGAGCGGCGCATAGCCTCGTCCACCTCGGGGCCAACAAGGTGCGGTCGCGCTACCTTGTCTATTTCGCGTCGGTCGCGGCGCTGATGGCGATGTGGATCGGGTTCTTCGTCGACATGGTGGTCGCGGCCAACGCGTACCGCGACGCGGTCGCCGGCATGATGCCGGGGGCATGAGCGTGGGAAGGGACGGGATGCGGCTGACCGCGCTCGCGATGACGTTCGCGGCCGCGACGCCGGCGGCGGCGGACACGGTGGTGGTGACGGCGGCGCGAATGCTCGACGTCGAGGCCGGACGCGTACTGTACGATCCGGTGGTGGTGGTGACCGACGGGCGGATCGCGACGGTGGTGACGCGGGATGGCGGCCGCCCCAACATCCCCGAAGGCGCGACCCGGGTCGACCTGGGCGATGTCACGATCCTGCCCGGGCTGATCGACATGCACGTCCACCTGACGTCCAACCCGAAATATGGCGGCTATACCGGGCTGCGGTTCACCGACGGTTTCTGGATCGCGCAAGGAGCCGGGAACGCCACGCGGACGCTGCGCGCCGGGTTCACCACCGTGCGCAACGTCGGGTCGGACAATTACAGCGATGTCGGGATCAAACAGGCGGTCGACGAGGGCTGGATCGAGGGGCCGCGGATCGTGCCGGCGGCCTATGCGCTGGGCGCGACGGGCGGGCATTGCGACGAGACGTTCCTGCCACCGTCGTTCGCGCGGAAATCGCCGGCGATGGGCGACAGCCCCGACGAGCTCAAGAAGCGGGTGCGCGAGCAGCGTAAATACGGTGCCGAGGTGATCAAGGTTTGCGCCACCGGCGGCGTGTTCTCGCGCAACACCGCGCCCGGCGTCCAGCAACTGCACGAGGACGAGTTAAAGGCGATCGCCGACGAGGCGCGGTTCTGGAAACTGAAAACCGCCGCGCACGCCCACGGCGCCGACGGGATCAAGGCGGCGATCCGGGCGGGGATCGACACGATCGAACATGTCAGCTTCATCGACGACGAGGGCATCGCGCTGGCCAAGGCGCGCGGCGCCTGGCTCGGCTTCGACATCTACAACACCGACTACACGCTGGCCGAGGGGGCCAAGAACGGCGTCCTGCCGGAGAACATCGCCAAGGAACGCGAGGTCGGGACGCTACAGCGCGAGAATTTCCGCAAGGCGGCGCGGGCGGGCGCGCCGATGATCTTTTCGACGGACGCCGGCATCTATCCGCACGGCGACAACGCCCGGCAGTTCGCGGTGATGGTGCGCTTCGGCCTGACCCCGGCGGAGGCGATCCGGTCGGCGACGGTCAACGCCGCCAAAGCGCTGGGCCGCGAGGGCGATGTCGGCGCGATCGCGGTCGGGCGGTACGGCGATCTCGTCGCGGTACGGGGCGATCCGCTGGCCGATGTAAGCCTGCTGGAGCGCCCGGTGGCGGTGATCAAGGGCGGAGTGGTGGTACGGCGCGATTGAACCGGTTGGGCGCTTGCCGATTATCCCGGCCAGGGCGACAAGGAGGCGACGGGTGACTGACGACGATCACGCGAAGACGTACAAGGAGTTCGGTGAGGCGGTGAACATGACGCCCGCCGCGCTGGAGAAGTGGCTGGAGACCGACGACAGCAAGGCGGTCGGCTGGAAGGGCGAGGACGGCCATGCCGACGAGAGCGTCGGGCACAAGTCGGGCCAGCGGATCGTCGCGATCAAGCGCAAGAAGAAGGCCGAGCTGACCGACGACGACTACCAGCACATGAAAAAGGTGGTGAGCTACGTCCACCGCCACATGGCGCAGGGTGGGCCGGCGGAGGACAAGGAGCATTCACGCTGGCGCTATTCGCTGATGAACTGGGGACATGATCCGAGCAAATAGCGTTCGCCCTTAGCCAGCCGCCGCCAGAGTCGGACTGGGCACCTTACCCCATCCTAGCAGCGGGCGCGCCACCATGACTGTCGCCAGGATCATCGTCGCCGCGCCGAGCGCCGCCAGCCCCGGCGCGCCGGTCAGATAGGCGAGCAGGCCGGCGGTCGAGCCGAACTGGACCAGCACCGCGATCCGGACGCTGTCGCGGTCGCGCACCGTCGCCGCCAGCGCCAGCGCGAGGATGTCGGCGATGAAGAAGTAGCGCTCGTGCATCTTGGGCAGCAGCCCGGCGGTCAGCAGCGGCGCGAGCAGCGCGGCGCGCAGCAGCATGGGGTTGGACAGCTGCCCGGCGATGCCGGTCAGCCGCGTGACATAGGCGATGACCGCGGCGATCGCGCAGGCCGTCGCGATTCCGGACATGCTCCCCAGACCAAAGCCCCACAGCTCCAGGATCATCCAGATATTAGGGGCGTTGCGGGCGAGGTCGTGAAAGGTGTTCGCCTGGCGAAAATAGATCGACAGGATGTCGGCGGCGGGCCAGCCGGCGACCAGCGCCGGCAGCATCACCGCGATGAAGGCGGCGGGGGCAACGAACCAATCGCGTACCGGCACCCGCCGGCCGAGCAGCAGCGCGAGGACGAAGGGCGCGAGCAGGACGGCCTGCGCCTTGATCGCCAGGGCGAGGCCGCACCAGACCAGCATCCAGCGATGCTTGCGGTCGATCGCCGCCGCCGCCGCCATGACGCATGGCGCGGTATACATCGCGTCGCATTGCCCCAGCAGCGCGGCGTTGAGCACGACGCTGGGGAGGGTCAGCGCGCAGAGCGCGATCCTGCCCGCGGCGGGGACGTTCAGGCGCGTGAGGAGGTGCCACAAGGCGGCGGCGACGCTGGCGTTGCCGAGCAGCGACCAGAGCTTCACGATGTACGGATCGGGAATGATCCCCTTCAGGGGCGACAGCGCGGCGAGGCCGTAGAGATAGGGCGGCGTATAACTGCCGAACGGCGCGGAAAAGGCGGCGAGCGAGCCGGTCGACACGATGTGATCGAACCAGGGGACATAGTCGAGCCGCATGTCGGAGGTGAAGAACGGGAACAGCGTCCAGTGGGTGAAGGCCGCGACCAGCAGGATCGCCGCCATCATCGGCAAGCTGGGCATCGCGGGCGCGGGGTGCGGGGCTGGCTGTTGCATGAAGCCTGCATACCGATAGGACGGTTAGCAGCGCGTAAACGCGGCGCGGGGGGGGGGGGGGGGGGACGCCCCCCCCCCTAACGGGGCCCGCGCCCGAGCGCC
>CAXTRJ010000088.1:0-10169 GCA_964246585.1 uncultured Sphingomonas sp. | reverse complement strand
AGGCGTCCATCGGGTGGAGCAACGACTGGCTGGACGCCGACCGCGACCGGGCCGGGCACCGCGCGGGGGCTGACGACGGCGCAGCTGGACGGGGCGGAACTGGTCGACGCGGCCGGTGTCGAGCTCGGCGAGGTCGACCGGGTCGAGATCGATTCGGCCGGCGCGGTCGCCGGGCTCATCGTCGAGGTCGAGGACGCAGGCCCCGAACGGCTGGTGCACCTGCCGCTCGACGGGCTGACGACGGTGCAGCGCGGCGACGAGTGGAATGTGCGCACCGCGATGACGCGGGCGGCGCTAATGGCGTCGCCGGCGGTGAAGCGCTAGCCGCTAGCGCGCGGCGACCCGCCCCGCCGGCTTGACCTGCCAAATGACGTTGCCGACGTCGTCCGCCACCAGTAGCGCGCCGGTGCGGTCGGCGATGACGCCGACCGGGCGGCCCTGCGCGTCGCCGTCGGCGTCGAGGAAGCCGCCGAGCACGTCGACGGGCTTGGCGCCGCGCACCGGGAAGCCGTTCGGGCCGAAGGGGACGTAGACGACCTTGTAGCCCGATACCGGCGTGCGGTTCCACGAGCCGTGCTCGCCGATGAAGGCGCCGTCGGCGAAGCGCTGGCCCAGCCGTGCCTCGTCGGCGAAGGTCAGCCCGAGCGCGGCGACGTGGGGGCCGAGCGCGTAGTCGGGGCGCTTGCTGTATTCCTGCAGCTGGGGGTTCGCCGGCTCGACGCGGGTGTCGGGGTAGCCGCCCCAATAATACCAGGGCCAGCCGAAATGGTCGCCGAACGATACCCCCGTCAGGTAATCGGGAGCAAGGTCGGAGCCGAGCTGGTCGCGTTCGTTGACCACCGTCCACAGCTGGCCCGATCGCGGGTTGACCGCCATGCCGTTGGCGTTGCGTAGGCCGGCGGCGTAAATGCGCCAGTTCTTGTCGGGCCAGACTTGCAGGATGTTGGCGCGGTAACGCTCCGCCTCCATGCCCTTTTCGGCGATGTTGGAGGCCGAGCCGACCGCGACGAACAGCGACCGGCCATCGGGGGCGGCAATGACGTTGCGCGCCCAATGATTGCCGCCGCCGTTGAGCTTGACGACCAGTTCGGGCTTGGCGGTGATCCGGGTCTGGCCGTCGGCATAGGGTACGCGGACTAGCGCGTCGGTGTTGCCGATGTAGAGCTGCCCGCCCATCAGCGCCATGCCGTGCGGCGAGTTTAGCCCGGTCATAAAGGTCGTGCGCTGCTCGGCGCGGCCGTCGCCGTCGGCGTCGCGCAGCAAGGTGATGCGGTTGGCCGAGGGGACGCCGGCCCCGGCGCGGCCCATCAGCACCTTCATCACCCAAGCCTTGATCCCGCCGCCCTCGCGCGGGGGCGAGTTCGATTCGGCGACGAGCACGTCGCCATTCGGCAGGCGGTAGAGCCAGCGCGGGTGATCGAGCCCGGTGGCGAAAGGCTGGACGGCGAGGCCGGCGGCGGGCGTCGGCATCGCGCCGCCTCGCCAGCCGACGACCTCGGCGACCTTCACGGTCGGGATGAGCTGCTCGCGCGGCGCGGTAATGCGCGGGCGCTGTCCGGCGACGTCGTTCAGCGCCAGTTGCGCCTGGTCGGGCCGGGCCAGGTATATGAAGGCGCCGATCCCGAGCAGGACCAGGATGCCGAGGACGATGAAGACGTGTTTGCGCATGAGCGGGAAGTAGGGCGGGGCGGGCACGGGGGGAAGAGGTTAGGCTTGAATCAGCGGCGACGATCGCGCGCGCGCGCCGTTTCCGGCAACGTCAGCAGCACCGGCAGGACGCCGAGCGCCACCGCCGCGATCATGGCGCCCGGCACCAGCGGCCAGTTGGTGGCGTTCGTCAGCGACTGGGCGAGGTACGGCGTCAGCCCGCCGAAGATCGCCGTCGCGGTCGTCGCGCCGAGCGCCAGGCCGCTGAGACGGCCCTCGCCGGGGAACTGCTCCGCCGTCGCGACGGCGCCGACCGCGCTGACGCCGCCGCCGAGCGCCGCCAGGACGACCGCCCCCAGCAGCGCGTTGGCGAAAATGCCACCGGCCATCAGCTGGAACAGCGTCAGCGGCAGGACGATCGCGCCGCCGGCCAGGGCGAGCAGGACGGGCTTGCGTCCCCAGCGATCGGACAAGCTCCCGACCAGCGGCGTGACGGCGATGACCACCAGCGCGGCGAGCGTCGAGAGCCAGAGCGAGTCGCCTTCGCCCATCGCGCCGACCGAGGTCAGGAAGGCGGGCACATAGGCGATGCCGACATAATAGGTGATCGACCCCAGCGCCGAAATGGCGAAGCCCCGCGCGATCGCGGCGCGGTGGTTCGCCAGCGCGTGGCGGAACGGGCTTCGCGGCACCGTCCCGCTGGCCTTTTGCCGCTCGAAGTCGGGCGACTCCTCCATGGCGGACCGCGCGATCCATACGCCGCCCGCGAGCGCCGCGCCGATCAGGAAAGGTATGCGCCAGCCCCAGCCGTCGAGGTCGGGGGCGGTCATCGATGCCACCGTCACGGCGGACACCGCGACCGCTAGCAGCGCCCCGATTTCGCTGGCCATGGCGGCGAAGGAGGTGACGAGACCGCGCCGGCCCGGCCGCGCGCCCTCCAGCAGATACGCGACGACACCGGTGTATTCGCCACCGACCGAGAAGGCCATCACGCAGCGGAGCAGCAGGAGCAGCCAGCCCGCCAGGGGGCCGACCTGGGCGTAGGTCGGCAACAGGGCGGTCGCCAGCATCGCCAGCGACATGAGCGCCATGGACAGCAGCATCGTCCGGCGTCGCCCGTAACGGTCACCGACATGGCCGAACACGACGGCCCCGACCGGGCGCATCAGATAGGCTACCGCGAAGCCGGCGAGCGTGTTGACCAGCGATGCCTCGCCGCCGCCGAAGAATACGCGCGACAGAACCGTGGCGAGGTAGAGGTAGAGGGTGAAGTCGTACCATTCGACGACCGTCGAGAACGCCGCGACCGCCATCGAACGGATCGAGATCGGCTGGGTCGATCCGGCCGAACTTGTCATCGGTCGTCCTCCCTTGCGGCGACAGCCTGTCTCGCCGTCGTCAGGCGGTCGCGTCTTCCGGCTCCGGCCTGGGCGGGTGGAGGCGGACCCGGTTGACGCGGCGTTCGTCGGCTTCAGTCACTTCGAGCTTCCAGCCGCTCGGGTGGATCAGGCAGTCGCCGACCTTGGGGACGCGGCCGGCGAGGAGCGCGGCGAGGCCGCCCAGCGTGTCGATGTCGCCCTCGACCTCGGCGAGGCGCGGATCGACCGTTTCGGCCACGTCCTCCAACTCGGCGCGGGCGTCGACGTCCCATGCGCCGCCGTCGAGCGGAACCAGCAACGACTTGGGCGCCTCGTCATGCTCGTCCTCGATCTCGCCGGTGATCTCCTCGATCAGATCCTCGATCGTGACCAGGCCCTCCGTGCCGAAATATTCGTCGAGCACGATCGCGAGGTGGACGCGTTTCTGGCGCATGTCGGCGAGCAGGTCGAGCGCGCCGCGCGACATCGGCACGTAGAGCGGCTCGCGGATCAGGTCGGCGATGCTGGCGGGGTGCTCGGCCCCGGCCGCCAGGATGTTGAACACGTCCTTGATGTGGACCATGCCGATGATCGTATCGAGCTTGCCGCGGTATACGGGGAGGCGGCTATGCCCGGCCTCGGCGAAGAGCTGGACGAGATCGGCGAAGGGAGTGGCTTCCTCGACCGCGACGATATCGGCGCGGGGCACGCCGACATCGCCGGCGTCGCGCTCGCCGAAGTGGAGCAGGTTGCGAACCATCTGACGCTCGAGCAGCGACAGGTCGCCGACGGCGTCGGGGGCGGGATCGTCCTCGTGACGGTCGATCGCCTCCTCCAGCTGGTCGCGCAGCGACTCGTCGCCGGGATCGCCGAAGATCAGCGACTTGAGCCCGCGCCAGATGCCGTTCTCGTTGCTACTGTCGCCGTTCCCGGCATTGGGGCCATCGGCCATTTCGGGGTTCAGTCCTCGCGTATCAAATAGGGGTCGGCGATGCCGAGCCCGGCCAGCGCGTCGCGCTCGATCGCCTCCATCGCTTCGGCCTCGATATCGTTCCCATGGTCATAGCCTAGCAGGTGCAGCGTGCCATGCACGATCAAATGCGTCGCGTGGTCGGCGACGGCGATGCCGCGCTCGGCCGCCTCGGCGGCGCAGACGCCGTGGGCGAGGACGATGTCACCGAGCAGCACCTCCCCGTCGTCGGAGTTCTGGCTGATCGTGTCCAGCAGGTCCGCCTGGACCATGGGAAAGGACAGGATGTTGGTCGGCTTGTCCTTGCCCCGGTACTGGCGGTTGAGGGTGTGGACCTCGTCATCCGAGGTTAGGCGGACCGACAGCTCGATCAGCGCGGGCGTGGTCGCCAGTTCGCCGTGCGGGGTGCGCTCAAACGCGGCTCGGGCGGCGCGGGCGGCGAGGGCGTCCCAGTCGTGCTCGGGCCAGGGGCGTTCGCGGGTAAGTGCGATCTCGATCATGCTGCATCTTCTCGATCGATAAGCGCGTTATCGCCATCCACACCAGCGTCCATCATAGCGTACACGTGCGATAGTTGACGCACTCACGGGGAAAAAGCACAGGATCTCCCCGCCTTTCGCAAAGCTTAGGCTCGAAATTCATAAGCGCGCGCTTGAGCGCTTCGGCCTTCGAAACGCCGTCCCGCTCCGCCAAGCGGGTCAGCATGGAGATGATCTCCTCGTCGTGAATCATCATGCCCATTCGTGCTTCTCCGTTTCACATCCTAGCCTGTCGCGGAACTTGTAAACAATCTCGCCGAGGTTCGTCTCCGCTGGTTCGACTGTCCTTCAGATCAACTCGCGCCCTCATACGCCTCGACGATGCGTCCGACGATCGGGTGGCGCACGACGTCGGCGCTGGTGAAGCGGGCCATGGCGATGCCTTCCAGCCCCTCCACCCGGCGTACCGCGTCGGCTAGGCCGGACGCGGCGACGCCGCCGGGGATGTCGACCTGGTTGGGATCGCCGCAAATCACCATGCGGCTGTTCTGGCCGAAGCGGGTCAGGAACATCTTCATCTGCGCCGGCGTCGTGTTCTGCGCCTCGTCGAGGATGACAAAGGCGTCGGCGAGCGTGCGGCCGCGCATGAAGGCGATTGGCGCGACCTCGATCTCGCCCGAGGTGATGCGGCGCTCGACCTGTTCGGCTGGCAGGCAATCGTACAGCGCGTCGTACAAAGGTCGCAAATAGGGATCGACCTTTTCCTTCATGTCACCGGGGAGAAAGCCAAGCCGCTCGCCCGCCTCCACCGCCGGGCGCGACAGGATCAGGCGCTGGACGCTGCCGGTGATGAGCTGCGCCACGGCCTGCGCCACCGCCACATAGGTCTTGCCGGTGCCGGCGGGCCCGAGCGCGAAGATCATGTCGTTCGACAACAACGCGCGCATATAGTGCGCCTGGGCGGGGGTGCGCGGAACGATGGTCTTCTTGCGCGTCCGGATCATGATCGCCGGCGCGCCGCCGCCATCGGCGCCCTCGCCGGCGTCGGCGCGGATGATGCCGCTCAGCACGGGTTCGGACGCCATGGCGATCGAGGCGTCGACCAGCCCGGTGTCGACCTCCTCGCCGCGGCCGATCCGCGCGTACAGATCCTGGAGCACGTCGCGCGCCATCGCCACCTGTTCGGCGCTCCCCTCCAAACCGACGCGGTTGCCGCGCGCGGTGATGTAGACGCCGAGGCGATTCTCCAGCGCGACCAGGTTGCGATCATACTGACCAAAGAGTTGGGCGAGCGCCTGGGGCTTGTCGAACAGCACCTCGACACGGGCGCGGTCACCGGGCTGGGCGGGGGCTGGCTTGCGACTCATGCGGCTCCTTGGCGGACGTGGACGGGGCGAAGATGGGGCGCGGCGCGTCGGATTGAAAGCGGGATCGGAGCGACGGACGCCCGTCATGCGATAAAGCGCTTGCAACGGCGTCGGCCTGGCGAAATCATCGCATTCACGGGAGCGATCGACTCCTGGAGGCAAGGAGACGGACATGAAACGGTGGGGATTGACGATCGCGGCGATGGCGATCGCGGGCGGCGCGGCGGCGCAGGACGCCGAGACGTTGATGAAGTACCTGATCAACGCGCCCGGCACGAGCTACACGGTGTTCGGACCCAACCAGTCGACGCGGTCGATCAAGGACGAGGGTGTCAGTGGCGGCCGCGCGGTGCGGGTGACGGTGTCGGCCAAGGGTCCGGAGGTCTACACGGTCGGCGCCACGGTGCCGATCGCCAAGCCGATCAAGAAGGGCGACCGGATGATGGTCGCGTTCTGGGCCCGCGCGCCTAAGCTGCAGGAGGGTGAGACCACGCCCGTCGCGTTCTACGGCGTCGCGCAGAGCATCACGCCTTACGCGCCGGTCGTCGGGGGCGCCGCGCAAATCACCAACGCCTGGAAATTGCACCAAGTGCGCGGCGACGCGGCGATGGACGTACCGGTCGGTCAGAGCACGATCGTCTTCCACCTGTCGGCCGAGAAGGCGGTGATCGACCTGGGCCCGGCGTTCGCGCTCGATTTCGGACCCAAGCCTTAAAGCGGGGCCCGCGTCCTAGGCCGCGAGGGCGGTAGCCCGGAGGCCGGTCACCGAGTTCGGTCCCGCGTCGGCGATCCGGACCTCGACCAGGTCGCCGATCGCGGCGTCGGCGACCAAGTGGACCGATTGCAGCCAGGGCGATTTGCCGATGAGCTGGCCGGGGAGCTTGCCGGATCGTTCGAGCAGGACGCCGCAGGCGCGGCCGACGCTGGCGCGGTTGAAGGCGTGCTGGTCGCGGTTGAGCGAGGCCTGGAGGCGCTGGAGACGGTCGTCCATCGCCTCGGCCGCGACCTGACCGGCGAGGTCGGCGGCGGGGGTGCCGGGGCGGGGGCTGTACTTGAACGAGAACGCCTGGGCGTAGCCGACCGCGTCGACCAGTTGCAGCGTTTCGACGAACTCGGTCTCGGTCTCGCCGGGGAAGCCGACGATGAAGTCGCCCGACAGCGCGATGTCGGGGCGGACGGCGCGGACGCGGTCGAGCAGGCGAAGGTAGCCGTCGCGCGAGTGGCTGCGGTTCATCGCGCGGAGCACGCGGTCGCTACCCGACTGGACCGGCAGGTGAAGGAACGGCATCAGCGACGCCACGTCGTGGTGCGCGGCGAGAAGGTCGTCGGCCATGTCGTTGGGGTGGCTGGTGGTATAGCGGATGCGGTGGAGCCCGGGGAGGCGGTCGAGCGCGCGGATCAGGCCGCCCAGGCCTTGCTCGCGACCGGCTTCGTCCTCGCCGGTCCAGGCGTTGACGTTCTGGCCGAGCAGCGTGATCTCGCGCGCGCCGGCGTCGACCAAGGCGCGCGCCTCGTCGACGATTGCGCTCCACGGCCGGCTGATCTCCGCGCCCCGCGTGTAGGGGACGACGCAATAGGTGCAGAACTTGTCGCAGCCCTCCTGGACGGTGAGGAAGGCGGACGGCGGCGAACGGCGGCGGGCGGGCAGCTGGCCGAACTTCGACAGGAGCGGCATGTCGGTGTCGAGCGCGGGGCGGCCGGCGGTGGCTTCCACGACGAGTGCTGGCAGGTTGTGATAGGCTTGCGGGCCGACGACGATGTCGACTTTCGCGCGGGCGACGATCTCGGCGCCTTCGGCCTGCGCGACGCAGCCGGCGACCGCGATCATCGGCTTGGCGCGGCCCTGCTTCGCCGCGTTCTTGCGCAGCCGGCCGATGTCCGAATAGACCTTTTCCGTCGCGCGCTCGCGGATGTGGCAGGTGTTGAGGACGACGAGGTCGGCGGCGTCCGCCTCGGCTGGCTCGATGCCCTGCGCGGTCATCAGCTCGGCCATGCGCTCGCCGTCATAGGCGTTCATCTGGCAGCCGAAGGATTTGACGTGAAAGGTGCGAGGGGCGGGCATGGCGGCGGGCCTTACCGGCTTTCCGCCCCGTTCGGAAGGGACGGCAGGGCCGCTTCGATGCGACGACGCGCCTCGGCGGCGATGGCCTTGCGTCCGGGAAAGTCGACGGGGTCGATGGGCTGCAGGAAGTGGAGCGTGGCGGGGATGGTCCCCCTGCGGCCGAGCAAGCGCGTCGCGTGGCTCGCGCCCGGTTCGTCGCCGGTCCAGGCGACCGCGTCGGTCGCAGCGCCATAGTCGACCGCGACGGGCTGGATACGGATGCCGGGCGGGGCTTCGTCGAACGCGGACAGCAGCGCGGCCTTGAACGGCAATAAGGCGCGGCCATCGCCGGTGGTGCCTTCGGGGAAGATCGCCACCGGGCGGCCACGCGTCACGGCGGCGCGGAGCAGGGCGACTTGGCCGGGGATGCCGGCGCGATCGGAGCGGGCGACGAAGATCGTGTCGTTGAGCGTGCACAGCCAGCCGACCCACGGGACGCCGCGCAGCTCGTCCTTGGCGACGAAGGCGGCCCCGCTGGCGCCGGCGAGGACGAGGATGTCGAGCCAGCTCTGGTGATTGGCGAGGATCAGCACATCCCGGCGAAGCGGCGCGCCGACCACGCGGACGCGGGCGCCGGCGATGCGGCCGATCGCGCCGAGCAGGAGCCGCGGCCAGGGGGAGCGTGCTCGAACCAGGCGCCAAAGGCCGTGGAGGATCAACGCGGCCCCGAGCGTCGCCACCATGACGCCGAGCCGCGCGACGAAACGCACACGGTCCAGCGGGTCAGTCCTTGCGGCTGAGGGTGACGCCGTACAATTCCATGCGGTGGTCGACCAGGCGGAAGCCCAGCCGTTCGGCGATCGCCTTTTGCAGCTGTTCCAGCTCGGGGTCGACGAACTCGATCACGCGGCCGGTCTCGACGTCGATCAGATGGTCGTGATGCGCCTCCGGCGCGGGTTCGTAGCGGGCGCGGCCGTCGCCGAAGTCGTGACGGTCGAGGATGCCGGCCTCCTCGAACAGGCGGACCGTCCGGTATACCGTCGCGATCGAGATGCCGGGGTCGATCGCCGAGGCGCGGGCGTAGACCTTTTCGACGTCGGGATGATCCTCCGCCTCCGACAGGACGCGCGCGATCACGCGGCGCTGCTCGGTGATGCGCAGGCCTTTTTCATTGCACAGGGTTTCGAGATCGATCTTACGCGCCATCCACCGCGATGTAGTCCCGGTCGCGCGCCGGATAAAGGGCGACCGACTCGCAATAAGCGTCAGACGGCGCGGGGTCTCGTCCCCAGGCCGATCCGCTTGGCCAGATCGCGGCGCTGCTCGGCATAGTTGGGCGCGACCATCGGATAGTCGGGCGGCAGGCTCCACTTCGCGCGGTAATCCTCGGGCGTCATGCTGTAATGAGTCATCAGGTGACGGCGCAGCATCTTCAGCTTCTTGCCGTCCTCCAGGCAGATCAGGAAATCGGGCTTGACCGAGGAACGGACCGGCACGGCCGGCTCGGGCTTGGCGTCGTTGGCGGCGGGATCGGCCAACCCGGCCAGCGCGCCGTGGACGTTCTGGATCAGGCCGGGCAGTTCCTCCAACGCGACGCTGTTGTTGCTGACATGGGCGGCGACGATGTCGGCGGTCAACGAGACCAGCTCCTGCCGGTCGATAACGGTTTCCATTACGAATGTGGTCCTGACGATGTCGGATTTTTACAAGCATCAGAGATATCGGGGCAAAGTGGCCGAACCGCAAGGTCAAAGCGGCGATGAACAAGTCGGGAAATCAAGTCGGCGCAAGTCGCAGGCGGTAGGAATGGGCGTCGAACAAGTCGCCGTCGCGGCCGCGATAATAGCCACGACGGTCACCGACCATGACGAAACCGGCGCGCACGTAGAGCGACACCGCGCTGTTCCCCTCGCGCACTTCGAGGTGGATCACCTTGCCGCTGCGGGCACCGCAGTCCGTGATGACCTCGCGCAGCAGCGCCGCGCCGATCCCGCGACCGCGAAACGGCGGGGCGACGGCGAGCAGCAGCAGTTCCGTTTCGTCGAGGACCGTGCGGATCAGCGCGAAGCCGGCGGGCACGTCGTCGGCATGGGCCAGCGATAGGCCGACACCCGGCATGGCGAGGACGCCCAGGCACTGGCCGCGGGTCCACGCCTCGCCGAAGCGCGGGTCGAAGGCGGCGGCCATCAGCGCCTCGACCGCGGCGATGTCGCGCGCGTCGCCGGGGCGTACCGTCAGCGCCTGCGTCGCCATTCAGCGCATCGGCTTGGCATCGGGCGCGCGGCCGTAGATCGGGCGCGGTGGCAG
>CAXTRJ010000087.1:0-10287 GCA_964246585.1 uncultured Sphingomonas sp. | reverse complement strand
AAGCGGGGCCCGGCGGCGACCGTCGCGGCGGCGCCTGCCTCGTCGACGATCCCGGCCAAGCCGACCCCGGCCGCGGTGTCGACCAGCACCGCGCGGTCGAGTCCCGCCTGGCCAAGCGCGCCGTCGATCGCCGTCAGCATATTGCCCCAGACGGTATCGAGCCCGAGCCGGATATTCCCCGGCCCGCCCTCGCCCTCGCCGAGCAGGCCACCGTCACGGTCGCGCAGCCGCGCCCGGCAGCCGGTACCCCCACCGTCGATACCGAGGTGATACCGCGCGGTCATTCGCTCGCTCGCGCGCCCGTGGCGCTACCCCGCGCGCCGTAGAACAGGATGAAGAGGTATGACGGCACCATCAGCAGCAGGAAGACGAGCTGGAAATCATAATGCTGCTTCATCACCGCGAACAGCTGCGGCACGATCGCGCCGCCGCAGATCGCCATGATCATGATCGCCGATCCGGTCTCGGTGTGGCGGCCCAGCCCGCGTATGGCGAGGGGAAAGATCGCCGGCCACATCATCGCGTTGGCGAATCCCAGCGCCGCGACAAAGGCGACGGAGGCGTAGCCGTTGGTCAGATAGGCGCCGACGACGAACACGACGCCCAGCACCGCGGAGAAGGCGAGGTAGCGCTCCTGGCTGACGAAGCGCGGGATCACCAGCAGCCCGACGATATACCCGACCAGCATCCCGCCAAGCGTCAGCGAGGTGAAGTAAGCGGTCTCCGCCACGGGCAGGCCGAAGCCGGTGCCGTAGGTCCCGATCGCGTCGCCCGCCATCACCTCGACGCCGACGTAGAAGAACAAGCACAGCACGCCAAGCCACAGATGCGGAAAGGCGAACAGCCCGCGCACGCCGCCGCCCGACCCCTTGTCCTTTGACGCGCCGGTCAGCTCGGGAAGCGGCGAGCGCAGCACGAACAGCGCGAGCAGCGCGAGCAGCGCCGCCATGCCGAGATAAGGCCAATAGACTTTCTGGGCGAAGGTCTCGAGCAGCGCCTCGCGCGCCGCCGGATCGACGGTCGCCGCGACCTCCGCGCCCAGATCGCCGACGCCGCGCATGACCAGCAGCCCGAAGACGATCGGCGCGAGAATGCCGGCGAGCTTGTTGCAGATGCCCATCACCGCGATCCGCTGCGCCGCGCTCTCGATCGGGCCGACGATGGAGATGTACGGGTTGGCCGCGGTCTGCAGCACCGCCAGCCCCGCGCCGATCACGAACAGCCCCGCCAGCGCCCCGCCGAACACGCGCACCGTCGCGAACTGCCCGAACAGCACCGCGCCCACCGCCATGACGAGCAGGCCCAACACCATGCCGCGCTTCATGCCCGTCCGCCGCAGGATCGCCGCCGAGGGCAGCGCCAAAAAGAAATACGACATGTAGAACACCATCGGGACGAGGAACGCCTCGACGTCGTTCAGCGTGAAGGCGAGCTTGACGAAGGCGATCAGCGGCCCGTTGAGCCAGGTGACGAAGCCAAACACGAAGAACATGACGCCGATAATGGCGATCGTCACCCGTTGCGAGCTATCCCGCGCCGTGTCGTCCTGCTCCATGCGTTCCCTCCCGGTGTCCCCTGGCCGTGATAGGACCATTTGGGCTGCTTGGTACTATAAAATACTGGTCGCGTCGGCAAGCAGGCTACCCGCCCGACGGCGAAACCTCAAACCTTGATGACCCATCCTCGCCGACGCAGCCAATCGACCGCCGCCCAGATCAGCGCCATGTACAGAATGATCGGCAGAAGCGACGCGAGTTGCGGCGACGCGACGCCCAGCGCCCATCGGTACGGCGCGAGGAGGAGATCCCAGCCGAGCAGGCTGCCGGTCACCATGTGCAGCACGTAGGCGGCGATGGCGTTCGACCCGAACGCGAGCGCGACCAGCCACGGCCACCCCGGTTTCCGGGCGCCATGGTCGAGCACCGCGTGCAGCACCGCCAGCGCCAGTGTCGTGATCCCGCAGGTGACCAGCACGAAGCTGCTCGACCAGATATCCTTGATGATCGGGAAGGCCATGCTCCAGGCGAGCCCGACGGCCAGCATCGCCGCCCCGGCGAGCGCCAGCACCCGCGTCGCCGCGCCGTCGCGGGGCCGCAGCAGATACTCGCCGATCGCGACCCCGATCAGCCCGTGGGCGATCGCCGGCAAGGTGCCGAGCAGGCCTTCGGGATCATAGCCCTCGGGCCCCTTCACATACAGGTGGTTGCCCGGACCGAGCAGGGCGCGGTCGGCCCAGGCGACGAAATTATGTCCGCGCCGCATAATGTCGGTCGCGAGACCGTCGGCCGTCGGCAGCAGCGACAGCGGCCAGTACAGCAGCAGGATCGCGACGATCAGCGCCGCGCGCGCCCTCGACCCGCATAGCAGGAATAGCAGCGCGCAGGCGCCGTAGACCAGCCCGATCCGCTGGAGCACGCCGAACAGGCGCCACGGGGCAGAATCGAAATCAGCGAGCCAGCCAAGGTTGGAGAGAATGAACCCGATCACGCACAGCCGTATCGCGCGACCGCCGATCCGTCCCGCCAGCACCCGGTCGAGTCGCGGCGTGTCGCCGGGCTTCGCCAGCGACATCGGAACGGCGACGCCGACCATCATCAGGAACGCCGGGAAGACCAGGTCGGCCAGGGTCAGGCCGTTCCACGGCACGTGCAGCAGCATCGGATAGACGGGGGCGTCGACACCGTAGAACATGCCAGCGGCGGCGTTGACGAGGATCATGCCCATCACGGTTAGACCGCGCAGCACGTCCAGCGACACCAGCCGCCGCCGCTCCCATTTCCCGCCGTCCCGACGATCGTCGGACCCGCTCGCTATTTCCCTGGCCAATCCAGTCCCCCGCTAAAACTACCCGCGAAAAGAGTTCCGCAAAATTCGTGTGGACAGTGTAAAAATTTTGTAGTCTACCGACAAGGACCAAAGTCGGAATTGGTAATAGCCAAAGTGACCGACGCGGAAGACGGACAAGGGAGCGGTATATGACGGGGAACGTATCGGCACTGGGACGTGGGCGACTGCTGGGCGGCGTCGGATTGGCGGCCATGCTCGCGGCGATCGCGATGCCTGCGGCGGCGCAGGATACGCCCGCCCCGACGGCTCAAGACGGGACGACCGGGGATCCCGTGGTCCAGGACGAAGCCACGCCCTCGTCGCCCGGCATCCAGGACGCGCCGGTCGACCAGGTCGCGGGGGCCGAGGGCGAGGCCGACATCATCGTCCAGGGCATCCGTCAGAACCTCGAATCGGCCCAGGCGCGGCAGCGCAACGCCGACACCTTCGTATCGTCGATCACCGCCGACGACATCGGCTCCTTCCCCGACAAATCGGTCGCCGAGGCGCTGCAGCGCGTGGCCGGCATCACCGTCAGCCGCTTCGCCGGCAGCGACGACACGTCGCACTTCTCGGCCGAGCCGTCGGGTGTCATCATCCGCGGGCTTCCCCAGGTCCGCTCGGAGTTCAATGGCCGCGACACCTTCTCGGCCAATTCGGACCGTGGCCTCAGCTACGCGGACATCTCGCCCGAGCTGCTCGCCGGGGTCGACGTCTATAAAAACCAGACCGCCGAGCTGATCGAGGGCGGCATCGCCGGCACGATCAATCTGCGCACGCGCCTGCCGTTCGAGACCAAGGGCCAGTTGCTCTCGCTCACCGCCGACATTTCCTACGGTGACCGCGCCGGCCGGGGTACGCCGGCCGTGTCCGGCATCTATTCCAACCGGTTCGAGACGGGTATCGGCGACCTCGGCTTCATGATCAACGGCGCCTATTCGCAGGTCAAGACCGCGAGCCAGGGCGTCCAGTTTGATCGCATGGCGATCTTCGACGGGGTGTTCGGCGATGGGCTGAAATATATCCCCAGCGGCATCTTCCTGCGCGACAACCTCTACGATCGTCAGCGCTATGGCATCTCGGCGGCGGGACAGTGGCGGTCGAACGACGGGTCGATCGAGGCGTCGCTCCAGTATAATCGCTCGCAATACAATAATAGCTGGCGCGAGCGGTCAGTCTATTCGAGCGCGTTCAGCATCTATGGCCTGCCGACCGACTTCCGCGTCACCGACGCCGGCTTGGTCGCGCCGCTCAGCTTCACCGACGCGTTCACCTTTGACGACGACGGCAACTTCCTGACGGGTTCCTGGTCGGCGCCAACGCCGTACCTTGGCGAGACCCCGGACTCGGCGAACCTGATCGCCGAGAACCAGAACGGGCAGGCGTTCTTCAATAAGTGTTATGCGTGGGAAGGATGCACCGAGGCGAACGGCTTCGCCACCCGCCGCGCGCCGCAACTCGACACCGGTGCCAACGCGCTCCGCAACGAGCAGTACACGCAGGATATCGGCGGGAACTTCCGCTGGAACCTGACCGATCGCTTCAGCGCGCGTATCGATGCCCAATATGTCAAGTCGGAGGTGCACAACTACAACGCGTCGGTGTCCTCGCGGACCTACGCCAACACTTTTGTCGACCTGTCGAGTAAGTATCCGACGCTGACGATCAGTCCGAACACCGCCGACAACGTCAACCTCTCGCCGGGCGGTGTGCTGAACCCCAATAACTACAATTACTATTCGGCCAGCGATCATACGGAGGACAGCGAGGGCCAGGAGGTCGCGCTGCGACTCGACCTCGATTACGAAGTCGATTCCGACTGGCTGAGCTCGCTTCGGACCGGCGTTCGTTACGCCGACCGCGATCAGGAGGTGCGCTGGGGCGCGTACAATTGGGGCAATATCTCGAACACCTGGGCCAACAACGCCGATTACTACAATATCGATCGTCCGGTGTACCCGGCGGGCAACTACGAGACGGGTGGCCTCCCCGCCGATTTCTTCAACGGCAACCAGACCAACCAGAACACCTTCGTGTTCTTTGACCCCAATGTCGTCGCCAGCCGCGAGGCGCTGGGCGCGGCGCTAGGACGGCCGACGATCGGGGTGGGCGAGTTTTACCCGGTCTGCTCGGGACAAGGCGTCCGTGCCGGCGAATCGGTCAATGGCGACTTCGGCTGTTACTTGCCGAGCGAAGTGCTAAAGTTCAGCGAACGGACCTGGGCGGGCTATGCCATGGCGCGCTTCGGCGGACCCAATGCGCGGATCGCCGGAGTGGGGATCTCGGGCAATATCGGTGTCCGCACGGTTTGGACGCGCGACGAAACCAGCGGCTCGTTCACCTTCGCCAACGCGTTCACCACCGACCAGCTGACCTGCGGCGCGGGGCCTGTCATCGGCGGTCGCCCGACGGTGACGGCGGGTTGCGTCACCAGCGCCGACGAGATCGCGTTCAACAACGGCGCGACCTTGCTCGACGACGCCAGCGCCGATCACTTCCACGCCCTGCCGAGCTTCAACCTGAAGGCGGACCTGACCGATAAGTTCGTCGCCCGTTTCGCCTATTCCCGGGCGATATCGCGACCCGACGTCGGGCTGCTGCGCAATTTCGTGACGGTGTCGCGCTCCTCGCCCAACCTCACCACGCCGAGCAACCCCGACATCATCTACGGGCCGGACGGGGTGACGCCGGTCGGTTATGACTTCCAGTACACCGGCCGCGCGGGCAATCCACAGCTGAAGCCGATCGTCGCCGACCAGTTCGACTTCGGCCTGGAATACTACTTCTCGCCGTCAGCGTCGCTTACCGGCACGATCTTCCGCAAGAACTTCCAGAACTATATCCAGAACGGCACCTACAACCTCACTGTCACCAACAACAACGTGACGCGCGATATCCTGGTGCAGGGGCCAAATAACGGCGAGGGCGCGAAGATTCAGGGCGCCGAGTTCTCGTTCCAGACCTTCTTCTCCTTCCTCCCGGCACCGTTCGACGGCCTGGGTGTCCAGGCCAACTACACCTATGTCGACAATCAGGGGGTGCAGAGCAGCAACCTGATCAGCGAAACCGCGGCCGGCACCGCCGGCGGCGGCGTCAGCTACGACACCACGGCGGTCAGGCCGAACGCGCTGGAGGGGATTTCCGACCACTCGTACAACCTGATCGGCATTTACGAGAAGGGGCAGCTCTCGATCCGCACCGCCTACAACTGGCGATCGCAGTATCTCGTCACGGCGATCGACTGCTGCATCGGGTTGCCGATCTGGCAGGACTCGACCGGCTTCCTCGACGCCTCGATCCGCTACCGCGTGACCCGCCAGTTCGAGCTGACCGTGGAGGGCAGCAACCTGCTCGGCACCGACACCTTGCTACGTCAACAGGTCGACAATGACGGCCTGCTGAAGGGGAACGCGTGGTTCAAGAACGACCGCCGGTTCCAGCTCGGCGTTCGCTTCACGCTGTGATCCCTCGTGGGCGGCCCGGGTCACCTGGCCCGCGCCGCCCACCCCTTCCCCACCGACCGCTTCGGCGCTAGGCTCGACCGCGGATGACCCCTTCGCTCGATATCGTGATCGTCGGCGGCGGCACGTCGGGCTGGATGTGCGCCGCCGCGCTCGTCGCCAAGCTCGACCGCCGCCGCGTCCGTGTCCGCCTGGTCGAGTCCGACGAGATCGGTACCGTCGGCGTCGGCGAGGCGACATTGCCGCAGATGAAGGACTTCAACGACCTGGTCGGGATCGACGAGGTCGAGTTCATGCGCGCGACGCAGGCGACCTTTAAACTCGGTATCGAGTTCATCGGCTGGGGCGGCGAGGACGACCGTTACATCCACCCCTTCGGCACCTACGGCAAGCCGATCGGCAATGCCGAGTTCTTCCATTACTGGCTGCGCGCCAACGCCGGCGGGGTCGCCGCGCCGCTGTCCGATTACTGCTACCCGATAATGGCCGCGGCGGCGAACCGCTTCGCGCTGCCGCCCAAGGGCGAGCCAACGATCCGCTCGGCCTATTCCTACGCCTATCACATCGACGCCTTCCTTTACGCCCGTTTCCTGCGCGGATGGGCGGAGCGGCGCGGGCTCGAGCGGGTCGAGGGACGCATCGTCGATGTCGCGCGGGACGGCGAGGACGGACGCATCGCCGCCGTCACGCTGGCCTCCGGCGAACGAATAGCCGGCGACCTGTTCGTCGACTGCTCGGGGTTCCGCGCGCTCCTGATCGGGCAGACGCTGGGGTCGCGGTTCGAGAGCTGGTCCGAGTGGCTGCCGTGCGATCGCGCCGTCGCGGTCCCCTGCGCCCGGACCGAGCCGCTGCTCCCCTATACCCGCGCCGCCGCGCGCGAGGCGGGGTGGACGTGGCGCATCCCGCTGCAGCACCGGACCGGCAACGGCTACGTCTATTCCAGCGCGCACCTCGCTGACGACCGCGCCGCCGACACGCTCCTCGCCGCGCTCGACGGCCCGACCCAGGCCGACCCGCGCTTCCTGCGGTTCGAGGCGGGCAAGCGCCAGGTGTCGTGGCGGGCCAATTGCGTCGCGATCGGCCTCGCGGGCGGCTTTCTCGAACCGCTCGAATCGACCAGCATCTACCTGGTCCAAATGGGCATCGCCTTTCTGCTGACGCTGCTGCCGGACGGACCGGAGATCGACCCGGCGCTGGCGCGCGAGTTCAACCGCACGATCGACGTCGAGTACGACCGCATCCGCGACTTCTTGATCCTCCACTATCACGTCAATCAGCGCGACGACGGCGATCTCTGGCGTCATTGCCGGGAGATGACGCTGCCCGACACGCTGGTCGACCGGATCGAGCGGTTCCGCCACCGTGGCCATGTCCCGGCTTACCGCGACGGGCTGTTCGGGCCGCCCAGCTGGCACGCGGTCTTCGTCGGGCAGAACGTCGTGCCGCGCGCGCACGATCGGCTCGCCGATCGCCTGCCCGACGCGGTGCTGGCCGAACGCATGGTCGAGCTGCACGCCGACATCGCCGAGGGTGTCGCGGCGATGCCGTCGCACGCCGGTTTCGTCGATGACTATTGCCCGGCCGACGACATCCGCGACCTGGCGCTCGCGCCTCGCCGGTGAGCGAGCGGAACACAGGGAGCGTCCGCACCATCGCGGTGGTCGGCGGCGGCGCCGCCGCCTGGACTGCGGCGATCGCGCTCGACCGCGCCTTTACCGCGGTAGGCGTCGCCGTCACCGTCGTCGAGACGCCCTCTACCACGCCGCCCCAGGCCGCGATCGCCACCCTGCCCGAACTCGCCGGCTTCCACGCGCTGCTCGGCTTGGGCGAGCGCGCGTTGCTGCGCGGCGCCGGCGCTACTTTCTCGCTGGGACAACAGTTCGTCGGCTGGTCGGGAGACGACGTGCCGCCGTTCCTCCATGCCTATGGCGAGACCGGGCGCGCGGTCGGCGACCTGCCCTTCGTCCAGGCGTGGGTGAAGGCGCGGGCGAACGGCCTGCCCGTCGCGTTCGGCGACTTCGCGCTGGCCGGGGTGGCCGCGCGGCATGGCCGGCTGCCCACCGAGGGACGCGGCCCCGCGCTCGCGCACGGCTATCATCTCGACGCGCGCGGCTACGAGCAGGTGCTGCGGCGTCACGCGGTCGCGCTCGGCATCGCGGGCGTCGCCGACGCCGCGCCGACGCCCGAGGTCGCGGGGGATCGCATCGTCGCGCTTCGGTTGGCGGACGATCGGACGATCGTCGCCGACCTGTATGTCGACGCGACCGGGCCGGCGGCGCGGCTGATCGGCGCGTTGCCGGGGTCGGACGCGCCCGCGTCCTCATTCTGCGACCGAATCCTGCTCGCCAGCGCGCCACCGCTATCGCCGCTGCCGCTCTACGGCCGGGTCGCCGCGCACCGCGCCGGCTGGATTGGGCTGTCGCCGCTCGAGGGGCGCACGGCCATCGCGATGCCCTTCGCCGGCGAGCACATGACCGATGGCGAGGCCGCCCGCATGGTCGGCCCGCTCGCCGGGCTGCGCGGCGTCGGCGACATCGTCGTGACCGCGCTCGACCACCGCTCCCGCGACCGGCCATGGATCGGCAATTGCGTCGCGGTCGGCGAGGCGGCCCACGCCGGCGACCCGATCGACGCGGTCGCGGCGCAAGCGCACCAGATCGCGATCGCGCATCTCGTCGCGCTATTCCCGGTCGATCGCTCGGCGATGCGGGAAGCCGCGCTGTATAATGAGGAGGTCGCCGCGCATCAGCGCCGGCTTCGCGACTTTCAGGCGGCGCACTACCGCCTGAACCGCCGGCGCGGCGAGCCGTTTTGGGACGCCGCGCGGGCAACGCCGATCGGCGACGACCTGGCCGGCAAGATCGACCTGTTCGCCGCGCGTGGCATGGTCGCGCAGTATAACAACGAGACGTTCAATCCCGACAGCTGGGAGGCGATCCTGGTCGGCCACGGCGTGATCCCGCGCTCCTGGGATCCTCAGGTCGACGCCCTGCCGGATGCCGAGGTCGCCGGCGCGCTCCAGGCGATCCTCGGCTCGATCCGCCGCGACGTGTCGGCGATGGAGCCGCACGAAGCGGCCCGCCGACGCGTGGCGACGGCCCGATGACCGTCCGGTGATCGCCACCACGGTCATCGTCGGCGGCGGCACCGCCGGATGGATGACGGCGGCGGCGCTCGTCCGCGCGTTCGCGGCCAACCACCGGGTCGTGCTGGTCGAATCCGATCGCATCGGCACCGTCGGCGTCGGCGAGGCGACGGTGCCGCCGATCCGCGAGTTCAACCGCTATCTCGGCCTCGACGAGGACGTGTTCCTCCGCGCGACCGGCGGCAGCTTCAAGCTCGGCATCGAGTTCGTCGGCTGGAACGGCGCGGACAGCCGCTACTTCCACCCGTTCGGCTATCTCGGGCCCGACATGGCCGGGGTCGATTTCCATCACCTGTGGCTGCGTCGCGTGGCGGAAGGCGGCGACGCGGACCTCGCCCGCCTCAATCCCGAGGCCGCCGCCGCCCGCGCCGGCCGCTTCGCCCGCGCCACCGCCACCGGCGCGATCAACCATGCCTTCCAATTCGATGCCGCGCGCTACGCCGCCCATCTGCGCGCCTATGCCGAGGGGCGCGGCGCGCGCCGGATCGAGGGCGAGGTGACCGAGGTCCGGCGTGACGGTGAAAGTGGCGACATCACCGCGGTCGTGCTAGCGTCGGGCGAGATCGTCGCGGGCGACCTGTTCGTCGACTGTTCGGGGTTTCGCGGCCTGCTGATCGAGGAGGCGCTCGCCACCGGCTACGACGATTGGAGCCACTGGCTGCCGTGCGACCGCGCGGTCGCGGCGCCATGCGCGCGGGTCGGCGACCCCCTACCCTATACCCGCGCCACCGCGCGCGAGGCCGGCTGGCAGTGGCGTATCCCGCTCCAGCACCGCACCGGCAACGGCTATGTCTACGCCAGCGCGTTCCTCGCCGACGAAGAGGCCGAGCGGTTGCTGCTCGAACGCCTCGACGG
>CAXTRJ010000086.1:0-10367 GCA_964246585.1 uncultured Sphingomonas sp. | reverse complement strand
GCTGTCAGCCGTCGCCGGCACCAGCCACGCGTTCGCGCCGGCGGCCGCGCTGGCCGCGCCCGGCGTCGCCGTCGCCGGCGGGCTGATCCGCATCTGGTACAAGCCGCTCGCCAACATCGCCAACCTCGACGGCTTCTGGATCGAGTTGCACTCGGCCGGGACGCCGACCGCGATCTCGGCCAACTACCACCGCTCGATCAGCCAGTTCGGCAACGGGCCGCAGTTGATCCGCTTCACCAGCACCCAAGGCGCGTCGCCGGGCCGCTGGCAGTCGGCGACGATCCCCGTGGCGCAGTTCGAGGCGATCGGCACCGGGGCCGACCTGGGCGCGATCCTGTTCGCGCGGCTCGGCATCCGCGGCAAGGCCGGCCTGCCCGCTTTGCAAATGGCGCTGGGCGCGATCGAGTTCGTGCCCAACGCGCTGACCAAGGCCAAGTGCGTCCTGTGCTTCGACGACGCGTACGCGTCGCACTACACCTATGCGGCCAAGCAGATGGCGCGGTACGGCTTTCGCGGGGTGCTCTACCCCAGCGCCGGCGCGCGGGAGACGATGCCGATCGGCGGCGATCCGGCCGTGTTCATGTCGGTGCGGCAGATCAAGAACCTCCACGACTTGCACGGCTGGCAGATCGCCTCGCAGGCGTGGAACACGGAGGACGGCGCGGCGGTGAACGCGATGAGCGAGGACCAGCTCACCGCCTGGTTCGCCAAGCTGCGTAATTGGCAGAACAGCCTGGGGCTGACCGGCGGCGGGCATGGCAGCTATTTCAACACCACCGGGTTCGACAACCTCCAGGCGTTCCGGTCGATGCGCAAGCATTTCCGGTCGATGCGCGGCTACGTCAACGGCACCACCTCGGTCGGCTCGCCGCCCGCGCCGTTCGGCGAGACCTTCCCGTTCGGCGACCCGATGGCGATCCGCTGCCTCAACGGCAACTCGCCCGGCTGGAACGCCAACACGGCCGCGTTCCTCCAGGCGCATGTCGACCAGGCGATCGTCAACAAGGGCGTGGCGATGATCGCCTGGCACGAAGGGTTGGAGCTGGCGAGCACCCAGCAGACCGGGTTCGTCAGCCTGCTGGCGTACCTCGACGCCAACCGGGGCGGCATCGATGTGTGCACGGAGGAGGATCTGGCGGCGGGGTGACCTGGGCGATGCGCCGCCGGCGCTCGTCCGGTTCCGAATCGTGGCGCGATCGGAAAATGGAAACCTTTAACTCGTACATCCACCACATCGCCGCGTTCCGGTCCGCTGTCCGTTGCGGGGTCGCGCGCGATACAGAAAGGTGAACTGGCCATGATAAGACCCACCACCCTAGCCCTTTTCCCGTTATTGGCCGTGCTTCCGCTCTCGGCGGCGAATTCGGCCGACAACTGGGTCGGATACCTCACCGGCAAGATCAAGCACGCCGGACGGACCTTCGCCCCCGTCACCGACAAGCCGTGGAACGTGCGGCGCGAATTCTACCACGGCCTGCGCTGGTTCGCGCTCGAATGCCGCAAGGGGGATCGGCGCAAGCACGACAGCGCTTCCATCGAGCGGATCGGCCTCGAAGGCTACCCCGACCCGTTCCCGACCGGCGCCAGATCGCGCACCTCGTTCCACTTCATGCCGCGGGAGCACGTGCTCGCCGAAGCCCCCGGCCAGTGGACGAACTTCTTCGAGCTGCATTCCACCGCCGCGCCCGGCGACAAGGAGCAGGCGGGCCCGATCATCTTCGTCAACGAATGGTCCGCCAGCGCGTACCGCAACGTCTTCCGCATCCGACGCAACGTCGCCAGCAAGAACAAGGCCGGCCAAGTGACGGGGTTGGCCCGCAGCGACGTGCTCTACCAAGGCGATATGCATCATTACGGCACCTATCACTTCGTCGTCGAGGCCAAGGACGGGCAGTCCGGCGCCATCAAGGTGTGGCTGAACGGGCGGCTCGTCGTGAACGTCGCCGGCGACGTCGGCTATGGTGGCAACCGCAAGCTCTACCCCGAGTTCCGCATTTATCGCGGCGCGCGGCGCGAAACGGGCAAGGCGTTGGTTCGGATCGACGAAGTGACGGTCACATGAGCCGATCGGCCGGCGCCTAATCGGTAGGATGGACGCCCGCAAGGTTTTCCCGGCCGCCGCGGCTGCCGCCCTGTCGTGGGTAGCGGCCGCGTCGCTCGCGCGGGAAGCGCCCGTCATCAAGCGGGATCGCCAATTCTATTCCAAAGGCAGCTTCGTCGCCTACGCGTCGCCCTGGGGTGACTGGTACGACAAGTCGCTCAAGATGGGCGTAACCTTCGACGACCGGATCACGATCTATCCGTCGAGCTTCCCCGCCAAGTCGGTCATCGCGTGGCGATGGCCGTTGACGCCCGCCAGGTTCAATCGGCCCTATGGGTACATGGCCCTGTCGTTCGGCAGTTACGCCGGGGGCACGCCGCGGGTGGCGATCCCCGCCCGGCGGGTGGCCGACATCGCGACATTGCGACAGGACTTCACCTGGACCCATGCCTATGGCCCGGGCTACAACAATCTCCTGACGGAGTTCTTCCTGACCCGCCAGCCAGGCCAGCACGGCACCCGGGTGCTGGAAGTCGGCTGGTTCCTCCACCTGCCCCCATCCACGTCGGCGTTCGTCAACGCGGGTAAGCAGGTCGGCACCTTCGTCGACCGCTACGGTCGCGCTTGGCAGGTGGCGCTGAACGGCACGTTCTGCACCTTCGCGCCCGTCGACCGCGCGGAGATCCTGTCGGGGTCGATCGATATGAAGGAGGCCTTGCTGTTCCTCCAGGCCAAGAAGGTGGTGACCGGGGCGGAATGGTTCAGCGGCCTGGGCTTCGGCGTGGAGCCGATCTCCGGCAATGGGTCGATCACCGTCCATCGCTGGTCAATCACGTACAACTGATCCGTCCGGCCGCCCCGGCGCCACCCATCGAGAGTCGTCAGGCGTCGGCGGCCCGATCCGCGTCCAACCGGTGGTCCGCCAGCCATTGGCGGTCCTCCGGACCGTCGCGCAGCCAGCGATGGAGGATGTCGCCCCATTTGACCGGGTTTTGCAGCTGGTGCCAGGCGCGCGCGGTGTTGCGCGAGATCGCCGCGTACAGCGCCGGGTCGGCGAGCAGCGCCCCGACCGCGTCGGCGAGCGCGCGGGGCCGCCCGGCGGGGAACACCATCGCCGTGTCGCGATCGGTCAGGTGCCCGGCGAACATCGGGTGGTCCGACGCGACGATCGGTGCCCGCGCGCACAGCGCCTCGTAGATGGTGAGCGGCAGGCCCTCGGGATAATCGTGCCGGCTAGGCACGACCACGGCGGTCGCCTGCTTCATCAGCGCGAACACCTCGGCGTTGGTGACGAGGCCGACGAAGCTCACCGCGTCCGTGACGCCGAGCTTTTCCGCCTCCGCGCGAAAGTGATCGACCTGGCCCGCGCCGGCGATGCGCAGCGTGACGGGGGTGCCGCGCCGCTTCAGCTCGGCCACCGCCGCGATAACGTCGCCGACGCCCTTCTTGGGCTGGATCGTGCCGACATAGAGCAGGCTCGGCGCATCCGTGCCCGGCCCGGTCCGGGCCGGCGTCTGTTCGGGCCGTCGATCATAGGGCCAGTCCCAGGCGAGGATTTTGTCCGGATTTACGCCAATGCGCGCGAGCGAGCGGCAGGCGTTGATCCCGTGATTGGACACCCACTCGACCCGGCGATCGTTGAGCAGCGACGCGATCCGGCCGTATTTGAGCAGCCGCATCAGTGGGCCGACGTTGAACGAATCGGCGATCTGGCAGATCACGCGCCGGTCGGTCCGGATGCCCCAACGGATCACCCCGCTCAGCGGGCCGAGCACGATCAGGTGCGTCGGATCCCATGCCGCGACCAGTCGCTGTATTTCAGCCGCCTGGCGACGCGGATGCGCCTTCGCCCCGATCACGGTCAGTCCGTTGGGCAGCACTTCCTGATACCGCTCGGGCGACAGGCAGCAGACCATCGCCACCTCGCCGAACTCGCGCCGCATCCGCTCCAGCTGTTCCAGCACGTAGCGATGACCGTAATAGGTCTCGGTTCCCGTCTCTTGCAGGCGACGATACGCCTCGCGGTAATCGCCGGCATATTGAACGATCATGATCCGCACGGCTGTTCCCCTTGTCGTCAGCGGACGAGCGTCCACGAGTCCCACGGTGCGCCGAGACCCAGCTCGATCCGCGCCAGGGTCCACAGCGTCGCGACCCCCAGCATCGCCAGCGTCGCCGCCGCGTCCTGCCCGACGAACGACAGCTGGGTGCGTCGCTGGCCGATCAGCACGAACAGGTAACGGCCAAGCTCGCTGGCGATCAGCGCCCCGATCGCCCCGGCGAAGCCCGCCCATTGGTAGCCGAACCACAACCCGACCGCGAGGATGGCGAAGCGCAGCAGGTTGGCGCCGCTTTCATAGGCCGGCTTGCCGCTGCCCATCAGCAGCCCCTCGTTGAAGTTGGACAGGATCGATATCCAGGTCGCGAACAGCAGCAGCGACAACATCCACCCGGCCTGGGCGTAGCGCGGGTCGTACAGGATCTCGACCGCCCAGTCGCCCGATCCGGCGGCCACGCCCATCACCGCGGCGGCGAGCAGCACGACCTTGAGCCGCGTCGGGCCCAGCCCGCGCATGACCGAATCGTCGTTCTTCGCCTTGGCCGCCGACAGCATCGGGAAGACGATCTGGTAGCTCAACCGCCGCGCCATCAGCGCCGGGATGTCGGCGATCGTGCGGGCCAGGCCGTAGATGCCGAGCAGCGCCAGCGGCGCGACCTTGCCCAGCGCCAGGCGGTCGAGGTTGGAGGCGGCGAACATCACCAGCGACGACACCATGATCCACCGCCCGAAACGGACGATCTCGGCCGCGTGCCCGCGATCGAGCATCAACCGGTGCGGCGGATGCGGCAGGCGATAGCTCAGCGCCGAGCGTAGCGCGATGGTGACGAGGGTGCCGACGACCAGCGCCCAAACGCTGCGCCAGACCAGCGTCAGCCCGACCGTGACGACGAAGCCGATCAGCTCGGATCGCGATTCGAACAGCGTCCGCTGCTTCACGTCCAGATTCTTGACGAGCGCGAAGATCGCGGTGGAATGCAGACCGTTGAGCAGCGGCGCGAAGGCGATGGCGAGGAAGATGCCCGTGTCGATCTCGTAGAACCGGCCCAGCACCGGCGCCAGCATCAGGAACAGGATCGTCAGCCCCACGCCGCGGATGATCTGCAGCGTCCAGGCGGTGTTGAAGAAGCGCGGGGTCAGCCCCTCCTCGTGCCGCACGATGTTCTGCTCGATGCCGACATCGGTCAGCAGCTCGATGCCGAGCCGCAGCGAGTGGACCACCACCATGATGCCGAACACCTCGGGCACCAGCAGCCGGGTCAGGACGATGTTGGACGCTAGCCGCAACCCGTAGGACGAGGCGAAGCTGCCCAGCGACCAAAAAAAGCGCGCGATCAGGGCCGATCGAGGGGTGGCCGGCGATGCCGTGGTGTTCATCGACTTGTCGTCCCGTCGCCGGCGGCGACGGTCAGCTCGCGCGCGGCGAGCGGCGCGTCCGGCCGGGTCCGGCGGCGCAGGAAACCGGTGATGAGGCCCCAAGCGCTCACGTTCCACGCGGCCAGGGAGTACAGGCCGAGCTTCGGCGAGCCGCGTCGCCACGACAGGAACGCGACGGGCGCGAGCAGCAGCGCCGCCAGCACCGGCCAAGCGCCCGCGACCAGCGCGCCGAGCAGCAGCAGCCACCAGGCGATCACCGCCGCCCCGACGCGGACATGCCCCATCCGGCGCAGCACGATCGGCAGATGCGGTCGCCCGATCGCCCCGCGCAACACCTCGCCGGTCCCGCTCGAATAGCCGGATCGCAGGCGACGGAGAAGCAGGCGGTACCCGCCCATCTGATGGCCGTAATGGTCGACCGCCGGATGATCGATCCGCGCCAGTTTCCAGCCGCCCGCCTGAAGGCGCGCACCGAGATCGAATTCCTCGAACGCATGCAGATTGCGATCGGCGAACCAGCCCACATCGCGAACGGCGCTGCCGCGGTACAATCCCCCACCGTCCAGGCGATCGACGATGCCGGGACGCCAATTGCGGGAGCGCGCGACCAATTCGGCGCGGATCTTGAACCCTTCCCCTTGCGTGTTGAGCTCGCGCACCAGCCCGCCGACCGCGGCCACCTCGGGATGTGTATCGAGATACGCCAAGCCGGCGGCGACGAAGCCGGGATCGAGCATCATGTCCCCGTCGAGCAGGTAGAAATATTCGCCCCGCGCGTACTGGAAGGCGAGTTGCGCGCCCGCGCCGCAGCAACGCTCGGCGGGGTCGGCCAGTTGGACGACCCGCACGGGGAAGCCACGAGCGATGTCGAGCGTACGGTCGGTCGAGCCGCTGTCGGCCAGCACCACTTCGCCATCGAACGGCGCCACCGCGGCGAGCGCGCTGCGTAGCGCGTCGGCGATGTGGCGCTCCTCGTTGAGAGCCTTGATCCCTACCGTGATCTTCATGCCGCGCCCCCGTTTCGCGCTACCGTGATATCGCCCGTTAGCCCGTGGACGGCCCGTCCGCCGTCCGCTCACCCTTGCGCGATATAGTCACGGGCGTCGACGGGCTTCGGCCACAACCGGAGCGGCCACGGCGTCGTGGGCCACCGCGCCTCGCCGCCACCGTGGCGGATGCCGCAGCAGCGCCAGCAGCGGCCGTTCGAGCAGCAGGTGCACGACGACGCCCGCCATCACCGACGCCAGCGCGACCAGCACGAAGAGCAACGCCGGCGGCACGACGCCCGGCGCGAGCTTGTGGGTGATCTGGGCCAGCACCGAGATCGTCGGCGAATGGACCAGGTACACCGAATAGGATGCGTCGCCGAGCAGCATCAGCACGCCCGGCGGCCGCCAGGCGCGACCGCGCTCCATCACCGTAGCGCCGAGCAGGATCAGCGCGAACGGCGCGGCCAGCAGCAACAGCCTGGCCGGTTGGGCGCTAGCCAGGGCGATGCGATCGTCGATCCGTCCCGCCGCGCCGATCACCACCAGCAGCGCGATTCCGGCCGCCAGGAGTGGCCAGCCAAGCCTGGCGTCCACTCGCCGGAACAGGAGAAACACGACGGCGCCGATGACAAAGTAGATATTCCACATGTTGAGCGGGTTAAAGGCGGTGCCGCCCAGCACCAGCCCGTTCACCAGGATCGCGCCCGGCCAAGACAGCGCGACGACCAGACCCAGGCTCCGGTGCAGGATCGCGAGCACGAACAACGCGTAGAAGCCGATCTCGAAGAACAGCGTCCAGGCGACCTGCAGCGGCAGGCTCGGTTCCGCGACCAGGGGCATTAGAAGGTAGCTGGACAGGAAGTCTGCGGCGGTGACCCGGAAGTCGGGATGGCCGATGCCGACGAACGCCGCGAGGATGTACGCGGTCAGCATAAGCCAGTAGATCGGGTACACCCGCGAGAAGCGACGCCACAGATAGGCCGGCACTCGCGCCGGCGCGCCCAGGTCGCGCGAATGGGCGTAGAAGATGATGAAGCCGCTCAGCACGAAGAAGAAGTTGACGCCCAGCCACCCCTTGGCGGCGAGATAGCCGAACACCTGCACCGACCCGTATTCCGGTTTCGCCAGGATCAGGTGCGTGTGGTAGAGCACAACCGCCGCGGCGGCGAACCCGCGCAAGACCTGCAGCGAGGTCAGCGTCTGCTTGCCGGTGGTTCCGACGACGCCATCCGAAGCGGGGGCGACGCCGGTCATCGGGTCGGAAGCGCCATCGGGATCGGCCCGGCCCCGGCGATCGACCCGGTCGTCGGCGGGCCGGACGCGGGGACTCGCGTTCCACCGCGCCCCATCACTCGCGCTTCAATCGCCGCCACTTCAGTGTTCCCGTACCAGTGGAGCCGCAGACACGCGCTTGGGCGGCTCGCGTCATCACTCCGACACGCCGCGACACGGAAAGCCATCCCGGAGACCGGGCCTATCGACCGCGGGCCGGCGCCGCAAGCGACGCGGCCCGGTTGCACGGTATCGCGGTGTCGATTCGAGACGCTTCCCCAACCTTGCCCAGTCGGGATGCGTTGCGCTAGGCCGGTCGCGCACCTTGATCGGTCATGTCGCTAGGCTCCGCGACTCGATCGTCATCACCTCGTCTCGGCGCAAGGCGAACACTCGACAGCCGCGGCCGCGGCTCGCTTAGGAAGGATCGCGTCGGTTTCCATGGCGACCAGGGTAGCGATCATCCTGTCCGAAGGGATCGACGCCAAGGGGGGGATCGGCCGCGTCGTCACCTATCTGACGCGCGCGATCCGCTCGGTCGCGCCCGATATCCACCCGCTGGTCCTGCGCTCGCGGTGGAGCCAGGCGCCCATCCTAAAGCACCTCACCATCCCGTTCGCCCTGGCGTCGTTCCTGGTCCACGTGCTGGCGCGACGGATCGACGTCGTCCATGTCAACGTCGCCCCGCGTGGATCGACCTGGCGCAAGCTCCTCTACGAACGCGCCGCGCGGATGGTGCGCCGACCGGTGATCCTCCACCTCCACGGCAGCGGCTATGACGGCTATTACGCCGGGCTCGATCCGCGCCGGCGGGCGGCGGTTCGGAGTTTCTTCGGACGCGCCGCGGCCGTGGTCGTGCTCAGCGATTTTTGGCAGCGTTTCGCGGTCGACACGCTCGGCGTCGACCCCGCACGCGTCGCCCAGATCCCGAACGGGGTGCCCGAGGTCGCGCGGACGCCCGCGCGGGCCGAAAACCCGGTCCCGGTGATCGCGTTCCTCGGCGTCGTGGGGCACCGCAAGGGCGCCGACATACTGATCGAGGCGCTGGCCGGCCTCTCCGCCAAGTCGATCGCCTGGCGCGCGGTGGTCGGCGGCGACGGCGACGTCGCCAAGGCGATCGCCCAGGCGACCGCGCTGGGCATCGCCGACCGGATTTCCTTTCTGGGATGGGTCGGGGAGGCCGAGGTCGACGACGTTCTGCGATCGGCCGACATCTTCGTGCTGCCGTCGCGGGCGGAGAACCAGCCGGTCGCGATCCTGGAGGCGATGGCCCACGCGCTGCCGGTGGTCGCGACCAGGGTGGGGGCGATCCCCGAACAGGTGGTCGACGGCGTGACCGGCCTGCTCGTCGACCCCGGCGACGCGGCCCAGCTCGAACGGGCGCTGGCGGCGCTGGCGATCGATCCCGCCCGCCGGGCCCGCTACGGCGAAGCGGCCCTGGCCCGGTTCGAGCGGCATTTCTCCGCCACCGCGTGCGCGGAGCGGTTCGCCGCGCTCTACCGCCGGGTCCGTCGCTGACGTGAGGGCCGACAAGGACGACATCGCCGCGAGCCGGCCGGCGGGCGACCCGTTCGCCTATCGCCCCGACATCGACGGCCTGCGCGCGGTCGCGGTGACCGCCGTGGTCCTGTTCCATGCCGGCATCACCGCGCTGCCCGGCGGGTTTACCGGGGTCGACATCTTTTTCGTCATCTCCGGCTACCTGATCGGCGGTCACATTCATGCGCGGTGCCTGGCCGGCCGGTTCAGCTATCTCGATTTCTACGCCCGCCGGGTGCGCCGGATCCTGCCCGCCCTGTTCGCGCTGCTGCTGGTCTTCATGGCGATCGGCGCGATCCTGCTGACCCCGCTGGAGTACCGGCAACTCGGCAAGGAGGCGGTGGCGGCGGTATTCGGCGCGTCCAACGTCCTGTTCTACACCGGCGGCGGATATTTCGCGCCGGCGGCGGACCATAGTCCGCTGCTGATGACATGGTCGCTGGGCGTCGAGGAGCAATTCTACGTCGTTTTTCCCGTGATCGTGCTGGCGATCCTGCGCACGCGCATCCCGCCCGTCGCGGCGATGGTGGCGCTGTCCGCGCTGTCCTTTGTGGGATCGCTGGTGCTGATGCGCGTCGACCCGAACGCCGCCTTCTACCTCCTGCCCACCCGCGCATGGGAACTCGGCCTCGGCGCGACGCTGGCGTTCCGCGAGCAGCGGTCGGGTCCGGTCACGGGCGGCACGCGGCGATGGGCGGAGCTGGGCGGCGTCGTGGGGACCGTCCTGCTCGTGGCGGGGCTGGTCGCGTATCGGCCGGGCATTCCCTTCCCCGGCGTTTTCGTCCTGCTGCCGACGCTGGGCGCCGCCGCGCTGATCGCGTCGCGCCATGGCTGGGTCAACCGCCGCCTGCTGTCGCTGCAGCCGTTCACCTTCATCGGCAAGGTGTCCTATTCCTGGTACCTGTGGCACTGGCCGGTCTTCTACCTGCACCGCCTCCTCGGCGCGCCCGACCCGGGCTGGGCCACGACGCTGGTCCTGATCCTGCTCTCGCTCCTGCTCGGCGTCGCCTCCTGGCGGTGGGTCGAGACGCCGTCGCGGCGGCGGGTGCTGGCGGACGGGCCGGTGGTCGCGCGCTACGCCGCCGCCTGT
>CAXTRJ010000085.1:0-10378 GCA_964246585.1 uncultured Sphingomonas sp. | reverse complement strand
GTCCTCGCCGGCTCCGACGGATCGGCCGAAAGCGACCTGCCGCGCGGCTCGCCCGACGCGCTCGCCGCCGTGCTCGCCCGCGTCGCCGAGTTGATGGACCCGGCGGAAGACGTGCTGGTGCTGTACACCACCGGCCACGGCGCGCCGCTCGGGCTGGTCTACAACGACGGCGACCAAGGCTTCGCGATGGTGTCGCCGACCCGGTTGTGGAGCCTGCTGGGAACGCTGGGCATCCGCAACCGGTTGCTGATCCTGTCGGCCTGCTATTCCGGCGTGTTCGTGCCGATGCTGTCGTCGCCGACCACCGCCATCCTGACCGCCGCCTCGGCGGAACGCAGCTCGTTCGGCTGCGAGGCGGAGAATGACTGGACCTATTATGGTGACGCGTTGATCAACCGCGCGCTGCGCCGGCCCGTGCCGCTGGCCGCCGCCGAAGCCGACGCGCGTGGGCTCGTGTCGCGGTGGGAAGCGCGGGAAAAGCTGACCCCGTCCGAGCCGCAGGCGAGCATCGGCGCGGAGACGCCCCGCTGGCTCGCCGCGCTTGAACGCCGCCTGCCACCCGCGACGGAGCCGGTCGGACGTCCCGCGACGGCGGCGCTAGCCGCGCGATGATGTTTCGGGTCGCGTACCGGAACCGGCGCGGGCGCGGCTCGTCTAGCCCGCGATGACCGACCAGCCCACCACTCCGGGAAACGCCGCCGCCTATCCGCTGCTCGCGCGACCGCACGTCCAGCTCGCCGGGACGGTCGACGAGGCGATGTATGTCAGCTTCAAGGGTCAGCTCATCGCCGCGACCGGCGACGGGCCGATCGTGTTCGCGCTGACGACGCTGGGCGGCGACCCGGAAATGGCGCGGGCGATGGGCGACGACGTCCGGCTGCTGCGCGAGTACCAGGGCCGCGAGACGCTGTTCCTCGGCAAGGTCGCGGTTTATTCGGCGGGCGCGACTTTCATGTCGGCGTTCCCGGTCGACAAGCGCTTCCTGACGCGTGGCACCCGGTTGATGTTCCACGAACGCCAGATGAGCAGCAAGCTCGACCTGTCGGGGCCGCTCAGCACGCTGCATCACACGCTTAAGGCCAAGCTCCACGAGATCGAGCATTCGATCACCATCGAGGAGGAGGGCTTTCGCGACCTCGTCGCCGATAGCCAGGTTTCGTTCGAGGAGTTGCGGGGGAAAGCACCGTCGAACTGGTACATCGACGCGGTCGAGGCGCGCGACCGGGGGCTGGTGCTCGATGTCATCTGACGAGGACTGGATGCGCCAGGCGATCGCCGTCGCGCGGGAGAAGGGCGACGATCCGTCCGTCTCGCCGATCGGCGCGGTGATCGTCCTGGGCGACCGCGTCCTCGCCCGGGTCCACAACCGGGTGGCCGAGGACCACGATCCGACCGCGCATGCCGAGATGCTGGCGATCCGCGCCGCCGGCGCCGCGATGGCGAGCGAGGACCTGTACGGCGCGACGCTATACACGACGCTCCAGCCATGCGGCATGTGCACCATGGCGACGATCTGGTCGAAGGTCGCCCGCGTCGTCTACGGGGCCGGGCGCGACGACGTTCACCCGATGTACTTCGAGGATCGCCACATCGACACGCTGGCGTTCATCGCCGACGCCTGGCGCGACGACATCGCCTACCAGGGCGGCGTGCTGCGCGACGAGTGCGCCGCGCTCTACTACCGCCCCGACGACGAGGTGCCGGGCGAGGAGGTCGGCAACACCTGATACCGCCCGGCCGAGCGCGGCCTCGCGAGCGACCCCGGCCAACTTGTTTGCGACGCCGCCACGGCTCATGTATCGAACCACATGACCCCGCCCGCGGCACCCGGCCGACGGCGCTTTGCGAGACTCCAGATGGCCGAATTCCGCCTGCCCAAAAACAGCCGCGTCACCAAGGGCGAGGCGCACGCCGCGCCGGCCAAGGGCGGCCGAATGAAGCAGTTCAAGGTTTATCGCTACGACCCCGACAGCGGCGAGAACCCGCGCTACGACACGTTCGAGGTCGATCTCGACACCTGCGGCCCGATGGTGCTCGACGCGCTGATCAAAATGAAGTCCGAGCAGGACTCGTCGCTGACCTTCCGCCGGTCGTGCCGCGAGGGCATTTGCGGGTCGTGCTCGATGAACATCGACGGCCGCAACGGCCTGGCCTGCACCACCGCGATCGAGGACGTGAAGGGCACGGTGCAGATCACGCCCTTGCCGCACATGGACGTGATCAAGGATCTGGTTCCCGACTTCACCCATTTCTACGCGCAATATTCGTCGATCAAGCCGTGGTTGCAGACGGTCACCCCGCCGCCGTCGGGCAAGGAGCGGCTGCAGTCGCCCGACGACCGCGCCAAGCTCGACGGGCTGTACGAGTGCATCCTGTGCGCCTGCTGCTCGACCTCGTGCCCGAGCTATTGGTGGAACAGCGACAAGTTCCTGGGGCCGGCGATCCTGCTGCAGGCCTATCGCTGGCTGGCCGACAGCCGCGACGAGATGACCGGCGAGCGGTTGGACGAGCTGGAGGATCCGTTCCGGCTGTACCGCTGCCACACCATCATGAACTGCGCCAATGTGTGCCCCAAGGGGCTCAACCCGGCCAAGGCGATCGCCGAGATCAAGAAGATGGAGGCCGAGCGGGTTCTTTGATGCGGTCCTTCGATACGCGTTTTCGACTTCGCTCAGCCGCTACTCAGGACGAACGGAGGGTAGAATATCTTCGTTCGTCCTGAGTAGGGCCTGAGCGTGGCGAGGGTGAACAGGTCGAATTGCCTCTCAGGCAATCCTGAACAGGCTGGGAGCCTGTTCACCTGTTCACTATCGAAAGACCTGTAGTGCCCCCCGAACCCGCCTTCCTCGACCATGACGATCCCGATCACCCCGGCTGGCGCACCTGGCGGCTGTCCGATCCGACCCGCTTCAACAGCCTGCTCGGCGCCATGCTGGTCCGCCTGGACGGCGAGATCGCCCGGGTCCGTATGACGCCGGAGCATCGCCATTCTAACCTCAGCGACCGCGTCCATGGCGGCGCGCTGCTCGCCTTCATCGACGTCGCGCTGTTCGCCGCCGCGCATCGCTTCGGCGTGATCACCGCCGGGACGGCGGTGACGCTCGACCTGTCGACCCAGTTCATCGGCGGCGGGCGCATTGGCGAGCCGATCGAGGCTCGGGTCGAATTGCTGAAAGAGACCGGGCGGTTGCTGTTCCTACGCGGGCTGGTGGTGCAGGGCGATGGCGATGAGCGGATCGCCAGCTTCTCGGCGACGATCCGGAAGCCGTCGAAGCGATGACACCTCGTTATTCCCCGGCGAAGGCCGGGGCACAGTCAGGATGGTTTGTAAGAGCGAGGGCGATACGTTGCTTTCATGGTCCGCGTGACTGGGCCCCGGCCTCCGCCGGGGAACGCTGATGTCGCAAGTCCTCGCCGCCTACGAAGCGCTCGTCGCCGCCGCCGAGCTTCGCCCCGATCCCGACCAGCGCCAGGCCGCGGTCCGCCTCGACGCGCTAGCCACCGAACTCGAGCACCCGCCGCGCGCCGGCCTGTTCGCCCGCTTGACCGGCCGGACCGCCGCGCCACCGTGCGGCCTGTACCTCTGGGGCGGGGTCGGGCGCGGCAAGTCGATGTTGATGGACCTGTTCTTCGCCCATGTCGCGGTGGAGCGGAAACGCCGGGTCCATTTCGCCGAGTTCATGCTCGAGGTCCACGGCCGCATCTCGGTCGAGCGCCGCAAGGAGGCCGGCGACCCGATCGCCCCCGTCGCCGCCGCGCTCGCCGAGGAAACGCGCCTACTCGCCTTCGACGAGATGATGGTGACCAACAGCCCCGACGCGATGATCCTGTCGCGGCTGTTCACCGCGTTGATCGAGGCCGGCGTCACCGTCGTCGCCACGTCCAACCGCGCGCCGGCCGATCTCTACAAGGACGGGCTCAACCGCGAGTACTTCCTGCCCTTCATCGCGCTGGTCGAGCGCCGGCTGGGCGTGTTGCCGCTCAACGGCCCGACCGACTATCGCCGCGACCGGCTGGGCGCGGTCGACACCTGGCTGGTGCCCAACGGCGCGGCGGCCACCGCGATGCTGTCCGCCGCCTTTTATCGCCTGACCGACTATCCGGTCGAGGACGCGGCGCACGTGCCCTCGGAGGAGCTGGCCGTCGGCGGCCGGACGCTGTACGTGCCCAAGAGCCTGAAGGGAGTGGCGGTGTTCTCCTTCAAGCGGCTGTGCGCCGAGGCGCGCGGCGCGGCCGATTACCTGACGATCGCGCGCCACTTCCACACCGTCATCCTGGTCGGCATCCCGCGCATGACCGCCGATAACCGCAACGAGGCGGCGCGCTTCGTCCAGCTGATCGACGCGCTTTACGAGCACAAGGTCAAGCTGCTCGCCGCCGCCGACGCCCAGCCGGCCGAGCTGTACGTGGCGGGCGACGGCCGGTTCGAATTCGAGCGAACGGTCAGTCGGTTGGAGGAGATGCGGTCGGAGGCGTACCTCGCGCGGGGGCACGGGATCGACTAACGCTTCTGCGAAGCACTCGCATTAGAGCCGGAACACTGCGGCTTTAGCGGTTGTGCGTCGCGCGCAAAGGGCGTAGGCGGCTCGCCAATCGTGCCCGCGCAGGAGTTGAACCGGATGGCCCGCAAGAAGATCGCGCTGATCGGCGCCGGCAATATCGGCGGCACGCTCGCGCATTTGGCGGCGCTCAAGGGCCTGGGCGACATCGTCCTGTTCGACGTGGCGGAGGGCGTGCCCCAGGGCAAGGCGCTCGACCTCGCCCAGTGCGGCCCGGTCGAGGGCTTCGACGCCCAGATCACCGGCTCGAACGACTATGCCGACATCGCCGGGGCGGACGTGGTGATCGTCACCGCCGGGGTCGCGCGCAAGCCCGGCATGAGCCGCGACGACCTGCTCGGCATCAACCTGAAGGTGATGAAGGCGGTCGGCGAGGGCATCGCCGCCAACGCCCCCGACGCGTTCGTCATCTGCGTTACCAACCCGCTCGACGCGATGGTGTGGGCGTTGCGCGAGTTCTCGAAGCTGCCCGCACACAAGGTCGTCGGGATGGCCGGGGTGCTCGACAGCGCCCGGTTCCGCACCTTCCTCGCCTGGGAGTTCGGCGTGTCGGTGCGCGACGTCAACGCCTTCGTGCTCGGCGGGCACGGCGACACGATGGTGCCGGTGCTTGAGTACTCGACCGTGTCGGGCATCCCCGTCGCCGACCTCATCGCCATGGGCATGTCGACGCAGGAGCGGATCGACGCGATCGTCCAGCGGACCCGCTCGGGCGGCGGCGAGATCGTCGCGCTGCTCAAGACCGGCAGCGCCTACTACGCCCCCGCGACCAGCGCGATCGAGATGGCCGAGGCGTACCTTCACGATAAGAAGCGCGTCCTGCCCGCCGCCGCCCAGCTGTCGGGCGAGTATGGCGTCAGCGACTTGTATGTGGGCGTCCCGATCGTGATCGGCGCGGGCGGCGTGGAAAAGATCATTGAGGTTCAGCTGTCCGACACCGCCAAGGCGAACCTCGCGGTCTCGGTCGACGCGGTCAAGGAGCTGCTGGTCGCGTGTAAGGGCATCGACGAGAGCCTGGGCTAGGGAGTTCACGTCGTGGGCGAGTATGATCCAAGCTTCTACGAGCGGCGCAACTATCCGGCGTATCTCGAAGATTATGGCGCTTGGATCACTGCGCAAATCGAGTTGATCCGCGACGGTCAGCTGGACGAACTCGATATTGAGCATTTGTTGGAGGAGATCGAAGGTTTGGCCCGATCCGACTTCGACTCTTTCAAAAGCGCCATTCGGATCGTGCTCATCCACATGCTGAAATGGGACATTCAGACCGACCATCGTTCGCGCAGCTGGGCGGTGTCGATAGACGGCCATCGCGTCAGGGTCACTGAGGCGCTTGAGCAAAGCCCGAGTTACAAGGCGCGCACTGATGAGGCTGTTATTAAGGCATACCGTCGCGCTCGTTACGACGCTTCGAAAGAAACGCGTCTACCGCTCAAGCACTTTCCCGAAGCTTGCCCCTTCTCCTTCGACGAGATCATGACGCGCGAGCACCACCTCCGCGACATCCCTCCCGACGATTACAAACCGGAGCATTACGACGCATGAGCATCCTCGTCGACCGCGACACCAAGGTCATCACCCAGGGCATGACCGGGGAGACCGGCACCTTTCACACGCAGCAGGCGCTCGCCTATGGCACCCAGATGGTCGCCGGCGTCACCCCGGGTAAGGGCGGCACCACGCATATCGACCTGCCGGTGTACGATACCGTCGCCGAGGCGGTGGCGAAGACCGGCGCGACCGCGAGCGTGATCTATGTGCCGCCGCCCTTCGCCGCAGACTCGATCCTGGAGGCGATCGACGCGGAGGTGCCGCTGATCGTGACGATCACCGAGGGCATTCCGGTGCTCGACATGGTCAAGGTCAAGCGCGCGCTTTCGGGATCGAAATCGCGGTTGATCGGGCCGAACTGCCCCGGCGTGCTGACGCCGGGCGAGTGCAAGATCGGCATCATGCCAGGCTCCATCTTCAAAAAGGGCTCGGTCGGCGTCGTCTCGCGCTCGGGGACGCTGACCTACGAGGCGGTGTTCCAGACGACGAACGCCGGGCTCGGCCAGACGACGGCGGTCGGCATCGGCGGCGATCCGGTCAACGGCACCAACTTCATCGACGTGCTCGAGCTGTTCCTCGCCGACGACGAGACGCAGTCGATCATCATGATCGGCGAGATCGGTGGCTCGGCCGAGGAAGAGGCGGCGCAGTTCCTGCGCGACGAGGCCAAGCGCGGGCGCTCCAAGCCGATGGCGGGCTTCATCGCCGGCCGCACCGCGCCCCCGGGACGCCGCATGGGTCATGCCGGCGCGATCGTGTCGGGCGGACAGGGCGGCGCCGAGGACAAGATCGCGGCGATGGAAGCCGCCGGGATCACCGTCGCGGACTCGCCGAGCGAACTGGGTTCGACGCTGGTGAGCGTGTTGAAGGGCTGATCCCTCTCCCGGCGGGAGAGGGAGGGAGCGGCGAAGCCGCGGAAGGGTGAGGGCAGGGCCTCACTGTCCTCACCCTCCCACCCGCTGCGCGGGCGGGCCCCTCCCTCTCCTGAAAGGAGAGGGGAAAGGAAGCAAGAATGGGCTACGAAGGCCAGGATTTCAGCGACATCGCCGCCGGCGTCAGCCCGGCGTTCGTCGAAACGCTGTATGAGCGCTTCAAGACGTCGCCCGACGCGGTCGAGCCCGGCTGGCGCGGCTTCTTCGAAGGGCTCGAAGGCGGCGCCGCCGGCCCCAGCTGGGCGAGCGGGACGTGGCCGCCGACCGCGACCGACGACCTGACGGCGGCGCTCGACCCGACGCAGATGGAGCCGGCGGCGAAACCGGCGAAGGGCAAGCCCGCCGCGCCGGCGCCCGCCGCCACGCCGCAGGTCGACGTGACCAAAGCCGCCGCCGACGCGATCCGCGTCCAGCTGCTCATCCGCACCTACCGCGTCCGCGGCCATCTCGCCGCCGACCTCGACCCTTTGGGCGCCGCGCGCCAGGAACTGCCCGCCGATCTCAGCCCGGAATATCACGGCTTCTCCGCCGCCGACCTCGATCGCCCGGTCTATGTCGGCGGCACGCTCGGCCTCGAATGGTCGACCGTGCGCGAGGTCGTCCAGATCCTGCGCGCCAACTACTGCGGCCATGTCGGCCTCGAATATATGCACATCGCCGATGTCGACGAGCGCCGCTTCCTGCAGGACCGGATGGAAGGCAAGGACAAGGCCGTCGAGTTTACCCCCCAGGGCAAGAAGGCGATCCTCAACAAGGTGATCGAGGCCGAGCAGTGGGAGCGGTTCTTGGGTCGCAAATATGTCGGCACCAAGCGCTTCGGTCTCGACGGCGGCGAGAGCATGATCCCCGCGCTCGAATCGGTCATCAAATATGGCGGCCAATACGGCATCCGCGAGATCGTCTTCGGCATGGCGCACCGGGGCCGGCTGAACGTCCTCGCCAATGTCATGGCCAAGCCGCTGCGCGTCATCTTTCACGAATTCTCTGGCGGCACCGCCAATCCGGAGGACGTGGCGGGCTCGGGCGACGTGAAATACCATCTCGGCACCAGCGCCGATCGCGAGTTCGACGGGATCAAGGTCCACCTGTCGCTGGTCGCCAATCCGTCGCACCTCGAGGCGGCCGATCCGGTGGTGCTCGGCAAGACCCGCGCGATCCAGACGATCGCCGGCGATCTGGAGGATCATTGCGGCTCGCTCCCCGTCCTCATCCACGGCGACGCGGCGATGGCGGGGCAGGGGATCGTGTGGGAGTGTTTCGGCTTCTCCGGCATTCGCGGCTACAACACCGGCGGTTGCGTCCACTTCATTATCAACAACCAGATCGGCTTCACCACCAGCCCGCAATTCGCGCGCTCGTCGCCCTATTCATCCGACGTGGCGAAGGGAGTCCAGGCGCCGATCTTCCACGTCAACGGCGACGATCCCGAGGCGGTGACCTTCGCCACCAAGATCGCGATCGAGTTCCGCCAGAAGTTCCACCGCGACATCGTCATCGACATGTGGTGCTACCGCCGCTTCGGCCACAACGAGGGCGACGAGCCGAGCTTCACCCAGCCGCTGATGTACGACCGCATCCGCCAGCATCCGCCGGTCAGCGACGTCTATGCCAAGCGGCTGATGGGCGAGAGCGTCGTCGACCAAGCCTGGGTCGACGACAATGTCCGCCAGTTCACAACGCTATTGGAAGGCGAGTTCGAGGCGGGGGCGGCGTACAAGCCCAACCGCGCCGACTGGTTCGAGGGCCGCTGGTCCGGCCTCAGCGCGCCGGCCGACCCGGAGAGCGCGCGGCGCAATATCGAGACGGGCGTCGAGCCCAAGCTGTTCGATGCGATCGGCCGGACGCTGACGACGATCCCGCAAGGCCTGGCGATCCACAAGACGCTCGGCCGCGTCCTCGACGCCAAGCGCGAGATGTTCAAGTCGGGCGCGAAATTCGACTGGGCGACCGGCGAGGCGCTGGCGTTCGGGACGTTGCTGGCGGAGGGGTACGGTGTCCGCCTGTCGGGGCAGGATTCCGGCCGTGGCACCTTCTCGCAACGTCACGCGGTGTGGGTCGATCAGACCGACGAGCACAAATACGTGCCGCTCCAGACGGTCGAGCATGGCCGCTTCGAGGTGCTCGATAGTACCTTGAGCGAGTATGGCGTGCTCGGCTTCGAATATGGCTATGCGCTGACCGATCCCAAAACGCTGGTGCTGTGGGAGGCGCAGTTCGGCGACTTCGTCAACGGCGCGCAGATCATGATCGACCAGTTCATCGCATCGGGCGAGTCGAAATGGCTTCGCGCCAACGGCCTCGTCATGCTGCTGCCACACGGATACGAGGGGCAGGGGCCCGAGCACTCGTCGGCGCGGCCCGAACGCTTCCTGCAACTATGCGCCGAGGACAATATGCAGGTGGCAAACTGTACCACGCCGGCCAACTACTATCACCTGCTCCGCCGGCAAATGCACCGCAATTTCCGCAAGCCCCTGGTGGTGATGACGCCCAAGTCGCTGCTCCGTCACAAGCGCGCGGTGTCCGACGCGGCGGACTTCGTCGGCGACACGCATTTCAAGCGCATCCTGTCCGATCCCGCCGCCCCCGCCGGCGAGGCGGTCCGGCGGCTGGTGCTGTGCACCGGCAAGGTCGCCTACGACCTGTTCGACGCGCGCGACGAGGCCGGCGACGCGACCACCGCGATCGTCCGCATCGAGCAGCTCTACCCCTTCCCGGGCGAGCCGCTGACCGCGCGCCTGGCCCGCATGACCAATCTCGAAGAGGTGGTCTGGGCGCAGGAGGAGCCGAAGAACAACGGCTACTGGTCCTTTGTCGAGCCGCTGATCGAGGAGGCGCTGAAGGCGTCCGGGGCGAACGTCGCCCGCGCGCGCTACGCCGGGCGCAAGGCGGCGGCATCGCCGGCGACGGGGCTGATGAAGCGCCACAATGCCGAGCAGAACGCGCTGGTCGCCGACGCGCTTGGGCTGAGCAAGGGCGAAGCCGCCGAGGCGATCGACGGCGGCGCCAAATCGAAACAACAGGCAGGCTGATCATGGCAACCGAAGTCACCGTCCCCGTGCTGGGCGAATCGATCACCGAGGCGACGCTGAGCGAGTGGCTCAAGCAGCCCGGCGACCCGGTCAAGGCCGACGAGCCGATCGCCAGCCTGGAAACCGACAAGGTGTCGGTCGAGGTGCCGTCGCCGGTCGCCGGCACGATGGGCGCGCACGCCGTGAAGGTCGGCGACACGGTGCAGGTCGGCGCGATGCTGGCGACGATCGACGCCGGCGACGGCGCGCCCGCCAAGGAAGCGGCGCCCCAGCCCGCGGCGACGCGCGAGGCGCAGCCCCAGGC
>CAXTRJ010000084.1:0-10421 GCA_964246585.1 uncultured Sphingomonas sp. | reverse complement strand
GGAGGCAATGCTCGGCATGGTTCTCGGTCGGCTGGAACATCAGCCGGGGGCGGCCGGGCGCGGTGACGCCGGCGCGCGGCTGTTCGGCGAGCGACCGGACGAAGTCAGGCGGGCGCAGGCCCATCGGCGCGCCGTTGGGCAGCGCCGCGCGCAACGTGCCCGCGAGATCGGCGTCGAGCGGCGCGGCGACCTGGTCGAACGCGCGGCGGAGGACAGCGACGGCTTCGACGTCGTTCAAGCCCAGCGCGCGCAGGGTCACCCGGTCGAGATCGCCGAGCCGCGCCGCCGCCAGCGCCGCCCAGGCATTGGCGAACAGCCGCGTCGCGATCGATCCCGATCGCCCGGCCGAGCGGATGCGCTTGAGATCGCCGAGTTCGCGGAACAGCGGCACGATCGCGGGGGAAAGCGCGGTCATACCGTCGTCCACCCGCGCCGCCGCGTCGGGTCGAGCAACCGGGCGATCCCGATGTCGAGCGACGTGGCCAGAACCGAATCCTTGAATAGAAGGGTAAACTTCAACTGCCTCTCCTGGCCGAGGAATCGGCCGATCACCGCTGCTCCCACCCCCGTAGGATCGACCTCAGTGGGCGGTGACGGCCTCGCTGACCGGGGCATAGCTGCGCGGCGTCGCCGAGGGTAGCCAGTCGGTGGCGATGTGGGTCAGCCGGTCGCGAAAGGCGGCGATCGCGACCAGCTCGGCCTCCCGCACGATCTCGACGACGCGGCCGTCGCGCGCGATCAAGCCGTCCTCCTCCATCCGTCGCAGCGTCCGGTTGACATGGACCTTGGTCAGTCCGGTGGCGGCGCCGATGTCGGTTTGCGTCAACGGCAGGTCGAAGCGGTTGCCGATCGCCGCGCGCGGCATGCCGACGCGCAGCCGCGACAGTATGTCGAGGAACAAGGCGGCGATTCGGGCGCGGGCGTCGGTCTGACCGAGCGACGCCAACCGGTCGCTGAACGCCACCTGCTCGGCGGCGGCGACGGTGTAGAGCAGCGCGGCGAGGCGCGGGTGCGAGCGGAACACCCGGGTCAGGTCGTCCTGCGGAAAGGTCGCGACGGTGCAACCGCTGATCGCCGTGAGCGTGGTGCCGGCCTTGTTCCAGGCGAGGCTCGACAAGCCGATCAGGTCGCCGGGAAAATGGAGCTGGAGGATCTGCCGCGCGCCGTCCGACAGGCGCAACGACGCGTGCAACCAACCTTCGACGACGATGAACAATTGGTCGGTCGGATCACCCTCGCGCAGCAGCACCTCGCCGGGTGTGAGCGTGCGATAGCGACGTTCGAGCGAGCCGAGCGTCTCGCCCTCCGTCGTGGTCAGATCGAGATAGGTCATCAATCGCTTGGCGAGCGCACTGGTCATCGAGGAGTCCATCGTCGAAAGTGGAGGAACGGACGCGTAACGACCAATTAAACGAGCGACGGGCGATTCGGCTCCGTCGCCCACTTCCGCCGTCTCGGCCAACCCGGTAGATCGGGGGCGAGGAGTCCGGCCGTGACCGTGCTGATCGGGGAATAGATGCGCGTCGGCGCGCTGAAGCTGAAGGCGCAGTTCTGCCTGGGCGACGAGATCGCGATGGGGCCGGGCAAGGCCGACCTGCTCGAGGCGATCGCGCGCGAGGGCTCGATCTCGGCGGCGGGACGCGCGTTGGGGATGAGTTACCGGCGGACCTGGCTGCTGGTCGACGAGATGAACCGGTGCTGGGCCGAGCGGCTGGTCGAGACGGTGGCGGGAGGCGGCGTCGCGCGCGGCGCCCGGCTGAGCGAGCGCGGGACGGCGGTGCTCGCCGCCTATCGCGCGCTGGAGGCGCAACTGCGCGACGCGGTTTCCGGTGAGGCGTTCGACAGCCTGGTCGACGGCTTGCGGCGCGAGGACGGCTAGCTCCTGGGCACCACCCGCTGGCCCGCGCGTTCACGCCCTTGATCAACCGGAGACGATCATGGCGAAGGCGACCAGCGATTTCATCGTCGAGCGGCTGAAGGCGTGGGGCGTGACCCGCATCTACGGCTATTCCGGGGACGGCATCAACGGCGTGCTCGGCGCGTTGCAGCGGGCCGAGAAGTCCGGGGACGGGATCGAGTTTATCCAGGTCCGGCACGAGGAGATGGCGGCGTTCATGGCGGTGGCGCACGCCAAGTTCACCGGCGAACTGGGGGTGTGCCTGTCGACCGGCGGGCCGGGCGCGACGCACCTGATCACCGGGCTGTACGACGCCAAGCTCGACCATCAGCCGGTGCTCGCCATCTGCGGCCAGGCGGAACGGACGGTGCGCGGGGCGTCGTACCAACAGGAGATGAACCTCGACCGGATGTTCGCCGATGTATCCGAGTTCGTTCAGGAGGCGGCCGCGCCGGCGCAGGTGCGGCACCTGATCGACCGGGGCCTGCGGGTGGCGATCGCCGAGCGCGGGGTGACGACGCTGATCTTCCCCAAGGACCTGCAGGACGAGCCCTGGGAGGAGCCGGCGCGGCACCACGGCTTCACGCGGTCGGGGCCGGGCTACACCCGGCCGCGCGTGGTGCCGTATGACGCCGACCTCCGCCGCGCGGCCGAGGTGCTGAACGCGGGCACGAAGGTCGCGATCCTGATCGGCGCGGGGGCGCGCGACGCCGCCGACGAGGTGATCGCGGTCGCCGAGCGGCTCGGCGCGGGGGTCGCCAAGGCGCTGCTCGGCAAGGACGTGCTGCCCGACGACCTGCCCTTCGTCACCGGCACGATCGGGCTGCTCGGGACCGAGCCGTCGTCCGACCTGATGACCGGGTGCGACACGTTGTTGATAATCGGCACCGGCTTTCCCTGGGCCGAGTTCCTGCCGCCCGACGGCCAGGCGCGCAGCGTGCAGATCGACATCGACGCGGCGATGCTGGGGTTGCGCTATCCGGTCGAGGTCAACCTCCACGGCGACGCGACCGAGACGCTGCGCGCGCTGTTGCCGTTGCTCGATCGGCGGGAGGATCGCGATTGGCGGGACGGCATCGCGAAGGGGATGCGCGACTGGCGCGAGAAGCTGCGCGGGCGGGCGATGGCGTCGGCGAACCCGGTCAACCCGCAACGGGTGGTGTGGGAGATGTCGCCGCTGTTGCCCGACGACGCGATCGTCACGTCGGATTCGGGTTCGTGCTGCAACTGGTACGCGCGCGATTACCAGGTAAAGCGGGGGCAGCGGGCGTCGCTGTCGGGCGGGCTGGCCTCGATGGGGGCGGCGGTACCCTACGCGATCGCCGCCAAGTTCGCCCACCCGACGCGGCCGGTGGTGGCGCTGGTCGGCGACGGCGCGATGCAGATGAACAACATGGCCGAGCTGATCACGGTGGGAAAATACTGGCGGCGCTGGGCCGACCCGCGCTTCGTCGTGTGCGTGTTCAACAACGAGGATCTGAACGAGGTGACGTGGGAGCAGCGGGTGATGGAGGGCAACCCGCGCTGGCCGGCGTCGCAGGACCTGCCCGACTTCCCCTATGCGCGCTTCGCCGAGCTGGCGGGACTGCGGGGCATGTTCATCGACGATCCCGAGCGGTTGAGCGAAGCTTGGGCGGAGGCGCTGGCGTCCGACCGGCCGGTGGTGCTGGAGGTCAAGACCGATCCCGCGGTCGCGCCGCTGCCACCGCACCTCAGCTTCGAGCAGGCGCGCGGGTTCATGGCGTCGATGGTCAAGGGCGACAGCGGCACGGGCCACGTCATCGCCGAGACCGCGCGGCAGGTGCTCGGCGGGCTGACGGGGCGGTGATCCGGCCCGAACCCAGACCACGCCGCAGCGCGCTGTTCATGCCGGCGTCGAACGCGCGGGCGGTGGCGAAGGCGCGGGCGTTGCCGTGCGACGTCGTCATCCTCGATCTGGAGGACGCGGTCGCGCCCGACGCGAAGGTCGACGCGCGGGCGGCGGCGGTGGCGGCGGTGCGCGAGGGGTTCGGCGGGCGCGAGGTGGTGGTGCGGGTCAACACGCTGGATACGGAATGGGGCGGAGAGGACTTGCTCGCGGTAGCGGCGGCGCGGCCCGATGCGGTGCTGCTGCCCAAGGTGTCGGACGCGGCGACCTTGCGCGCGGGCCACGCGGCGGTCGGCGACCTGCCGCTGTGGGCGATGATCGAGACCGCGCGGGCGGTGCTCGACCTGACGTCGATCGTCGCGGTGGCGGACGAGACGGGGCTGGCGGTGCTGGTGGCGGGGACCAACGACCTCGCCAAGGATCTGCGTTGCCGGCCGGGCGTCGACCGCGCGCCGTTGATGCCGGCACTGGCGCACATCGTCCTCGCCGGTCGTGCCCATGGCCTGACAGTGCTCGACGGGGTGAGCAATGTTCTCGACGACGAAGCCGCGATCGAGGCGGAGTGCCGCCAGGGCCGCGCGCTCGGCTTCGACGGCAAGACGCTGATCCACCCCTCGCAGATCGCCCCCGCCAACCGCGCCTTCGCGCCCGATGCGGAAGAGATCGCCCGCGCCCGCCGCATCGTCGCGGCGTTCGACGACCCGGGGGCGGCGGCTCGCGGTGCGATCCGGGTCGACGGCGAGATGGCGGAGCTGCTTCACCTCGACGAAGCGCGGTACACGCTGGCCTTGGCCGACAGGCGCGGGGGCGGAATGTAGGCGATGCCCGCCAATGGTGAAAGCCGAACGGCGGCCGCTAGCTACTCGTCGTAAACCCACTCGGCGAACATCGGCGAGAGATCGCGCCCGCTCGCCTTCTCCATCGCATCCTGGAAGTCCCTGCTCGTCACCGTTCCCCCGGCATGCCGCCGCGTGAAGCGTCGCAGCCCATTCCAGAAGGCGGCGTCGCCGATCGACTCCCGTAGATCGGCAAGGAACAGCGCGCCCTTGCTGTACTGCACCGCGCGCCGCGCGCCGAGCGACGGGTATTCGCCGGCCCATGCGAGCGGTTTGTCGAAGCCCATCTCGCGGTTTCGCTCGGCCCTGCGACGGGCGACGTCGAGCTCCCGCCGATAAGCGGCCTCGCCCCCGCTATGCTGCTTCCACGCCGCGACCATGAAGGTGGTGATGCCCTCGTTCAGCCAGAAATCCCGCCAGGTCGCGCAGGTAACGAGATTGCCCCACCACTGATGCGCCATCTCATGCGCGATGACCCAGGCGGACGACGGATCGTCGCGCTCCCGGTCCAGTTCGGCCTCGCCAATGAGCGAGAAGCTGGCCGACTCCTGCGCTTCGCGACCGGGCACCAGCAGTTGCGCGTAACGATGATCCGGCAACGCCATCCCCGCTTTGCCGGCGAAGAACGTCGCCATCGCGGGCGCCTGCCCGAACAGGGCGTCCAGATCGGCTTTTGCGCCCGTCGCATCGACATAGACGAGTTCGCCCTGGGCCGTTCGGGTGGACCGGCGCGCGAACGGGCCGGCGGCGAAGGCGTAGAGGTAGGACGAATAGGGCCGGGTGGAGCGCCAACGATGTAGGACCAGGCCACCGGGCAACGCCGTCTCTAGCGCGGCGCGTCCCACCCCGACCGATGCCACCCCGGCGGGCAGGAACAGGTCGAGCGCCAGATGCGCCTTGTCCCCCGGGGCGTCCTGAAGACATACCATCCAGTCGCACGCGAAGTAGCTGGTGTAGAGGCCCCCCGCCGCCGCGGTGACGCCCCGCGCCGGCGTGCCATCGAACCGGAAAGCTAGCGTCGCCCTTCGCCCTTTGCCCAGGACGCGCGGCAGGGGAAAGACGATGGCGTCCTTGCTCGCCGAAACCTCGACCGGCTTACCGTCCACGGTCGCCTCGCTGATCCGGAGCGCGTTGCCCGTGAACGACAATCGCGCCAGCCGATCGGACGCGCTCCGCACCACGATGGTCTCGGCGCCGGACATGGCCCTCGTCGCCAGGTCGGGGCGAAGCGCGACGGTGTAGCGCTCGACCTCGAATCCTTCGCCCGGCACGATCGGCGCCGGTTGCGCGGCGGCGCCGGACGCGGCGAAGAGGAGCAGGAATGACATGACGAGCCGTCTCATGGCAGGACGCTAGCGCCCGAGGCCGTGCCCTCCAAGCCACGTCGCTGGCGGGCGACGAGCGGCGGGTTCACTCGACAGGTGTCTTTCGCGCCCTAAACCCGATCACCATGGCCACCCACGCCAACCTGGGTTAAGCCCCTGCCCCGCTTGCCGATCCGGCCGCGCTCCCCATGTTGGACCCTCATGCCATTCTCCCATCTGCCACCGCTTCTCTCCGAAGCGCTCGCCGCGCGTGGCTATGCCTCGCCTACCCCCGTCCAGGCCGCCGTGCTCGAGCCGGAGGCGAAGGGGCGTGATCTCATCGTCTCCGCCCAGACGGGATCGGGCAAGACCGTCGCGTTTGGCCTCGCGCTCGCCGAGGATTTGCTGGTCGACAATCAGCTGCCGCCGCCGCGCGAGCCGCTGGCGCTGGTGATCGCGCCGACGCGCGAGCTGGCGTTGCAGGTCAGCCGCGAGTTGGTCTGGCTGTACGGCAAGGCGGGCGCGCGCATCTCGACCTGCGTCGGCGGGATGGATGCGTCGAAGGAGAGGCGAAGTCTCGCGCACGGGGCGCATATCGTCGTCGGGACGCCGGGGCGGCTGCGCGACCATCTGGAGCGCGGGGCGCTGACGCTGTCGAGCCTCAAGGTCGCGGTGCTCGACGAGGCCGACGAGATGCTCGACATGGGATTTCGCGAGGACCTGGAGCAAATCCTCGATTCGACGCCGACCGAGCGGCGCACGTTCCTGTTCTCCGCCACCATTCCCAAGCCGATCGTCGCGCTCGCCAAACGGTACCAGCGCGACGCGTTGCGCATCTCGACCGTCGGCGAGGATCGTGGGCACGGCGACATCAGCTACCAGGCGGTGGCGGTGTCGCCGTCGGACATCGAGCACGCCGTCATCAATCTGCTGCGGTTCCACGAGGCGGAGACGGCGATGCTGTTCTGCGCCACGCGCGACAATGTGCGGCACCTTCACGCCAGCCTGGTCGAGCGCGGGTTCGGCGCGGTGGCGCTGTCGGGCGAGCATTCACAGAACGAGCGCAACGCCGCCTTGCAGGCGCTGCGCGACCGCCGCGCGCGCGTTTGCGTCGCGACCGACGTCGCGGCGCGCGGGATCGACTTGCCGACACTCAGCCTCGTCGTCCATGTCGAGTTGCCGCGCGACGCCGAGACGTTGCAGCATCGCTCGGGCCGCACCGGGCGCGCCGGCAAGAAGGGGACGGCGGTGCTGATCGTGCCCTATCCACGCCGCCGCCGCGTCGACATGATGTTGAAGGGCGCGCGGATCAACGCCGAGTGGGTGCCGGTGCCGACCCCCGACGACATCCGCGCCGGCGACCGCGAGCGGCTGCTGACCGCGCTGATGCAGCCGGTCGAGGTCGACGACGAGGATCGCGCGCTGGCCGAGCGGCTGCTCGCCGAGAAATCGCCGGCGGACATCGCCGCCGCGCTGGTTCAGGCGCACCGCGCCAAGATGCCGACGCCCGAGGAGATGCTCGATCAGGGGCCGCGCGGCCCCGAGCGGAGCGACGATCGCGCCGACGGGCATCGCCCCGGGTTCGAGGACACCGTCTGGTTCCACATGGACGTTGGACGGCGACAGAACGCCGACCCGCGCTGGATCCTGCCGCTGCTGTGCCGGCGCGGCCACATCACCAAGAACGAGATTGGCGCGATCCGGATCGAGGCGAACGAGACGCGGTTCGAGATCCCACGCGCCATCGCCGCGAAGTTCGCCGCCGCGCTGGTACGCACCGCCAATCCGGGCGGCGAGGACGAGAGCGGGATCGCGATCGAAGCGATGGAGAGCGGCCAAGCGCCGCCGCGCGCCGCCCCCCGCGCGACGCTGCGCCGCGCCCCTAACGGGCCGGCGCCGATGCGGCATCAGGCCAAGCCGCATCGGCCGAAACGCCCGCAGCCCAGATAGTGGTGGCTACCACCCGCATCCTGGTCGATGCCGATGCCTGCCCGGTCAAGGACGAGATCTACCGGGTGGCGTATCGTCGCGAAGTACCGGTGGTGATCGTCAGCAACTCCCCGTTCCGCGTACCCGACCATCCGCTGGTCAGCCGCGTCGTGGTGTCCGATGCGTTCGACGCCGCCGACGACTGGATCGCCGATCAGGCGGGCGCGGCCACTGTCGTGGTGACGGGCGACATCCTGCTCGCCGATCGGTGCGTCAAGGCGGGAGCGACGGTGCTGGCGCATACGGGCAAGCCGTTCACCGCCAATTCGATCGGCGCGGCGATCGCAACTCGGGCTATCATGGCGGACCTGCGCGCCGGGGGTGACGCGGTCGGCGGGCCGGCGCCGTTCGGCAAGGCGGACCGGTCGCGATTCCTGTCGGCGCTTGACGAGGCGCTGGTGCGGTTGGGGCGGTAGCTTAAGTCCTCCCTGTCCCGGTGACGATTAGTCCGCGATCTCCGCCAATAGCGCGCCTACCCGCTCCGCGCGCTCGGCCGGGTTCTCGATGCGCTCGGCGGCGATCCAGCGGTCGCCTTTTTCCGTCAGGCCCTCGACCTTGGGCATCTTCACCTTGCCGCGCGGGGTCAGCGCGATGGCGGCGGGGCCGGCATCGATGCGGGCGATCCCCCCCGCCCGCGCCCGGACGCGGATGCGCGCCAGATCGACGAGGCGGCGGGCGTCCTCGGGAAGCGCGCCGAAGCGGTCCTCCAGTTCCTCCTCGAACGCGTCGAGCGCGCCTTCCTCGTTGATGCGGGCGAGGCGGCCGTAGAGCGACAGGCGGACCTCCGCCTCGGGTATCCATGTGTCGGGCAGGCGGCCGGTAAGCTCCAAATGGAGCTCGGGCACCCATTCGTCGACCTGCTCGCCGCGCGCCTGGCGCAGCGCCAGGCTCAGCAGATGCTGGTACAGGTCGATGCCGATCAGCTTCATATGGCCCGACTGGACGTCGCTCAGCAGGTCGCCAGCGCCGCGCATGTCGAGGTCGCGCGCGCTGATGGCGAAGCCGGCGCCGAGCCGGTCGAACGCCTGGAGCGTGCGGAGGCGTTTCAGGGTGCCCTCGGCGATCTCGGCGTCGGCGTCGGTCAGCAGCAGGATCTGGCCGCGCCGGCCGCCACGCCCGACGCGGCCGCGCAGCTGGTGGAGCTGCGACAGGCCGAAGCGGTCGGCGTGGTGGACGATCATGGTATTGGCGCGCGGCACATCGAGCCCGGCCTCGATGATGTTGGTCGCCAGCAGGACGTCGCCGTCCCCGCCCGCGAACGAAACCATCGCGTCGTCGATCTCCCCCGCCGACATTTTGCCGTGCGCGGCGACGATGCTTAGTTCCGGGACGAGCTTGGCGAGCTTATCCGCCAGCGCGCCCATGTCCTCGATCCGGGGCACGACGACGAAGCTTTGCCCGCGTCGGCCCTTTTCGCGGAGCAGCGCGGTGCGGACGGTCGCGTCCTGGAAGTTGGCGATGGTTGTGCGGATCGGCTGGCGGCGGGCAGGGGGCGTGGCGATGACCGACACTTGTTGGAGTCCAACAAGCGCCGATTGCAGCGTGCGCGGGATGGGCGTGGCGCTGAGCGTCAGGACGTGGCCGGCGCCGAGTTCGTGGAGCTTGGCCTTGTCGGCGGCGCCGAAACGCTGTTCCTCGTCGATGACGACCAGCGCCAGATCCTTGTAGGCGACGGTCTTGCCGGCGACCGCGCCGGTGCCGATGACGACGCCGATCGAGCCGTCGGCGAGGCCGGCGACCACGCGCTTCTTCTCCGCCCCGCTCGACAGGCGCGACAGGCCGGCGACCTCGACGCCGGCGCCCGCGAAACGCTTGGCGAACGTCTCGATATGTTGGCGGACGAGCACGGTTGTCGGCGCGGCGATCGCCACCTGACGCCCGGCGAGCGCGACCAAGGCGGCGGCGCGGAGCGCGACCTCGGTCTTGCCGTAGCCGACGTCGCCGACGACGAGGCGATCCATCGGCTTGCCCGACGCCAGGTCGGCGCGGACGGCGGCGATGGCGCGCGCCTGGTCGGGGGTCTCGGTGAACGGGAAGCCGGCGGCGAAACGCTCATAGGCGGAGAAATCGGGCTCGATCGGATCGGTGGTCCGGGCATCGCGCTCGGCCGCCATCTTGGCCAGACCCTTGGCGCTTTCGGCGATGGCGGCGTCGATCGCGCCGCGCCGCTTGAGCCAGCTCGACCCGTCGAGCGCGTCGAGCGTCACCGCGTCGGCGTCCGCGCCGTAGCGCCAGATGCGGTCGGCCTCCGCCACCGGCACCAGCCGCTTGCCGCCCTTCGCATAGGTGAGCAGGATCGCGTCGCCCTCGGCCCCGCCAGAAGCGTCGGCGACCGTCTCCAGCCCCTCGACTACGCCGATGCCGAACTCCTCGTGGACGACGACGTCGCCGGGGCGGAGATCGCCGGTGTCGCCGAGCAGCGGATTGCCCGCGCTGGTCGCCTCGCCGTCGCCGCGCGCGCGGCCACCGAGCAGGTCGGCGGCGGCGACGACCGTGACGCCGTCCCGGACGAAGCCGCGGTCGATCGG
>CAXTRJ010000083.1:0-10538 GCA_964246585.1 uncultured Sphingomonas sp. | reverse complement strand
CCCCACTTCTCCTCGAGCAGCTTCGACAGATCGGCCGCCTCGAGGACGGTAAGGGTGCTCAGCTGGTCAACCAGCGCGTTCAGGTCTGCCATGGGTATTCTCCGTATCTAAGGTTCGGTTGATTGTGTCGTATCAGGTGCGAACTACGCGGCTTCGGTCGCCGTCTCGGCGTCCTTGTCGGCATAGGCCTGCAGCACCCGGGCGAGCTGCGCCGCCGGGGCCTGCGTGAGCGTGGCCAGCTTGGTCGCGGGCGCCACGAGCAACCCGACGATCTTCGCGCGCAGCTCGTCAAGCGACGGAAGCGTCGCCAGCGCCTGCACGCCCGCCACGTCGAGCGCGGTCGCGCCCATCGCGCCGCCGACGATCTCGAACTTGTCGTTCGTCTTGGCGAAGTCGACCGCGACCTTGGCGGCGGCGACCGGGTCGGTCGAGGTGGCGAGACCGACCGGCCCGGTGAGCAGGTCGCCCAGCGAGTGGTAGTCGGTGCCGTCCAGCGCGATCCGGGCAAGCTTGTTCTTCGAGACCTTGTAGCTCGCGCCGGCCTCCCGCATCCGATTGCGCAGCTGGGTCGACTGCGCCACCGTCATGCCAAGATTGCGGGTGACGACCACCACGCCGACTTCGGCAAAATTACGGTTGAGCTCGGCGACGGCCGCAGCCTTTTCAGCTCTGTCCATGCCATTCTCCAATGGGCCCGCGCGAGCACGGAACCCGGTTACCGGAGGCGCGGAACACCCGACCTCCGGGGTGTCTCGTCGATGGGGATGGGAGCCGCGTGGAAGCGGCGGACCGGGCGCGTGGGCGCGGCGGAATCCATTCCCCGTCTAGGCAGGAGATTAAGGACGGGAAACCCCGGCCACCTGCCGTCTCGGACGGAAAACCCGGCGGGCCGAGGCCTGCCGAGCAGAGCCGCGCCATTAGCGGATCGGGGCGGTAAGTCAATCGCGCGCGGCGTCGGACGTATCGGAAGCTGACAAACCTGACACGAGGGAGGCTTGCGCGGCGATCCCGCCCGATTGCTCCGAACCTGACAAACTTGACACGAGGGAGGGTTGATCGGCGGGCGCGGCGAGCGCCGGGGCGGCGGTGGCCTCGCCGGGTAGCGAGCTTCCCCAAGCCGTCTCGGCGGCGGCCAGCCGTTCGAGCGCGGGTTCGATCGGTCCGCGCGGCTCGAGCGCGCGATGGCGACCTCGGCCATTCAGCTCGCCCGGGGACGCGAAATTGAGCGGATCGCGGACACGAAGGAGAAAGGTGAGCAGGCGATTGTCGTATTTCCAGCGGACGCCGATGCGCTCTCCCTTGTGATAGACGATCTCCTCCACCCCGTTAACCGCGCGGTCGAACGCGGTGGCGGCGAGGACGCCGACCGCGCCACGCAGCGCCTCGTCCCACGCCTCCCGGAACGCTTGAGCATCGGGCTCGGCATAGAGCGCATAGGCGGACTGGCGCGACAGGTCGGCCGCGCGCGCGGCGTCGGTGACGCTGGCGGTCGCGCGCAGGACGCGGATGAAGGTCGCCATGCGCTCGGCGTTCCAGCCGTCGCGACGCTGGCGACGCGGGGGCGGGGCCAGCATGCCGCCGGCGGCGAGCTCGTCCTTTGTGCAATAATAAAAGGCGGAGAAGGTGCCGTCTTCCTGACGCGGGAGCAGGTGCATCGGACCGTGGTCGGGGTGAGTTGGTGCCAGTTCGCGACCGCTCAGGTCGAACATCCCGGAGCGGCGCGCGGCGAGGACCGCGGGCGGGGTGGGGGCGGCGGGCTCGACATCGGGCAGTGGCGGATCCACCCGATATTGTTCGATCTGCTCGGGCGACATATAGTAATATGCGGGGATCGACCCGTCGCGGCGGCGCGGCAACAACCGCACGGGTCCGTGCGCCGGGTGGGGCCTGCCCCATTCCTTGGGATGCTTCAGCCGAGGACGGCGAGTGGCGGGAGCGACGACGGGCTCCGAGGGAGCGGGCGTCGTCAGGGCGGTGCTGGGGTCGCGGTTCTTCGTCATAAAGCCAGCGAACCAGATGGGTTCCAACAACGCAAGCCGCTCGATGGTCGGATCGTGCCGCGTACCTTCGGGGCCGTAGCTCTCGCTGCGCCGTGGACCCCGGAACAAGTCCGGGGTGACGGGGATGGTATCGCTGTCATCCGGCGCGTTAAGGTGAATCCGCCCCAGGACTATCCTGGCCCGACCATCGTGACTGGGCGTCGGCCTTCGCCGGGGAACAACGATCGCGACGCCCTTACTTCGGCAGCCGTTCCGCCAACGTGGCGATCGCGTCGCCGGCGAAGCTGGTGGTCGGCTCGCCGGCGTCGAGCGCGACCGGGCGTTCGGGAGTCAGCGTCGCCTCGGCGCGCAGGGTCTCGTCGAGCGCGGTCCAGGCGCGGACCGCGCCGGCGAGGCTGGTCACCTCGGGCAATTCCTGGCCGGCGCGGGTGACGTTCTCCAGCGCGGCGCTCATCGTCCAGTCGATTTCGGTCATGCGCGCGCTCAATCGAGGTCGTTTTCGCTGATGACGACCAGCTCGGCGTCGGTGTCGCGGGCGAGCGCGACCGTGCCGACCCGCTCGATGCGGGCGAGATGGCGGCGCAGCGTCGCGACGGGTTCTGTGACGGGGAACTCGGCGGCGAGCGCTTCGAGGACGCCATATTGCGCGGCGAACTGGTAGCGTTCGCCGCTTACTTCCGCGTCGAACTCGACCTGGCGCTCGTCGACATTGTCGAACAGGGTGGCTTCGTCGATCGTCAACCGGTCTTCGGCCATGGGGCGCTCCTTCGTGCTTGTTCAGGTCCAAGCGCCGGGGCGCGGGGATGTTCCCTCGACGCGAAAAGGGCCGGGGGTGAACCCGGCCCTTCCTACTCGCGACGGATGCTGTCCGTCTTAGACGGCGTTCACTTCGTTAGTGTCGACTTTGATGCCCGCGCCCATGGTCGAGCTGACCGCGATCTTGCGGACGTACTTGCCCTTGGCGCCGCTCGGCTTGGCGCGGACCACCGCGTCGACCAGCGCGTCGAAGTTCGCGCGCAGGTCGGCCTCCGGGAACGACGCCTTGCCGATGCCCGAGTGGATGATCCCTGCCTTTTCGACGCGGTATTCGACCTGGCCGCCCTTGGCCGCCTTGACGGCCTCCGCGACGTTCATCGTCACCGTGCCGAGCTTGGGGTTGGGCATCAGCCCCTTGGGGCCGAGCACCTTGCCCAGGCGTCCGACGACGCCCATCATGTCGGGGGTGGCGATGCAGCGGTCGAAGTCGATCGTGCCGTCCTGGATCGTCTGCATCAGATCCTCCGCGCCGACGACGTCGGCCCCGGCGGCGAGCGCCTCCTCCGCCTTCGCGCCGCGCGCGAACACGCCGACGCGGACGGTCTTGCCGGTGCCTTTTGGTAGCGTCACCACGCCGCGGACCATCTGGTCGGCGTGGCGGGGATCGACGCCGAGGTTCAGGGCGACCTCGATCGTCTCGTCGAACTTCGACGTCGCGCCGGAACGGGCCATCGCGATCGCCTCGTCGATGCCGTGCAGCTTCTCGGGGTCGACCGCGCCGGCCTTCTGCTTCTTGCTCAGCTTGGCCATGGTCAGCCCTCCACCACGTCGAGGCCCATCGCCCGGGCCGAACCTTCGATGATCTTCGTCGCGGCCGCGAGGTCGTTGGCGTTCAGATCCTTCATCTTGGTCGTCGCGATCTCGCTCAGCTGCGAGCGCTTGATCGTGCCGCCCGAGATCTTGCCCGGCTCCTTGGAGCCCGACTTCAGCCCGGCGGCCTTCTTGATCAGGAAGCTCGCCGGCGGCGTCTTCGTCTCGAACGAGAAGGAACGGTCGGCGTAGACGGTGATCACCGTCGGGATCGGCATGTCCTTTTCGACATCGCCGGTGGACGCGTTGAACGCCTTGCAGAACTCCATGATGTTGACGCCGCGCTGGCCGAGCGCGGGACCGATCGGCGGCGCGGGCTTGGCGTTGCCCGCCGGCACCTGCAGCTTGATGTAGCCGGTGATCTTCTTTGCCATGTTCTCACTCTTTAGGTGGGCTGGGAGCGCGACAGCGCCCCGCCCGGTTCAAGTTTAGCGGTTCGAGCGGCCAAAGCCTCCCGCGAAGGTTCCACGGAGGTCCGGGAAGCCGGCGCCCATAGCAGCGCGCCGGCCCGCGGGCAAGCGCGCGCGGCTAGACGGGCAGCCAGTAGACCTCAAGCCGGATATCGCGGATCGATCGGTCGACCCGGCCGACGCGGGCCTCGAACCGCTCGCCCGCGTCCATCATCCGCGCGACGGCGCTGTTGTCGCCCCGGGCGACATAGCCGAGCTTGCGCCCCGCGCCGTCGAACACCTCGATCGCGCGGCGGTCATGGGCGTTGGCGGGCTCGCGCCTGAGCGTCACGCCGTCGCCGACCGCCAACGTCGCGATGCTCGCGGCCGCGTCGTAATAGGCCTCGCCATTGACCTTGGCGAACAGGACGCGGACCGGCTCGCGCATGGGTTTCGCCGCGACCGCGAGCGGCGCCGCGACGGGCGCCAGGCCGAGCAGCGACAGGAGCCGCCGGCGGTTCAATGGTGACTGGCTCATAGCGGGCTCCTTTCCCTGAACGGCCGGCGCGCGTAGCAGGGCACCGGCGGCAAGGCAAAGGGACGGTCGAACGGAGCGTGGCGTCGAACCCGCGCGCGGTTCGATTCAGTCGACCGGCTTCGCCGCCACTCCAAGCCGCTCCGCCGCCGCGTTCAGGCGCTTGTCGCGGGTCCATAGCAATACGCCGGGCATCAGCAGCGTGCTGGCGAGGAGGTGCGCGTCGACATAGCCGATGCCGCTGCCGAATAGGGCGTGGCGGTCGATGAAGCGGAGGAGTTCGTCGGGCTCGGCGACCGGGGCCATTGGCAGATCCTGTAGGTCGGCCAGGATCGCGGCGCGTGGCGCGAGATTGCCCATCGCGATCTCGCCCAGCACATAGGGGTGCATGACAATTCGTCCTGCCCCGACCGATTCCGCCATCAGCGCGACGCCCTTGCCGAGATGATCGGCCCAGATCGACGTGTCGGCCAGGATCACTCGAAGCGGTGGCGCGGCGGCGCGACGAAGCCGGGCTGCGATCCACCGAGCAGCGCGAGACGGCGGCCCGCCTCGCGCGAGATCAGCGCCTCGAGCGCCTTTCGTACGAGCGCCGACTTTTCGGTGATGCCGGTATATTCCTGCGCCTTGGCGACGAGCTCGTCGTCGAGGGCGATGGTGGTGCGCATGGTCGAGCTACTCCGTTCAGGCACGGGATGTAGCATCGAATGGTGCGGCGGTCGATGCGCGACAGAGGTGACGCGGCAAAGCCGCGTCGTCGGTCCTCGCGGGGCGAGGCCGGCCGGTCGAGCGCCGTCTCGCTTCTAGCTGCGCTAGGCGCGTGCGGAACTCGAGGTAAGGCGAAGCCTTACTTCGAGCGCTCGACTTGCTCGAAGTCCAGTTCCACCGGGGTGGCGCGGCCGAAGATGCTGACCGACACCTTCACCTTCGATTTGTCGAAGTCGAGCTCCTCCACCGTGCCGTTGAAGCTGGCGAAGGGGCCGTCGAGCACCTTGACCGCGTCGCCGATCTCGTAATCGACCTTGACCTTCTGCTTCGGCGCGGCGGCGGCTTCTTCCTTGGAATTCAGCATCCGGGTCGCCTCGGACTCGCTGATCGCCTGGGGCTTGCCCATCGAACCGAGAAAGCCGGTGACCTTGGGGGTGTTCTTGACCAGATGATAGACCTGGTCGTTCATGTCTAGCTTCGCCAGCACGTAGCCCGGCATGAACTTGCGCTCGACCGAGATCTTCTTGCCACGCCTGGCCTCGGTCGTCGTCTCGGTCGGCACCTCGATCTGCTCGACCAGGCGGTCGAGGCCCATGCGGGTCGCCTCCGCCATGATCGAATCGCGGACCTTGCCCTCGAAACCGGAATAAGCGTGGATGATGTACCAGCGCGCCATTGTGTTCGTACCTTTACTTGGCGAGGCCGAGGAGGAGGCGGACGAGCGCCTCGAACACCGAGTCGACCGCGAAGAAGAACAAGGCGAGGATCGTCGTCATGATCACCACCATGATGCCGGTCTGGATCGTCTCGCGACGCGTCGGCCAGACGACCTTGGCGGTCTCGGCGCGGACTTGGCGCATGAACTCAACTGGGGTCGTCTTCGCCACGGAGAATGCCTGATGATGAGGGAGAGCGGGGGACTTAGCGACAAGGGGGCGTCGCCGCAAGGTGGAGGCCGGTGATGGGCGAAGCCCATCACGTCGGACGCGACTCCGGTCGCGCCGGCCGGCCTTGCTTGCTGCCGCTTCGCCGCGGCTGGCAGGAGTACTCGGATTCGAACCGAGGGCCTTCGGTTTTGGAGACCGACGCTCTAACCAGCTGAGCTATACTCCTACGCTGGGTCCGCAATAACCGGGCGGGCGCGGGGGGGCAAGAGGGGGGCAACAGGTCAGGCGGCGGCGGCGTCGTCCCAGCGGCGCAGCGCGATGGCGCGGGCCTCCTCGACGGGGAGCGGGCGGCCGAAATAATAGCCCTGGACCTTGGAGCAGCCGAGATCCTGGACCATGCGGTGCTCGGCCTCCGTCTCGACCCCTTCGGCCGTCGTCGCCATGCCGAGGCTGCCGGCGAGCGCCACCACCGCGCGGATGATCGCGATCGGCTCGCGCTGGCCCCGGCTGGCGCCCTGGACGAAGCTCCGGTCGATCTTGATCGAGGAAAAGCGCGTGCGGCTGAGATACCCGAGCGAGGAATAGCCGGTGCCGAAATCGTCGAGGCTGAGCCGGACGCCGAGGTCGAGGACGCGTTCCAGCACCTGCACCGCGCAGGTGCCCTCGCGCATGAAGACGCTTTCGGTGACCTCCAGCTCGAGCCGGGTCGGGTCGAGGCCGCTCTGGCTCAAGGCGGAGGCGACGGTGGTGACGAAATTGGGGTTGTAGAGCTGTTCGGGCGAGACGTTGACGGCGATGCGGACGTGCGCCGGCCAGCGCGCCGCCTCCTCGCACGCGGTCCTGAGCACCCATTCGCCGATCGGGGCGATGAGGCGCGCCTCCTCGGCCAGCGCGATGAACTTAATCGGCGAGATCGGGCCGTAATCGGGGTGCGTCCAGCGGAGCAGCGCCTCGAAGCCGGTCAGCGAGCCGGTGCTCGCTTCGACCACGGGCTGGTAGGCGATGTGCATCTGGCCGAGCTCGAGCGCTTTCCGCAGCGCCATCTCGAGGACGCGGCGCTCCTCCGCCTGGACGTGGAGCTGGGGCTCGTAGGCGTGGAACACGCCGCCGCCCTTGTCCTTCGACCGGTACAGCGCGAGGTCGGCGGAGCGGATCAGCATCTCGGCGGTGCGGCCGTCGCGCGGGCCGATCGCCAGCCCGACGCTGGCGCCGATGTAGAGCGTGTGCTGGTCGACCTCGTAGGGCTTCGACAGCGTCTCGATGATGCGATGGGCGAGCCGCTCGACCGCGACGGTCTCCGTCGCGTCGCGGACGACCACGGCGAACTCGTCGCCACCCAGCCGGCCGATCATCTCGTCCTCCGTCATCATCTGGGCGAGGCGTTCGGAGACGCGGCCGAGCAGGCGGTCGCCGATCGGGTGGCCGAGCGTGTCGTTGACCGCCTTGAACCGGTCGAGGTCGATCATCATGAAGGCGCAGCGACTGCCCCAGCGGTCGGCCTCGGCCATGGCGCGGGCGAGCGTTTCGTTGATCATGAGGCGATTGGGCAGGCCGGTCAGCGTGTCGAAGCGGGCCATGCGGTTGATCTTGTCGGCGGAGGCGCGCTGCTCCGTCACGTCCGAGCCGACGCCGCGAAAGCCGATGAAACCGCCGCGCTCGTCGAACCGAGGCGAGGCGGCGAGCTCCCACCAGCGCTCCTCGCCCTTGATGTGGACGGGCAGGCGCAGGTCGCGGAAGCTGTCGCGCGCCTTCAGCTTCTCGGCGAGGTCGCGCAGGCCGGCGGCGAAATTGCCCTGCTCCCAGGTCGGCCCGGCGAGCACCTGCAGGAACGGCATGCCGTCGATGGTGACGGGGTCGAGCCCGCAGGCGAAGGCGAAACGCGGGTTGGCGCGCACCACCCGCCTGGCGGCGTCGGTCTCCCACAACCAATCGGCGCCGTGGTCCTCGAACTCGCGCAGCAGCAGGCTGACGGTCTCGTTGCGCTCGGCCAGGGCGAGCTCGCCGGCGCGGATGACGACGAGCGAGCGGGCGCGCATCAGGCAGGCCAGCATGAGCAGCGCGGTGAACAGCAGGGTCGCGCCGGCGGGGATCGCGCCGCCGTGGATGAGGAGCTTGGCGGCGGTCGCGCCACCGACCCCGCCGAGGAACACCAGCGTCGACAGCGCCAGCGGCGCCATGGCGACGGCGGCGGCGGTCATCAGCAGCGACAACACCATCCAGAGGCCGTAGGCCGCGCCGGTCCCGGCCGCGCCCTCGAACAGATACAACGGCACCGCCCAGGCGACGGCGAGCGCGAACCCCTCCACCGCGGTCTCGCGCAGGTCGCCCATCGTCGCGTAGGTGTCGCCGCGGTGGCGCGAGGACAGCCGGCGCAGCGTCGCCATGACGGCGATGACGGTGGTGACCCCGCCCCAGACGGCGAGCGTGCCGAGCGGGACGATGCGGGCGAACAGCGCCGCGATCATCGCCGCGCCGACAAGGTTCAGCGCCAGCCAGAACAGCGCGAGCTGATGGCCGACGTGGAGCTGGGCGGCGCGGATGCGGCCCCAGTCGGCGGCGTCGTCGCCCTCCGCTAGGCCGAGCAGCGCGGCGAGCGGGATGGAGACGCGGGCGGGTTCGGATGAGGTGCTCACCGGTACGCGTTACCAGCGCTGGGGTTGATCAATCGTTTCGATCGCCGGCGGGGATGCAATATTCGCGGGGACGATCCAAGTGGCGCGATTTCGGCGGTGTCGCTCTTGCCCTGGCGGGGGCGGCGTCCAGTAAGGTCGCGTGTCGAGAGCCTACGCCGACGTATCAGCCCGCACCGTGACTGGGCCCCGGCCCCTTCGACTGTCTGCCTTTGGCAGTCGCCCAGGACAGGCTTCGCCGGGGTGCGGCGGTGGAGAGCGGAGCCCCGCGTCAGGCGGCGATGTCGTAGGGTTTGATGTCGCCCGACAGGTACAAGTTGCGCGCCTTGGCGCGGCTGAGCTTGCCCGAGGAGGTGCGGGGCAGGGTGCGGGGCGGGATGAGTTCGATCACGCAGTTCATGCCGGTGACCGAGCGGACGCGCTCGCGGATGGCGTCGCGCAGGCGGGTGCGTTCGGCGTCGTCGGAGCTGCGGCACTGGACGAGGACGGCGGGGGTCTCCTCGCCGCCGGGCGTGGTGATGGCGAAGGCGGCGATGTCGCCGGCCTTGAACCCGGGCAGCTGCTCCACCGCCCATTCGATGTCCTGGGGCCAGTGGTTGCGGCCGTTGACGATGATCATGTCCTTAGCGCGGCCGACGATGTAGACATAGCCGTCGGACAGATAGCCCATGTCGCCGGTGTCGAGCCAGCCGTCCGCCATGCAGGCGGCGGTGGCGGCGTCGTCGCGGAAATAGCCGGACATGACCGACGACCCCTTGCACCACAACTTGCCGACCGCGCGCTCGGGCAAAGGGGTGCCGTCCTCCTCGCGGATCTGGACGGCCATGCCCCGCGCCGGCTTGCCGCAATTGACGATGGCGCGGTAGCGTTGCGGGCGATCGTTCCTGGCCGATCCGCCGGACAGCTCGGTCTCCTCGACCAGTTCGACGCGGATGCCCTCGCCCGGCGGCATGATCGAGACGGCCAGCGTCGCCTCGGCCAGGCCGTAGGAGGGGAGGAAGGCCGACGCCTGGAACCCCGCATCGGCGAAAGCGTCGACGAAGCCCTGCATCACGTCGGGGCGGATCATGTCGGCGCCGTTGCCCGCCACGCGCCAGCGCGACAGGTCGAAGCGATCGGACGCGCGGGTCTGCGACGACATCCGCCGGGCGCAGATGTCGTAGCCGAAGGTCGGCGAATAGGAGAGGGTGGTGCCGGCGTTGCGGCTGATCAGGTCGAGCCAGGCGAGCGGGCGGCGGGCGAAATCCTCGGTCTTCAGGTAATCGGTCGACACTTGGTTGGCGACGGGCGACAGCAGGCAGCCGACCAGACCCATGTCGTGATACCAGGGCAGCCACGAGACGCAGCGATCGCCCTCGACCACCTTCATGCCGATCGAGTGGGCGGCGAGGTTGTCGAGCAGCGCGCGGTGGGTGACGACGACGCCGTGGGGGAAGCGGGTCGAGCCGCTGGAATATTGCAGATAGGCGACCGCATCGGGGGTGGCGGCCGGCAGCGGGCGTTCGGGCGCGTTCGTCGCGGCGAAGCTGTCCCAGTCGACGCCGGGGACGTTCGCCGCCCGCGCCGCCTCCGCCGCCATGGGGGCGAGTTCGGGCGGGTAGATGAGCAGGGCGGGGTCGCAGCTGGCGAGCTGGACGCGGAGTTGTTCGATATAGCTGTCGCGCCCGCCGAACGAGGTCGGCAGCGGCAGCGGCACCGGCCAGGCGCCGGCGTACACCGCGCCGAAGAACAAGGCGGCGAACTCGGGGCCGGTCTCCGCAACC